>JAQTNI010000001.1 GCA_028713935.1 Candidatus Iainarchaeum sp.
TGTGGTCCCTTACAAATTTTTTGAATTCAGGGGAATATGCAAGAAAGCGCTTTCCGCCTGGCTTGCCAGACAATCTTGCGCCTCTTTTTTGCTTTAAATCAATGCTTTCAGGCCTTGGTTCAGTTGCTTTTTTTCCTGCAAACAACTCTCTGAAAAACCGCGGAAGCCTCATGTTACACACCTTTTGGTTTCCATAATTTGTAGAGGCTTGAAAACTCTTCTCTCCTGCCAGCAATTCCAAGCTCGCTGTACATCTGCACTGCAAATCCTTCAGGTGAGAAAACTCCTTTTTCAGTAATTATTCCTTTTACAAAATGCGCAGGAGTAACGTCAAAAGCAGGATTTTTTATTTCCACTCCTTTCAACTTTTTTTCCCAGACTTCTGCAGAAGGCCTTTCTTCTATTTCTTCAGGAATTCCTTAATAGCTCATTGGCTCAAAGCAATGAGAAGAACTTGCAACAAAATGCGGAACATCCTCTTTTCCCGCAACAAGCGACAATTGTGCAGTGCCGATTTTGTTTATAACGCTTCCCTCGCTGAGCACAGCATCAGCCCCGGTCAACAGCATGTCTGCCTGGTACATGAAGCGCGAAGCAGCTGAATCAACAATCATTTTTACTTTTATGCCTGCCTTTGCAAGCTCTGTTGCAGTTATCCTGCCCTGGAAAAGCGGCCTTGTTTCTGTTGCAATCACATATTCTATTTTGTGCCTTGCTTTTTTCAGAATTTCTTCCACTGTGTGCGAATGGCAATGCGTGAAAATAATTGCATTGTGCGGAATTAAATTTGCCCCGTATTCCGCAATTGCCTTCATTGCTTCTGCCCTGTTTTTTTCATAATCAGAAGCCGCTTTTATTGTTTCATGTTTTATTTCTTCAAGTTTCTGGCTTTGAATTGAAGCCGCTTTCAGGATTATTCTTACCGCAGTCCTTGCTTCCGGTTCTGTCGGCCTTGCAATTATCAATTCGTGGGCCGCTTTTTCCATTTCCCGCCTGAAAGCAATAATTGTCCTTGCCCTGCTCTGTTCAGCGCTTTTTTTTAACGCAAGCACAATTGCCTTTCTCACATTGCTTTTGCCCTGTATATGCAGGCTTTTAAGTTCGCGCACTGTTTTCAGGATTTCTTTTGACATTCAGACCTTTCCAGGAATACTATTTGTTGTTTCCCGTATTTATTTTTTCCCTCTATGTAGTGTGGCAAGATTTATATTCCTTTTCAATTAGGAATATGCTATTGTTAATTAATTTGAAGGAATTAATTTCTTGCCTTCACGATGTCAAGCAGAGAAACATTGAAGCAATATTTGACTGCTTGAAATCGTGTTTATCTTATTGAAGTTGTTGAAGGGGTGTTTATGGAAAGCGTGATTAAAAAAGCAATTGCCCGTGCAAAATCAAATACCGGTGCAAAAAGAACTGACGGGGAAAAGGTTTCAAAAACCCCGAAAACCGATGAAGAGCTTGTAAAATTATTGGAAGCCTCGCAGGCAAAAATCAAGGTAATCGGGGTTGGTGGCGGCGGCTGCAATACAATTGAAAGAATGACAGAAGTGAAAATTGCTGGCGCAGAGACTTTTGGAATTAACACTGATGCACAGGACTTGTTAAGCACGCTTTGTGACAAAAAAATTCTTATTGGGCAAGAGCTTACAAGAGGCCTTGGTTCTGGCTCTGACCCTACTGTCGGGGAAGGCGCAGCAAGGGAAAGCCTTGAAGAGCTTGCAGACTCTTTGCAGGGAACAGACCTTGTTTTTATTACCTGTGGAATGGGCGGCGGAACAGGAACAGGAGCAACCCCAGTAATTGCGGAAATTGCAAAAGAAATGAAAGCCCTTACAATTGGCGTTGTTACTTTGCCTTTTACTGTTGAAGGAAGAAAAAGAATGGAAAACGCAATGTACGGCCTTAGCAATTTGAGAAAGCATGCCGATACAGTAATAGTCATTCCAAATGACAAAATCTTGGAAATAGCGCCTGACTTGCCAGTGAATGCTGCTTTCAAGGTTGCTGATGAAGTTTTGACAAATGCTGTAAAGGGAATTACTGAAATGGTTACAAAACCAGGCCTTATTAACCTTGATTTTGCTGATTTGAGGACTATTCTTCAGAGAGGTGGAGCAGCAATGATTGGGCTTGGAGAATCAAGAAGCTCTGAAGCAGGAGAAGCAAGGGCACTGGAAGCAGTTGAAAAAGCCCTTACAAGCCCTTTGCTTGATGTTGACATTAGCGATGCAAACCGTGCCCTGGTTAATGTCATTGGCGGAAGCGACATGACTTTGAGGGAAGCGGAAATGATTGTTGAAACTGTTTCAGCAAAAATCAGTGACAATGCCCATATTATCTGGGGCGCAATGATTGATGATACAATTCCAAAAAACCAGATTCAGGCAATGATTGTAATTGCAGGCGGAAAATTCCCCTATCTTGACAATTCCGACGGAGTGCTTCTCAGGGAAAAACCAGGCGGAGAAATTGATTTGGGAATAAAATTCACCTGAAATTAATTTGAATTCGGGTTTTAGGGTTTTTACCAATGCTTTAAAAACCTTTTTTAACAGTTTTTTTGTATTAATCGCTGCTTACTTGCTTGCAAATGCAATCAATGGTTTTTTTTATGGTTCAGTTTAATTTTGGCTTGAGAGAAAAACTTTTTTCCTTTCTGGCTTCTTCAAAAAGAGTGCTTGTAATTGCAAAAAAGCCCTCGAAGGATGAATTCATGGCAATGATAAAAGTCACTGCAATCGGCATAATAATAATTGGCGTAATAGGGGTTTTTGTGCAATTATTTTTTGTCCTTACGGGAATTGGATTTGCAAAATTATAATTTTTAACAAATTTGGATTAGGTTTTTTTTATGTTGTTTCCGGTTCGCACAACTGTTGGGCAAGAAAGCCTTGTAGTTGACATTTTGAGCCAAAAAATCAAGGTTGATGCCCTGCCTGTTTACAGCATTGCAGTCATTCCAGGCCTCAAAGGGTATATCCTTATTGAAGCTCAGGATGAATTGAATGTAAGAAATGCAATTGCAGGCGCCCCCCACATCAAGGGCCAGGGAATTGTAAAAGGCTCTGTTGACATCAAGGAAATAGGTGTTTTGCTGGAATCAAAGCCCTTAATGAAATCCATTAAGGAACATGATAAAATTGAAATTATTTCCGGCGCTTTCAAGGGAGAAAAAGCAAGAGTAATGCGCGTAAATGACGCAAAAGAAGAAGTTGTTGTAGAGCTTTTAGAAGCGGCAGTGAAAATTCCCGTTACATTAAAAGCGGAAAACATAAGGGTCTTAAAAGAATAAAATTTTTAGGTTTGGTTATCTATATGCCCGATATAAGTGTTTTGGTTGAAGCTGGAAAAGCAACTGCAGCAGCCCCCTTAGGCCCTGCTTTAGGCCCTCTTGGAGTGAACATTGGCCTTATTGTTGCACAAATCAACGAAAAAACAAAGTCTTTTTCAGGAATGAAAATTCCAGTAAAAATTTCCATTGACTCCAAAAAAAATTTTGAAATTTCAGTTGGAAGCCCTCCAACAAGCGCCCTGATTAAAAAAGAAGCAGGCCTTGAAACAGGAGCAGCAAACCCAAAACAGCCTGTTGGCAATATTTCAATGGAACAGGTTGTAAAAGTCGCAAAAATGAAAATTGATTCTTCTGGCTCAGTAAAGCTGAAATCAGTCGCAAGAGAAGTAGTTGGAGTCTGCGACAGCATGGGCATTACAATTGAAGAAAAAAAAGCAAGGGAAATCCAAAAAGAAATAAAAGAAGGAAAATTCGATTCAATTCTTGAATAACTTATTGCTAATTTTTTATTTTGCTCTTTCTGCTTTGCCTCTTTGTTTTGCAATTCTGTTTAATCTCTTTGTGGTATTTCTGTCATATCTGCGTTCGACGTCCCTGTTCATAATAGGAGTATTCCCAGAGCCAATATTGGAAAGAGTTCTTCGGGTAGTCATAACTCTATCGCCTGGACCTAAGAATAAAGAGGTTGCTTTTTTGTCCCCTGCTATGTAAACCTTTTCTGGATCATAGGTTCTTCTTTCGGCGTTGGCCGGCCGAACCATTTGCCTTGACCATTGTCTACGGCCAGTGTTCACTCCCCGAAAAGTTGCTGGTATTGTCTTGCCTGTAACTTTCAATCGCATCCAATTTATTCTTTGCCCTGTTGTCAGGGTTTTTCCAACCCGCCTTCTCTGCTTTTCTCTCTGGACTGGGCGTGTTATACTCATAAAATCACCGGATAGATAATTATTGCCTAAGTTTTTAAGCTTTTCCGATTACTTTTTGTGTATATTAATTGGTTTTGTAAGTCTCTTTTTGAGACCGCAACTACCGCTTTTGGGATTGTTCAATTTGCACCTTGCAAATTGTTTCTTTTCCAACCTTTTTAAGGGCAGAATTGCTGGGCAATTGCGTTTTTCCTTGAAAAACGCTTCTTTTCCCGAGGCTTTTCTTTCCAAGAAAAGGCTCTGCGGGAGGTTTTTTGATTGAACAAGAATGATTTTTCAGTTGCACTGCAGAAAATGCGCGATTCAAGCAAGCAGAGAAAGTTTACACAGTCAATTGAGTTAATGATTAATCTCAAAGGCCTGGATTTTAAAAAAGCAGAGAACCAGCTTGACCTGAAAGTCGTAATGCCTTTTGCCACTGGAAGAACCAGGGGAAAAGTCATTGTTTTTGCAAAAAGCAAGAGTTTTGCGGATGAAATAAAAGGCAAGGCTGACAGAGTAATAATGGAATCCGATATTCAGGGCTTGACAAAAAAGGATGTTTCCCAGATTATTGAGGCTTTTGATGTTTTGCTGGCTGAAGGCCCAGTAATGCTTACTATTGGAAAATTTTTGGGGCAACAGCTTGCGCCAAAAAACAAGATGCCCCGCCCTATTCAGCCAAATGTTTCCCAGATTGAAAGCGCTTTGTCTGAAATGTCTTCTGTTACAAAGGTGACAAACAAAAAGGGAAAGCCAATGCCTGTTATGCAGGTTGTGATTGGCAATGAAAAAATGCAGAACGAGCAGTTGTCTGCAAATGCCTTTGCTATTTTTGACGCTGTCCTGAATGCTGTTCCCGGAAAAACCCAGAGCATTAAATCTGTTTTTTTGAAGGAAACAATGGGCCCTTCAATAAAAGTTGGTGAGAAAGAATGAAGCGCCATATTTTGAAATGGAAACAGGCCCAGTTTTCTGAATTAAAGAAAATTGCTTCGCAGTACAAGGTAATTGCAATTGCGGATTTGACAAATTTTCCAGCAGATTTGTTTCAAGGGGTAAGAAAAAAATTGCAGGGAAAGGCAATTGTGCGTGTTTCCAAGACAAAGGTAATCAAAAAGGCTTTGGAAGAGGCAAATTTGAAGTCAACTGAATTGATTCCTGTTGTAAAGGGAAGCGTTGCAATTATTTTTACTGACATGGATTCTTTCGAGCTTTATGGCTTGCTTAAAAGAAACAAGGGAAGTGTTTCCGCAAAAGTCGGTTCCATTGCGCCCGCGGATATTGTTGTTCCTGCAATTGACACTGGTTTGCCTCCTGGCCCGGCGCTTTCTGATTTGAAGGCAGCAGGCCTTGAAGTGAGGGTGCAGGGCTCTACAATTGCAATTGTAAAGGACAAGGTTGTTGCAAAAAAAGGCGAGGCAATAACAAAGCCTGTTGCTGGAGTGCTTGCAAAGCTTGACATCAAGCCAATAAAAGTCGGCCTGAATATTGTTGCGTGTTATGAGAATGGCCAGTTGTTCCTGCCAAAGGTTTTGGACATTGATTCTGAACAGGTTTTTGCGCAGATTATGAAGGCTGTGCAGAGCGCAGTGAATTTGTCAGTTGAAATTGTTTATCCTACAAAGGAAACAATTGAATTGATTATTGCAAAGGCTGTAAGGCAGGCAAATGCAATTGATGCCTTGGCAAAGGCAAAACAGCCTGCGGAAGAAAAAAAGGAATAATTTTATTTTTTATCAAAAAAAAAGAGGTGAAAAAATGGAGTATGTGTATTCGGCCTTATTGCTGCATTCGGCAAAAAAAGAAATTTCTGAAGATGGGCTTTCCCATGTCCTGAAAGCAGCCGGCATAACAGCGGATTCCACAAAAATAAAGGGCCTTTTGTCAGCCCTGAAAGAAGTGAACATTGACGAGGCAATCCAGAAAGCTGCAATGCCAGTGGCAGTTGCTGCAACAGCAGTTGAAGCCAAAACAGAAGAAAAAGGCGCAAAGGAAAAGGCACAGGAAGAAGCCAAATCCGAAGAAGCGGCAGCAGAAGGCTTGAGCTCATTGTTCGGGTAAAGCCTTCTCTTTTTTTTATTTTTTAAAAATGCCTTGTTTTTCCCACATTGCAAAAGCATTTGCTTTTGCGATGCGTCACAAAGCCCTGCTTTGCAACGAGGCTTTTGAAAGCGAGCATTGCGAAGCATTTTTCCCAAGGCTTTTTGCCTTGCAAAAAGGCTTTTGCGAGCGCTTCAAAAGGCTTTTGCCTAATTTTAAATATTTAAACCAGCCTTAATTTTCACGCGTTACCAGGTTAAATATTGGCTTTTATATTCCAGAGGCAATAATTATTTTGGCATTGGTTTTTTTCAGGCTCACCGAAAAAAACATTGTACTCAGGCAACTGGAGGTGGTTGGTAGCGTTTCAGCGGCAACCATTTTTTGCGATTGTTTGATTGACTAATGCCAGCTGCAGGGGAAATTGCTTCCTTGTTTTGGAACGTCCTTCCCAGGCGAAACTGGTTTAATCTCTGTATGAGAAATAGTCTCCAAAAAAAAGCAATTCCCTGCAGTACTTTATTTTTGAATTTTTTTCAGGATTGCCATGTTGAGTTCAAAAACTGAACTATAGCGAGCTGCTCTTGCTGTCAGCTGATTTGCTGTCAGCCAAATTGGGTCATTAGGTTGTGCTTGCCTTCTGATTCCTTGCCTTCGCAGGTCCCCCGCTTCTTCAAATGCCCTTCGGTAGTTTTGCCGAGCCTCTTGGGCAAGCATTACGGCTTGTTTTGCTTTGGATTCAAGAAAAGATTTTTCTTTTATGGCAATGTCCAGGGTTTCCTCGCCCGGAAGCGCTGGAATCTTCATTTTTTTCAACTCCCGAGGCGAATTTGTGCTTCTGCCAAAATAATCAACTGAGGTTTTTTTTGCCAGAACTGGTTTTTTTCTGTTAATTGGTTCCTTTAATAATGGTGACTGTCGGAATCGAGAAATTTGTTCTTCTGGCAAGCCGCATTTTAAGGCAACCTGGGCATCTGTTAATCCGGGTTGCTGAAGCAGCTTAAATGCCCAGGCAATTTTTACTTCCTTTGGCTGTGTTGTGATGTCTGGATTTTTTGGCAAGACTTTTCTTTTTATTTTTCGCATAATTGCCATTTTAACCGCCTTGTTTTTTACTTTCAGCCTTTCCATTCTTTCTGGGCTTTTGAGTATCTTTCAAAAGTGTCTGTGGGAAACCATTGGCCTTTGAATTCTTTTCCGAATAACTTTCCAAGGGCAGCTATTTTTGGAAAAGTTTCTTTTTCAATTGAAACCTTTCCTTCAGGAATTAGGCTAAAAATTTTGTTGGAAAGAATATATGCTCCGGAATTTATCAATGCCGGCTTGTTCAAAGAAGGGTCTTTTTCAGTGAAGGCGAGGATTTTTTCTCCTTTCATTTCAACGCTTCCAAAGTCCCTTGCATCTGCAATTTTTGTCAGCGCAATTGTTGCTATTGCGGAATTTTTTTCATGGGTTTCATTCACTGCCTTGAAATCAACATCTTTTACTTCGTCGCCGTTCATCATTATGAATTTTTCTTCTTTCCCAAAAAATTCTTCTGCAAATTTAAGGGCGCCTGCTGTTCCCAAAAAAGTTTCTTCCACATTGTAAAAAATTTTCAGGCCAAAAGAATCTCCGTTTTTAAAAAAAGTTTCAATTTGCCCGTGCTTATAGCCTGTTGCAAGGACAATTTCTTCAACACCGAATTTTTTGCACAATTCAATGTTCCACTGCAAAATTGGCTTTCCAAGAACAGGGAGCATTGGCTTTGCGGTTTCAAGAGTCAATGGCCTTAATCTTTCCCCAAGGCCGCCTGCAAGAATAAACGCTTTTTTTATGCCAAGCTTCATTTCAACCATTGTATTGGTAATTAAAATGTTTTTTAATGGTTTGGCGCAATTATTCTTCAGGTGATTTTTCTGCCTTTTGTGGGATTAAGCTCAAGTTATTTTGCTTTCCAAAACTTTTCAGTTTATGATTCAGTTAAGCGCATAAGCGACCTTGGATTTTCAACTGTGGAGCTCGGTGCAGCGCATTCTTTTGAAAAAGGCATTTCGCAAACCCTCCGCAAAATAAAAAAGGATTTTCCAAAAATGAATTTTACTGTCCATGGAATGTTTCCCCCGCTGAAAGAACATCATTGGTTTAACCTTTCACTTGGCATTTCCAAAAAAAACAAAAAAATTTTTTCTGACATGTTTAAAGCCGCAGAACTTGTCGAGGCAATGTGCGTCACTGTGCATCCTGGCTATCTTTCAAAAGCAATTTTCAGGAACAAAATGGGAATGGATTGCGAAAAAGAAGGCAGCCCTATTTCAAAGGAAAAGGCATTAAGGGGGGTTTGTTCCGCAATTGATTTTGCTATGCAGCTCAGCGAAAAAACAGGCATTGGCTTTGGCATTGAAAACGTGCCACAGATTGTCTTCAAGCCCGCGATTTATTCCGCAAAAGATTTTCAATTGCTTTTTGCAAAATTTTCAAAAGCAGGGCTGCTTTTTGACATGGGCCATGCGCTTGCGGAAACCCGCCTTGGAGAAATCCTTTCATTTAAGAAAAAAATAATTGAAATGCATGTGCATTACAGCAGGCCAAAACAAGGCGCGCCAAGGAGAGATGAGCATTTGCCCCTCCCTTCCGAAGAAGCAATTGCTTTCATGAAAACAATTCCCCAAATAAAAAAAATTCCCCTGATTTTTGAGCACGGCACAAGCACAAGTGAACAGCAAATCCTTGAAGAAAAAAAATTGCTTGAAAATTTTTTGAAAAAAATTTGATTTTGTTATTTTTGCCAGGCTTTTTTGTAGGCTTCCCTGAATGGCACTCCTTTTTTTGCAATTTCCAGTGCTTTTTGCGCTGCAAAAATTTCCGGTGTCAATGCACTTTCTGTTTTTTGCTTGTTGACCTTGATTTTTGCGATTACAATTGCCATTGCATTGATTGACGCTTTTGTTGTTTCAAAGCTTTCAATAAGCGGTTCTTTTGCCAGCTGAAAATCCCTGTTATAACCAGATGGCAGGGAATGGATTATTGAAAGAGTTTTGAACAAGCCTGCCTCCACAACTGCGCTTTTTGCCCTGATCAGCTCCAGAACATCGGGATTATTTTTTTGCGGCATTATTGAGGAGCCAGTGCAGATTTCTTTCGGCAGTTTTATAAAGCCAAATTCCGCTGTTGAAAAAAGCAGCAAATCAGTTGCAAGCTTGTTCAAATCAAGCATTATCTGCACCAGGGCAAAAATAATTGTGCTTTCAAATTTGCCCCTGCTGTTCTGGCAGAAAACAGGGTTTTTCTGGGTTTTTTCAAAGCCAAGCAGTTTTGTTGTAAGTTCCCTGTCAATTTTGAATGGCAAGCCATATCCCGCTGCTGAACCCAAAGGGTTCTGATTAATGGTTTTTTTTGCAAATTCCAGGGTTTCCAAGTCACTTTCAAGGCTTTCAGTAAAAGAATCCGCCCAGAGCCCAAAGCTTGAAGGCATTGCCTTCTGCATGTGGGTATAGCCAGGCATTTTTATTTTTCCAAATTTTGTGCAAAATTTTTTTAATTCCCGGATTAGTTTCAGCACTGTTTTTTTTGTTTCTGAAATTTCTTCTTTGGCATACAGGCGGATTGCAACAAGCACCTGGTCGTTTCTGCTTCTTGCAGTGTGAATTTTTTTTCCCGCGGTCCCAATTTTTTTTGTCAGATAATTTTCAATTGCAGTGTGGCAGTCTTCATCCTCTTTTTTTATTATAAATTTTCCTTTTTCAGAAAGAACAATTATTTCTTTCAGGGCTTTTTCCAGCTTTGGCAATTCCTGCTTGTTAAAAATCCCGATTTTTTTAAGCATTTTTGCATGGGCAATGCTTGCAATTGCGTCAAATTTTACAATCTTCAAATCAAGCAAATAATCATTGCCGACTGTAAATTCTTCAATTGCCTTGTCTATCCTTCCAGAATCTTTCTGCCAGAGCTTCAAAAAAAACGCCTTTTGATAAAATAAAAAATAAAATTAAAAAAAATCAATGCCGAGAGTTTTGTTGACACGTGATTCGACTTTTAATGGCAGGGATTTTATTTTCAGAAATCCTGTTGAATCGTCCTGGTTGAAGGAACCGCCTTTTTCCATTGTGGCAATGTTTTCGTCATACAAACTGCAGGGGCTTTTCCTTCCTTTGATACTTATGTTTCCCTTGTACAATTGCAGTTTTACTGTTCCAGTAACTCCTTTTTGCGAGGCATCAACAAAGGCATTCAATGCATGCAGTTCTCTTGAACACCAGAAGCCATAGTAAACAAGCTCTGCATATTTCGGGCTTAATGAATCTCGCAAGTGCATTAAATCCCTGTCCATTGTAATCCCTTCCAGGTCCCTGTGTGCGGCATACAAAATTGCCATTCCCGGGCTTTCATAGACTCCCCTGCTTTTCATTCCGACAAACCTGTTTTCAACCATGTCAAGCAAGCCAACCCCGTTTTTTCCCCCGATTTCATTCAAAAATTCCAATAATTCAACTGGCTGGATTTGTTTTCCGTTTACCCCTATTGGAAAGCCGTTCTCAAATTCAATTGCCAGATCAGTTGCATTATCAGGGGCATTTTCAGGCGGAGTGACAATTTCGTACATTTCGCCTGTTGATTCATTCCAGGGCTCTTCCAACAATCCCGCTTCATGGCTGATATGGGCAAGGTTTGCATCAGTGCTCCATGGCTTTTTAACAGTTGCAACAATCGGAATCCAGTGTTTTTTTGCATAGCCGATTGCTTCTTTTCTTCCGGGAATAGTATCGCGGAATTCTTTTTCACGCCAAGGCGCTATAATTTTTACATCCGGTTCAAGTGCCTTTGCAGTCAGTTCAAACCTGCACTGGTCATTGCCTTTTCCTGTTGCCCCGTGGGCGAGGATGTTTGTTTTTTCCTTTTTGGCAATTTCCAGTAATTTTTTTATTATAAAAGGCCGTGCAATTGACGTTCCCAATAAATATTTTCCTTCATATTTTGCCTCTGCCTTTAAGCACTGGAAAACTCCTTTGCTTACAAACTCTTCTTTTGCATCCAATGAATAAAATTTTTTTGCACCGCTTGCAAGGGCTTTTTTTTCAAGGTTTGTTTCTTCTTTTTGCCCGACATCCACAAGAGCAGCAATTACTTCAAAATTTTTTTCAGAAAGCCATTTTGCAAGGACACTCGTGTCAAGGCCTCCCGAATAAGCCAAAACAATTTTTTCTCCATTCCCATTTTCCATAAAACCGCCTGCAAACCAGCAATACAGCAATAGCCGCTTCTGCAATTTAAATACTTGCCGCCCCAAAAAAGACAAAAAAAACAAGAACTGTCCCAAATAGAACATTTTTTATTTTTTTCCCCGCTAATTATTTTCATGCAGGGGCAAAGCATTGCAAAGATTGTTTGTTCTTTTGTGGGCGAACGGCCTTTTTTGCGGGAATGCATGAAAAAAGGCCTGATTAATTTTTCCCAGCTTGCAAGGCTGGTTATTTCCGAGAAAAAGCTTTCAAAGGCAGATTTTGACGCTGTTCTTGTTGCCTGCAGGCGTTGTTTTGAAAAGCTTTCTTTTGGAAAGGAATTCGAATCCAGGATAATTGCCTTGTTTAAAACAAGCAAGATAGAGGTTAAAACAAAAATTTGCGTTTTTGTTGTTTCAAAAAAAGCCCCTTTTTCAGTTATTTCAAAAATTGTCAGGGAAATTTCCGAAAAAGAAGAATTGTTTCACATTATCCAGGGCAGCTCCGCAGTTACAATAATTGCTTCCCAGGATTTTTTTGAATTGATAAAAAATTCTTTGGCCGGGTTTGTTGTTTCAGAAAAATCAGGGCTTGTTGAAATACTTGTCAAGACCTCAAAGGAAATCGAGCAAATCCCGGGTTCGGTTTCTTTCCTTTATGGCAGGCTTTCAGAACAAGGAATCAACATTGTTGAAACAGCAAGCAGCTGGACAGACACTCTTTTTGTTATCTCGGAAAAAGACCTTGCAAAAACAATGGAACTCCTGGACTTTTAGGTCTGTTTTTTTATTTTTTTGAGGATAAAATCAGGAAGCATGCCTGAATCACTGTATGCCTTTTTTATTTTTTCAGGGAGTTTTGGAAATTCTTTTATTTTTCTCCTGCAATTTTTTGCCCCGCAATTGCACTGAAAGCCCCATATTTCCTGCCAGTTTATGCCCCAGATTGAATCATCAGTCCATTCCGTTAAAGAATAATCAAAAGTTATTTCCTCGCCTTTTTTTATGTTTTTAAAGGCAACTAATTTGTCAGATTTGACAATGCAGGAAGTAGGGGAGCAGGAATGATTTATGTAAATAAAAGGCACTTTTAGTTTCAGGTAAATTTTATCCGATATCTGCAATGGGTCATCAATCCTTGTTTTTCCTTCACTGTAATCTTTTTTCAGCATTGGTATTGACACTTGTTTTCCCCGCATAATGCAAACGGTTTCGCCTTTTTTTATATTGCACGAGGCGAAGCAACCTCTGCCTTCAATTTTTGAAACACGAATTTCAATTTTACTTTTTGCCATATCCCCACGTTTTCAGAGCAGTGCCACTGCTTTTTCCAGGTCTTTTTTGCTGTTTATGTTGAAGTATTTTCCCTGGAATGGATAGCCAAACAGCAATCCTTTTTCCGCGAGCCTTGGAAAAAGGTCTTTTTCAATGCCCTGCATTCCTTTTCCAAGGTGCTTGAAAATCTCGGGTTCAAACAAAAAATAACCCGCATTCACAAGGTAAGAATGTGCCTCGCGCTTTGGCTTTTCAGCAAATTCTGTTATTTTGTTTCCCTGCAGGACAGCAACCCCAAAGTCCTTTGGATTGCTTACTGTTGTAAGCGCCATTGTTGCAAGCGCATTGTTTTTCCTGTGGAAAGCAAGCATTTCATTCAGGTTTACAGATGCAATTGTGTCTGCATAGGCAACAAGAAAAGTGTCTTTAAGCCGCGGTTTTGCCATGAGCAGGGCATTTACTGTTCCGCTTGGCTTTTCCGCAGACAAAAAATCAACTGCAAAAGCCAGGTTTTTTTCCCGCATTTCTTTTTCTATTTCCTTTGCAAAACTGTCAGAATAAACAATGAAATTGTTCACGTTATAGCCGTTGATTTCTTCCAAAACCCACTGCAGGACAGGCTTTCCCCTTATTTTAACCAGGAATTTTGGCTTGCCATTAAGCAGCAGGCTGCTTTTTTTTCCGCCGGCAAGGAGCAAGGCATTTTTCAGCCTGAAATCGGAGAGGAATTTGCTGAGCAGGTATTCGATTGCCTGGCTCCTGCTCCTGATTGTGATTCCGTCAACAAGCCTGTCAACCTGCTTGAGCAGGTCAGCCTTTATTGTAATTGTGACCCTGTCCCTGTTTATTCAAACCGCCCCTTTGGTACAACCATAAAAATTTTCATACTTTATCATACTATATATGATTCTATTGTAAATTTAAAAGCCTTTCCAGGCAGACTTTTTTTTTCTTGGAGGGATAAAATGGATATCACTGTTGTTGGCACTGGCTATGTCGGCCTTGTTGCGGGAACCTGTTTTGCGGATATGGGAAACAGGGTTTTCTGCGTTGACATTGACAGCAAAAAAATTGGCATGCTGAATGATGGCAAATGCCCCATTTATGAGCCTGGGCTTGAGCCGCTTATTGAAAAAAATGTGAAGGCAAAAAGGCTTTTTTTCACTACTGACATAAAAAAGGCGATTAATGAAACGGAAATTATTTTTATTGCGGTGGGCACTCCGCCAAAGCCGAATGGCGATGCAGACCTCAGCTTTGTGGAGAATGTTGCAAAAACAATTGCAGAGACAGCCACAGAACCGAAAATTGTTGTTGAGAAAAGCACTGTTCCTGTTGAAACAGGCGAGAGAATTGCAGCTGTCCTGAAACTGTACAATCCGCACAATGTTGTTTTTGAAGTAGTAAGCAACCCAGAGTTTTTAAGGGAAGGCTCTGCTGTAAAGGATTTTTTGGTGCCTGACAGGATTGTTATTGGCGCAAGCAGCGAGCATGCGCGCAAGAAACTGGGCGAGCTTTACTCCCCATTGAAGGCAAAAATCCTTTTTACTGATGTGAAAAGCGCTGAAATAATAAAGCACGCGAGCAACAGTTTTTTGGCAACAAAAATTTCTTTTATAAATGCAATTGCAGACATCTGCGACAATACCGGGGCTGATGTTAAGCTTGTTGCGGAAGGAATGGGTCTGGATGCGAGAATTGGAAAATCCTTTTTGAATCCGGGAATAGGGTATGGGGGCTTTTGCTTTCCGAAGGATGTTGAGGCTTTTATCAGGATTGCGGAAAAAAAAGGCTATGATTTCAGGCTTTTGAAGGAAGTCCAGGAAATAAACCATGCACAGAGAAAAATTTTTGTAAAAAAGATTGAGCAACAGTTATGGAACCTGAACAACAAGAAAATCTGTGTGCTGGGGCTGGCTTTCAAGCCGAACACTGATGATATGAGGTTTGCCCCTAGCATTGACATTATTAAGATGCTTCAGGATGAGGGTGCAAAAATTTTTGCCTATGACCCAGTTGCAATGGAAAGGGCAAAATCTGAAATCAGGGGAATTGAATTCTGCAGCAATGCGTATGCAGCCGCAAAAGATGCCGAGGCATTGCTTGTTTTGACTGAATGGCAGGAATTTTTGGAACTTGATTTCAAGAAAATCAGGGCTTCAATGAAAACCCATTTCCTTTTTGACGGAAGAAACTGCCTTGATTCAAAAAAAATGATTTCTCTTGGCTTTAAGTATTTTGGGATGGGTTCCCAGGGCAATAATTGCCTTTGATGGAAAGGTGTTTCTTGTTGAAGGCAATTATTCCTGCAGCGGGCTATGCAACAAGGCTTTATCCTTTGACTGAAAATTCGCCAAAGGCACTGGTTACTGTAAGCGGAAAGCCGATTCTGGAGCACATAATCAACAAAATCAGTCAGCTGCCCTCTGTTGACGGGATTTTCATTGTAACAAACTCAAAATTTTACAAGTGCTTTTCAGGCTGGTTCGCAGGCTTTGAAAACAAATCCGGAATTCCAATAAAAATCCTTGATGACGGCACAACAAGCAATGAAACAAGGCTTGGGCAGATTGGCGACATACAGCTTGCCATTGACAGGGAAAAGATTGACAATGAATTGGTTGTTATTGCAGGGGACAACCTGTTCAATTTTTCGCTTTTGCCGGCATTCAATTTTTTCAGGAAAAAGAAAACAATTGTCAATGCGCTCTGGGACAGCAAAAGCCTTGAAGTCGCAAGGGAACAGGGAATTGCAGTAATTGACAAAAAAAACAAATTTGTGCTTTTCCAGGAAAAAGACCCAAACCCAAAAAGCACTTTAACTTCCCTTGGAATTTATTTTTTTCCAAAGGAACAGGTGAAGCTTCTCAAGGAGTATCTTGGCAATGGCAACAGCCCTGACAAAATGGGTTACTTCATGATCTGGCTTATCCAGAACAGCGTTGTTTTTGGCTATACTTATTATGAAAAATGGTTTGACATTGGCTGGCATTCGGCCCTTGAAAAAGCGAGAAAAGAATTTGTTCCGGATTGATTCCAAATTTTTCAATTTTTTTAGCCGACTTTATGTTTTTTAATCAATAATGCTGATAAATTGGTTAATATGCAAAAAATTCTTGTGACAGGCGGGGCAGGGTTTATTGGCTCGGCAACAGCTGATTTTTTGGCTGAAAAAGGATTTGGAATCTGCATTGTTGACAACCTTTTTATGGGCAAAAAAGAAAACATTCCAAAAGAAGCTTCTTTTTACAAGGCGGACATAAGAAACAAGGCTTCACTTGAAAAAATTTTTGCAAAGGAAAAGCCAGATTTTGCAATGCATTTTGCAGCGCACATGAACCTGCGCCAGTCAATAAAAAACCCTTTTTTTAATGCGGGCGTGAATGTAACAGGCACGCTTAACCTGCTTGAAGCCTGCAAAAAATTTTCAATTAAAAAAATTATTTTGGCCTCTTCAGGCGGCGCAGTATATGGCGAGCCTCTTGAATTGCCAGTGCCTGAAAGCCATACTTTGCAGCCGCTTTCCCCTTATGGCGCTTCAAAAATAGCAGTTGAAAAATATGCCTATTCTTATTGGAAAAACTTCGGCCTTGATTTTGTTGCGTTGCGCTATGCAAATGTTTTTGGCCCAAGGCAGAATCCAAAAAGCGGGGCAGGGATAATTTCAATTTTTTCCGAAGCCCTGCTGCATAAAAAAAAGCCCTTTATTTTTGGTTCGGGCGAGCAGACAAGGGATTTTGTTTTTTCAAGGGATGTTGCAGAAGCGAATTTTTTGGCGCTTACTAAAAAAACAAAAAACCGCATTTTTAATATTGGGGCAGGAAAGGAAGTCTCAGTGAACAGGGTTTTTGGGTTGTTAAAAAATTTTTTTGGCTCTGGCAAGGAAGCCATCAGGAAACCCGAGATAGCAGGCGAAGTTAAAAGGATTTTTCTTGACAATTCACTTGCAAAAGAGGAGCTTGGCTGGGTTCCAAAAACAGGGTTTGAAGAAGGAATGAAAATTACTGCGGAATGGTTCGTTGAAAAAAACAGGAAAAAGTGATTTTGTGAAAACAATTATTGTTGCGGGCGCGGCAGGCTTTATTGGCAGCAATCTTTCCGAAAGGCTTTTGAAAGAAGGCAACAGGGTAATAGGAATAGACAATTTTGCCAGCAGTTCAAGAAAAAACATTGAACCCCTTTCGGAATTTGAAAATTTTTCTTTTTTTGAGCACGATGTGCAGGAACCCCTGGAGCTAGGGGAAAATGTTTCACAGGTTTATAATTGCGCTTCTCCTGCAAGCCCTATTGATTTTGCAAAAATTCCCATTGAAATTCTCATGACAAATTCCCTTGGAATGAAAAACCTGCTTGATTTCTGCCTGCAAAAAAAAGCACGGCTTCTCCAGACATCAACTTCAGAGGTTTATGGCGACCCTCTTGTCCATCCGCAAAAAGAATCCTATTGGGGCAATGTAAATCCTCTTGGGGAACGGTCTTGCTACGACGAAGCCAAGCGCTTTGCAGAAGCACTGATAATGGCGTACAAGAGAAAATATTCCCTTGAAGTGCGCATTGCAAGGATTTTCAATACTTATGGGCCGAGAATGAGAAAAGATGACGGCAGGGTAGTGCCCTCCTTCATTGAACAGGCACTGCATAACCAGCCGATTACTGTTTTTGGAGAGGGAAAGCAAACAAGAAGCTTTTGTTATGTATCAGACCAGGTTGATGGCCTTGTAAAATTAATGAATTCCGGCTTCACTGGGCCTGTTAACATTGGAAACCCAGTTGAAATCACAATGATTGAGCTTGCAGAAAAAATAATTGAGCTTGCGAATTCAAAATCAAAGGTTATTTTCAAGCCTCTTATTCATGCCGATGACCCAAAAAAAAGAAAGCCGGACATTTCCCTTGCAAAAGAAAAATTGGGCTGGGAACCAAAAGTGCACTGGGAAGAAGGAATGAAAAAAACAATTGAATGGTTCAGGAAAAACTGAAAACACAAATTTTTTTGCATTTACCTGTTGATTTTTAAATTCTTTTTTCTTATATTTAATTGGTGTTTTTTTTGCTTAAAAAAATGCTTTTTTTGCTCTGCCTTTTGCTTTTGTCTTCAAGTGCCTTTGCAGTGATATCACACGACTCTCTGAAGGTTTTTGCTGTCACTGAAGACGGGCAGACAGCAATGACTGCAAATCTTGGCCTTACAATTGAAGCCGGCACAGGAAAAGTCTGGAGCAGTGTTGAGCCTCTTATTGGAACTTCAACGCAGACAACTGAAAAGGCAGCTGTCCAGGTTGCAAAAAATTATTCTCCAAGCGTTTCTTCTTTTGACTACAAATTTGACATTAACAGCAATGCATCTCTTGTTGACGGCCCAAGCGCGGGCGCGGCAATGGCACTGCTTACCATTTCAATGCTGACTGACAAGCACATCCCTGAAAATGTCGGGATTACAGGAACAATAACAAATGAAGGGGGAGTGGGGCAGGTTGGCGGTGTTTTCAAAAAAGCACAGGAAGCAGCGCGCATTGGAATAAAACTTTTCATGATTCCTGCAGGGGAATCAAAGCAGATTATGACTGGGCAAAATGGCGCAGAATATGTCAATCTTGTCGATTATGCGCCTGCAAATTGGGGCATGAAAGTTGTTGAAGTAAGCAATATTGACCAGGTTTTAAAATTCGCATTTTCAGACATCCAAAGCATTGATGTGAATGCAAACCAGGAATTGCCTGTTTTTGTTCCAAAGCCAGTTTCTGTTTCGGACAATGTTTACAAAATGCATGATTTGACAGAGGGTTACATAAAAAGGGCTTCAGAAGCGCTTACCCATGCAAGAAAAAGTCTTACAGGGACGCTTTTGAATGATGCAGATGCCACCGAAGCAATGCTTGCAGCATTGACAAACGCTGAAAAAAATTTGCAGGACGCAAAAATGCTTTTTGACCAGAACTATTTTTACAGCGCTGCAAACTATGCCTTTTTGGCGCAGGTTGACGCAATGTTTGTCGATGATTTAAGCCAAAACCCCTCTCTTATTGACCCTTCTTCAACTTTTTTGGATTTGAAGCTGCTTGACCTGAAAAAAGACGCGGGTTCACTTGAAAAAGACCTGAATGATTTTGTCCAGATTGAAGGCTGGGAATGGCACATTGCTGCGCAACAGAGGCTTGCCTGGGCAGAACAAAAAATTGATTCCCTGATAAACAAAAAAACAATTGTAATAAACATTGACGGAACCACTGCAAGTTCCCTTGTGGAATTGCACGATTATGAGTTTGCAGTTGCCTGGCTTTCCGTTGCAAAAGATTTTTCCTCGCTGGCACAGGAATCAACAAAAAAAGTCCGCTCAAAGCCAATGTTCAATGAGGAAATAAACACTTACATAATCAATGCGGAAAACAATCTTTCCTCAATTCCGCAGGATTCTTCAGAGGACATAACAAGAAGGATTGAAACAGCCAAAAAATCAAGAGACCTTGGCAGAAGCGCTGCTTCTCTTTTTGATGCCGCCTCCGCCTTTGCACTGTCAAATGCGGATAATTTCATTAAAAACAAGGACCTGAACACACTGGAAACAGTGTTAAGGCAAAAATCCTCTGATTTGCAGAAAAAGCTTGACACGAAGGGCAATGGTTTTGTCTGGGCAAGGCTTTATCTTGACCATGCAAATTATTATCTGCAGGGAATTGAATTTTACAAGTCAAAAGGCCTGAATGCGCAGGCGCTTGAAATGGCGCAAAGCGGAATTTCAATTGTTTTTCTCTCCGAAGAAATTTTCAATGCGTCTGAAACAGCGGGAAATTATTATTCCAATGTTCCCGCATCAGACCTTTCAGAAAACATCCGCCCTTTACTGCCGAATTACTTCAATCCCGCGGTTATTGCCGCGCTCATTGCAGTGATAATCTGCCTTGCCCTGCTGTTGTTTTTCATGCACAGGCAGGCTTCTGCTTCCAACTCGGAAGACAAAAAAATCAGCCTTGAAAAGGCAAAAGCAAGGCTTGACAGGCTGTTTGCAGACAAAAAAATTTCTTATGAAAAATTCCTTGAAATGAATTCAATACTTGAAAGCAGAAGCAAAGAAATTGATTTGGACAGGGAAGCATTAAGCCAGACAACTGTAAAGGCAGACAAAATGCGCTTTGAGCTCCAGGCGCTTAAAAGGACTCTTGCAGAGCTTGAAAGGCAGAAAAAATCAGGCCTGATAACAAAAAAAGACTTTGAAAAAACAGTTTCAAAAATCAATTCAAAATCAGGCTATCTTGAAAAAGCCCTTGTTGAAAGAAAAAAAGACGCAGCAGCAGAAGAAGCCAAGATAAAGCTTGAAACAAAAGAATATTCAAGCGAAGCAAAAGAAATGTTAAAATCAGGAAAAAAAGAAATCAACCGCAAATGGCAAAAAGCAAAAAAAACAAAATCCAAAAACTGATTCTTATTGCACTGCCTGTTCCGCATTCATGGAATCCATTTGTTCCCTTAATTTTAATCCCACTACGCTGCTTTTCTGCTTGTTTAAAGCAACACCAATTATCTGGCTTGCATTCTGTATCAAAGGGTCGTTATGGGTTACAACAATAAACTGGGATTTTTTGCTCATTTCTTTTATCACATTCACCATTTTTGCTGAATTTTCCTTGTCAAGCGCCGCATCTGCCTCGTCAAAAATGTAAAAAGGAGAAGGCTCATAAAGCTGTATCGCAAAAAGGAACGCAAGCGCAGTAAGAGTTTTTTCCCCTCCGCTCATTGCATCAATATTTTTCATTGACGCGCCTTTGTGCTTTGACTCAATCACTAATCCCGATTCCAATGGGTTTTCAGGGCTGCTGAGTGACAATTGCCCGAAGCCCCCGAACAATTCCAAAAACATTTTTGAAAAATTCCTGTTCAATTCGTTAAAGCAGTTCATGAAAAAAGTTGTCCTTTTCACTTCAATTTTCTGCATCAAATCCATTATTGCAAGCTTTTCCTCGTCAAGCTTTGCAAGCTTCTGCCTTACATCAATTACTTCCTGCTTCAATTCATTGAAAGAGTCAACTGCCTTCATGTTTATTGCGCCAAGCTCTGCAATCCTTTTTTCAATGTCAATTATGCGCTTCTGAAGCTGTTTTTCCTCCATATTGCTGATTTTTGGGACATTTGCATACTGTGCAAATTCCTCGCTTAAATCGGAAAGCCTGACTTCAAGCTTTGAATTGTCAATTTTTATTTCATTTGCCTGCTGCTCCAGCCTTTTGATTTTCTGCTGCAAAGAATTTTTTCTTTCAAAGGAAGCAGAAATTTTTTCGTCAATTCCGCTTTTTTCCTCAAAAAGCTTTTTGCTTTCCTTTTCTGATTTTTTCATTTCTTCCTGCAGGGAAACAATTGTGTTGCCAAGCAGCCTTATGCTTTCAGCTGTTTTTTCAATGGCAGCTGACATTTCACTGTTTGCTTTTTTCAGCTGGGAAATTTCCTCTTCAACAATTTTTTTTTCTTCGGAAGAGCGTTCCTTTCCCCTTTGAAACCCGCTTTTTTTTTGTTCAAGCAGCCCAAGCCTCAATTGAATGTCAGTAATGCTGTTTGCAAGGCTGGAAACTTTTTCAAAGCCAATTTCGGCCTTGAATTCCCTTGTTTCAATTTCTTTTTCCATTTTTTTTGCTTTTGCGGAAGAAAGAAGAGCCTCGAGTTTTTGTGCTTCCCTTTCCCTTTGTTCAAGTGAATCAGCGCAAAGCTCTTTTGCAATCCTGTCTTTTTTTGCGCTTAAAGAAGAAAATTTCTGCTTCAGCTCTGCAAGATTTGCTGTTTCAAATTCCAATTCCCTCATTATTTCAAAAATGCCTTCAAGCCTTGCTTTTTTTGCATCAAGCTTTTTTGCCTGCTCAGCAAAAATCCCTGATTGCACATTCAGGCCGTTAAGCAAATCCTGTTTTTTTTCAACAAGCATTTTCTTTTTTTCAATTGTCAGCCTGCTTTCGCAAACAGGGCAGGAAGCAGCCTGTTTCTGCAGTTCATTAATAGCGTTTTTTGCCTCGATTATCCTTGATTCGTTTGACTTTGAATCCACAATGCTTTTTTTTATTTCATTTGAAACAATTTTCAGCTCTTCCTTTATGTCAGGGTGTTCCTGCATTAACTTGTCAAGGCTGTGCTTTTTTTCATCTTTCCTCGTGAACTCGCTTTTTGCCTTTTCAAGCTCTGCGCTTGTTTCCTGCAAGGCAAGCTTTTCAAATGCAATTTCCCTCTGCAAAGCTGAAATCTCGGCTTTTTTTTCAAACAAAATTTTCTGGGCTTTTGACTCTTCTTCAGCAAGCAAAACAAGCGCCCTGTCCATTTCCTTCAGAGCGCTTTCTTTTCCCATGCCTTTTTCTTCAAGCTCTTTTTTTCTCTGCCTTAACACATCAAGCTGCCTTTTGAGTTCAGGCAGCTCTTTTTCAATTGCGGCAAGCTCTTTTTCCCTGTTGTTTTGCTCATTCAGAAAAGCCTTTATTTTTTCTTCCAGATAAAAAATCCTTGAATTGTTTTTTTCCAGCAAACGCTTCTTGTTCTCGCTGTCCTGCACAGCAAGCATTTTCTCGGCTTTTTTTTCCTCTGTTTTTATTCCAAAATTTGCAAAAGCCTCTTTGCTGCCGGCAAGAATAAGCCTGTTTATTTCTTCTGAGCGCTCCTGCCATTGCCTTATTTTTGCATCCTCTTCTGAAAACTTTGCCTGCCAGGAATTCTGTTCTTCGCCAACACTAAAAACCTTGTCAGTGTTTTCCTTTCTCAATGCAGTGATTTTTTCTATTTCAAGGTGCAATGCAGTTGCCTTTACCTGTTTTTTTTCATCCTGCAATTGCCCAAATTCCATTGCTGCCTGCCTGTCCCTTTCAAGGCTTTGCAGATAATTTTCCCTTTCAGCCATTACTATTGCGGCTTCTTTTATGCGCATTTCAACCTTTTCAAGGTTTTTCAATGCCTCTGCTTTTTTTTCGTCAAACTCATGCAGGCCGGCAAGCTCATCGATTATCCGGCGCCTTTCTTCAGGAGTCATTTCAATCAGCCTTGTTGCATCTCCCTGCACAACAATATTATGCCCGCTTGGCCGGATTCCCAATTCTCCAAGAAGAGAGCTAATCTCATTCAAAGTTTTTCTCTGGTCATTAAGCCTGCAAATGCTTTTGCCCTGCTTGTCAATCATCCTGCTAATGTCATATTTCTGGTCATTGTGTTTTATTGTCAAATCGACTTTTGCATAATTTTCCATTGCGCCATTATTGACAAGCTCTGACAATTTCGCCGCTCTTAATGTTTTAAGCGAAGTAGCTCCCATTACAAACATCAATGCATCCAGAATGTTTGTTTTTCCGCAGCCATTGCCGCCCACAATTGCAGTGAAACCATCCGAAAAAGGGATTTCAGCTTTCTTAAAGCTCTTGAAATTCTTTAAAACAAGTTTTTGGAGTTTAACCATAAAAAAATTCACTTTGTAAGAGGCATTAAGGCAATTCTGCCAATAGGTTTCTTAACTGAAAATCTTTTTAAATGGATTTTTAAGTTCTGGGGACTTGTTTATTTGGCCTTAAATAAACCTTCCCAATCAGAGAGGCCGTTTTTTTGGTTTATTTTGCTTATTTTTTGCTCTTTGTTCCGCTTTAAATTTTCTGTAAAATTCTCTATCTTTTTGAGGATATGGTTTTACATTATGCGAATCAATTGTTGTAATGCCTGCTTTCCTAAATGTTTGAAGATATTGCCGAACCTGCCGCTTGTATTCCCCCGGAGATGAACACGCTCCAAAAAGGAAGAAAAGGGACGGCAAAACGCCAACAGGTTTTGCTTTTTTTCTTTCAGCGATTCTTTTTAATCTCTTTGCAACCCAAACCCTCCAATTCTCTCCGACCTGTTCAGAAAATAGTTTAAGCTCATTTTGTCTCTTGCGCTCTCCCTGAATGTGGTTAATATGCAATTCCAGTTTTCCTCCTTGGCTCTGAAGAAAAAAACCAATAGTCGCTATTCTGTGTTGATTATTATCCTGAATGCCTAATTGAATAGGACATTCCACATGAATTAAGTTTTTTGACAACTTAATTTGAAAAGAACCTACTTTCAGTGGTTTTTGAGCAGCCAAATTTTGAAACAAATCACTAGTCAAAAGAGCGCTCGCCAAAGCATCCTGGGATGAAAGAGTTTCTGGGAGCTGCTTCAAAGTCTGTTCACAAACAAAAAAAGAATCAACTGGAATTTTTTTTGCCTCTAATTGAGCCAAAACCTCAGTTTGTTCATAGAAGAAATATAAGTTGTGTTCAGATATAAAAATCAATAGCACACTTCTTTCGCTTAAGCCCTTATCTATTGAAATTCCAGAAGCTTGTCCAAAAACAGTTTATTCCCTGTCAAGGTAATAAAAGGCAAGCGCAAAATTCACAAAAGCAATTTGTATTGCCCAGAAAACAGCAATAATTATTCCCACTGCTATTTCATCAACAACCAAATCCGACAAAACAGAGCCAATAAAACCGATTATCCCGCTAATTATTAAAACAATTATCAGGAATAAAACAGTTGTCCAGAATTTTTTGTCGGAAAATTCCCATGACTTTCCAATTGCAGCCTTTAATTTTTCTCCCCCGCAAGCCATTGCGGGAATTGTAAAAGCCAGTTTTACAAGAACAAAAACAATTGCTATTGCAAGCAAAAACACCAAAACAAGTGCCCAGATTCCTGCAGAGGGCATTATCAAAAACAATATCCAAAAAATTACCATGATAAGCGCAGCCAGCACTATTTCAAATAGGATTAATGAAAGAATCCGGCCTCCCTGTTCAATTGTCTGTGAAACAGCACTGCCAATTGAAGGCTTTTTTTCAGACAGCTCTTTTGCATAATTTGAATAAAAAAAGCCTGTCACAGTAACCACTATTAAGGAAACAAGGCCTGCGAGCAGCAATGGAACAAGGCTTCCAGCATACAAATTAAAAAACTGGAATGGCAATTCGCCTAAGCCCGATTCAGGAATATTCCCCAAAAAAACAGCGTTTATTGCCAATTCAACAAAAAAATCAATTACCGCAAAAAAAACAACTGCAATGACAGCAGCCGCAGCAAGCCCAGGAACAAGGCAAACAGGGTGCTTTGCAATTTCCTTAAACCCTTTTGCAAAAACTCCAAGCAAACAAAAACACCAGAAATAATAGGAATCTGGAATTTAAAAAACCATGCCCTTTAGGGCGGGAGAATGTCATTTTTCCTTGTATCCAAATTTTTTGTTGTATTTGTCATGGCTTAAGATATCAAGGACAAAAGCTATTATTTCTATTTGTGTTTCTCCTTCTGTTAAAGCGTAAAACATTCGCCAATAATTTGGCAAGCCAACCCAAAAAAGATTTTTTATTCCGTATTTTTCCTTGTATTCTTTTGGAATAAGGTGTTTATTTATTGGTTCGCCGTAATGAATGTTTGCTTTTATCAATTCGACTTTTCTGCCAACTGCTGCCAAAATTGTCTTTTCAATCTTTGAATGTTCTGCTTCTTTGTTCAAATAGTTGTAAACTTCTTCTGCTTCCGGGGACAATTTTATTCTGACGATTTTCATAATTCAAGGCCTTTTGCAATAGCGCGTTTAAGGTTGGCATTAGAATTTGTAATCCAGGTAATGCCCTTCAAACTCACGGCAATCTTGTTGCTGTCTTCCAAATACTGCAAAACCACTTTAAGGGTGTTATGGTTAACCTGCTTTGGAAGCCTTCTTTTAAGCTCTGCAATTGAAAGCGCGCTCTCATCAGCCCGCTTCAAAACATTCTCAACCATAATCACTGTATTCAAAGTGGGAGAATGCTCTAATTTCTGTTCCTTTTGAACCAAAACACTTCTCGACAAAAACATCACCAAAAGTTATTAACTAATAAGTAATTAGCACGAAAGAATATAAAAAGGTTTTGGTTACTTTATGGACTCGCCGGGAGTTGAACCCGGGTTTCGGCCTTGCGAAGGCCGCTTCTTACCGTTGGAATACGAGCCCTGCTTATAAAATTTGTCCTGAAACAATTAAAAATTGCCTTTATTGGCTTTTTTTGCCTTGTTGCAGTTCCCATGGAAAAATAATCCAGTTTTCCGTTGTCTTGTAATAATGCACTTTTTGCCTTGATTGCAGTGAAGAATTTTTGTTTTTGTAATAAATCACTGCAATGTCAATTGTTTTGAGACCTGGAATCAGGGCTTTTGCATTAATGCTGCCAATAATTTGTTCCATTGTTTTTCCTTCATCAACCAAGTCATCAACAAGCAGTATTTTTTTTGGCTCTGCATTTTCACAGCACCATTTGACATTGGCATCAAAAAAGCTTTTTTTATCAGGGCAATTGTTTTTGTTATAGCGCTTGGAAACAACAATTCCCAGGGGAAGCTGCAGCAATTCGCTTAACAGTTTTCCCGGAACAAGGCCGCCTGATGCAATGCAGACAACTGCCTCATAATTGTTTTTTTCAAGTTTTTTTGCCAGATGCCTGCAGGCGGTTTCAATTTCTTTCCAGCTGACTTTAATTGTGCCCATTGCAAAACACTTGAGCTATTGTTTCAATGTTTCTCTGCTTGACATCGTGCCAGGGCTTTTGCCGAAGGCTAGACTTGCGAAGCAAGTCTTTCTTTCCCTGGGCTTTCTTTTTAAGAAAGGCCAGTGGGGTTACAGGGATTTGAACCCTGATCAACTGGTCGCTCATTATTTTACCCTGCCTTTTTGTTGTTTACCAAAGAAAAATGGTTCTTTTCTTTGGGCAACTTACACTTTCTTTTCTTGCCAAGAAAAGAAAGGGCAGGTCTGGAGCCAGTCGCACTGCCTGGTTATGCTATAACCCCGTTGGGATAATTGAAGAATTTAAAGTT
The DNA here is from genome assembly GCA_028713935.1 of Candidatus Iainarchaeum sp. Classification (GTDB taxonomy): domain Archaea; phylum Iainarchaeota; class Iainarchaeia; order Iainarchaeales; genus JAGVNX01. Next base: position 26,537 of record JAQTNI010000001.1, read on the forward strand.
TTTAAAATCAGAGGTTTTGCATTGCAAAACCTTTCTTTCCCAGGGCTTTCTTTTTTAAAGAAAGGCCTGCCAAAGTAGCTCACTTGTTGAGTGCATAAAACAACTTTGTTTTGTTGTGTTTTTAAAGATATGGAATTTTTTATTTTTCAAATCCGTCAATTTAATATATTCTAATTGCGCTACTATTACTGGTGTTTGTTTTGGCTGACAAAAAAGGTTCTTCGGAAGCTGGAGAAGAGATTTTTTCAGATGTTTTTGGCGTTGACGAGGATGAAAAGCGCGCCAGGGAAAGGCTTGCCAAGGAAACAGCTGAAAAAGAAGCAAAGCAAAAAGCCTCAAAAGGCGAGAAAGAGGAAAAAGAATTGCCTTCTGAAAAAGAAGAGCCTGAAATTGTTGCCTTGAAGAAAACCCAAAAAAAGCCTGCCCAAAAAATTCCAGTTGAGGCCAAAGCCACTGTTACTGATTCTCCCGAGCAAAAGGAATTGAAGCAGAAAATCAAAAAGGTTATTCTGGCAAAGGCAGCAAAGGCCGCTGAAAAGGATTCTGCAAAAATTTTTGACAAGGAAATTGACATCAAGGAAAAAGGAGTTAAGGAAAAAGAAAAAGAAGAAGAGCCAGAGCCTGAAGAAGAAAACGAAAAAGAAGATTCAAAAGAAATTGTGCCAAAATTTGCCCTTAATTTTTTGCAGGATTCAGAAGGAAGCGTTTTCATTGGCAGGAAAACAAGTGTTTTCCAGGAATATGGCAATGAAGCAGGCCTGTATATTGGGAATATTGCAGAGCCTTCCTTTGAAGGAAAAAAAGTTTTATTGGATGGTTTAAATCCGCATGTTGTTTTTGTCTGCGGGGCAAGAGGCAGCGGAAAATGCCTTACTGGAGACACTCTAATTGCGCTTGAAGATGGTACAGTAAAGCCGATAAGAGAACTGGAACATGATAATCAAAAAGTTCTTTCAATGGATTCTGAAATGAAAATTGTTGCCACTCAAAAAAGCGGTTTTTTTAAAAGGAGAGTAAATAAGATTCTGGAAGTTAACTTAAAAAGTGGCAAAAAGATTAGGTTGACCCCTGAGCATCCTTTGTTTACAATGCAAGGCTGGAAGCCTGCGCAGGAGTTGAGAGAAGGAAGCAGAATTGCTGCTGTTAATAAACAGGTTGGGCTTGGTTTTTCAAGTAGCAGGCAGGAAAGCGTTTGTTATTCTGCCGCAAGGGCAAAATTAATGCAAATTAATTTGCTTAACAAGGATGAGTTGGTGCAAAATGCTTCTTCAAATATTTTTTGGGACGAAATAACTGAAAAAACAGAATTATCAGGAGAATTTGAAGTTTTTGATATCAGTGTTCCAACACACCACAATTTTGTTGCAAATGATATTATTGTCCACAACAGTTATCTGCTTGGAGTGCTTGCTGAAGAGCTTGCCTTGAAGAATCCCAATGTCGGCCTTATTGTAATCGACCCTGTAGGGGTTTTTTGGGGAATGAGGCATCCTAACAAGGAAGAAAAAGAGCTTGAGGCTCTTGCAAAAACAGGCCTTCTTCCGAACGGCCTGAATAATCTCAAAGTTTTTATTCCAAAGGGAATGAAGGACAAGGTTCCGAAAAACACTTTTGATGCGGCTTTCAGCATGCCTGCTTCTCTTCTAACTGCAGAAGACTGGTGCCTAACTTTTGGCATTGACAGGTTTTCCCCAAGCGGCCTGCTCCTTGAAAAAGTTTTGCACAAGACAAAGCACGGCTATAAGACAAAAGAAGGAAAATATGTAAAATCAGAGGATGTTTTTGATTTGGAGGACATTATTGAATGCCTGCATAATGACAATGAAATAAATTCAGCCGAGCTTGGCTATAAGGCCGATTCAATAAGGGCCCTTGCTTCCAGGTTTGATGCCGCAAAAGCCTGGGGAGTTTTTGATGAAAGAGGAACTCCTTTGATTGAAATTTCAAAGGAAAACCAGTTGACAATTATTGACACTTCTTTTTTGGATGACAATGTTTCCGCGCTAATAATCGGGATTCTTGCAAGAAGAATTCTTGCCGCGAGAAAATTAAGCACTCGCAGGGAAGCTGCTTCAAAATTCAAGGATGATTCTGTTGAAAACCTAATGGAATTGGGAATCCCTCCCACATGGCTGTTTATTGATGAGGCACACACTTTGATTCCAAGCGGAAACATGAAAACTCCTGCAAGCAGTGCCCTTGTTGAATATGTGAAGCAGGGAAGGCAGCCTGGCTGCAGCCTTGTTTTTGCAACACAGCAGCCGAGCGCAATTGACACCCATGTTTTAAGCCAGCTTGACATTATTGTGGCGCACAAGCTTGTTTTTGACGATGACATAAAGGCAGTTTACAAGAGAACTCCAACTATTATTCCAAAGCAATACAAGAACAGCAATTTTATCAAAACACTGCCAGTTGGAATGGGAATTGTTGGAGATAGAAGAGAAGAAACCTCGCGCGCTTTTGTAATGAAAATCAGGCCAAGAATGTCACAGCACGAAGGCAGGGAAGCAGTTACTTCTGAAAGGTCTTCACAGGTTTTTGACAAATCCAAGGTTCTTGCCCTTGCAATTGGAATGGCTTATGCCCAGATTGAAAGAAAGCCGACAGAAGCCTCTTACATTAGCCAGATTGTCCAGACTCTTAATACAAAATACAAGTCAACTTTGCAGCTTTCAGATGTTCTTGATGCGCTTGAAAAAAAAGGCGTCGGAATCAATCCCAAAACTTCTGTTTTAAGCATTCCGGACGAGGAAGCAGAGCATGAAGTAGTGGAAGAAGAAGTCCGTGAAACAGAAGAAGAAGTGCAAAAAGAAGTGAAATCAGTTTCACCAGAAGAAAGCATTTCACTAATGGCTTTTCCAGCCAATCTTCAGGAAGAATCAGCAAGAAGGCTTTTTGACAGGCTGAGAAAGAAAAAAACTCTCGGCTTGTTTGGAAAAGAAGAGCTGATTGAAAAAATTTCCTTGAAATATTTGCCAATTTTCCATGTTACTTTCAATGTTTTCAATGAAAAAGGCTCTTTCAATATTGCAGAGGCCTATGTTGATTCCCATTCAGGGGAATTTTTGAATTTTGATTTTGAACAAAAACAATTTGTTGAATCCCACGGCTTAAGCCTGCTTTCGGAAATGGGCACTTTGGAATCAAGAATCCTGCTTTTGCTTTCCGAAAAAAAATCCTCTTTTGAAGACCTTCAAAACAGGCTTGGAGAAGAAGAAAAAAGCATTGAAAAGGCAATTGATTCGCTTATGGAAGCAAATGCAATTGCGCTTGAACAGTCAAAAGAAAAAGACTGGTTTTTTTTGAAAACAAAAATTGATTTGCCAAAAAGCCCCTTGCATTCCCTGCTTACAAGCGTGAAAAAACTGCCAGTGGAAGAAATTTCCGCTTCCAATCTTGAAAAGCCGCAGTTTGACAAAACAAAATTCCAGGAGGTTTTTTCAAAAATCTGGGGAAAAGTCCAGATAAAAAGCATTTCAGAAGTTTTTTTGCCAAGATATGAGGCAATTATCAGGAAACAGGACAATTCAATAAGGGCAATTTCAGTTGACGCCTACTCAGGAAAAGAAATTGCGGACTAAAAAATTTTTTTTACCAAACTTTGTAATCCCAATATTTTCCTTTTTTTGGAGACCTGACAGTTGCAATGTTTTTTTTGTCCAACAAGTCTATGCTGATTATTTTTGGTGCTTTTGCCATTAACGGCCTGCCCAACACAAGATTCACTGTTTCATGTGCCTGAAGAGTTGCCGTAATATATGCCCTTTCAGGAGTTATTGCCCAGGTTTGCCTTTCTCCAGACAAATAAAATTTTCCCCACTCTTTATCGGCACCATGGGTTATTGCATATTTTACTCTTTTGCCCCTTAATTTGTGGTGCAATTTGCCTAATTCTTCGCTTGGAATATCCAAATCAAGGCTTTTTGTAGGAAGATTGAACATTGTTTCATAATCAATGCCTTTTGGCAGCACAGTTGAAACAAAAGCCCTGTAAGGCGGCCCTCCGGACATTGTAACCACAGGAATTCCTAATTTTCTTGCAACCCTGTGGATTATAACCCTTGAATACATGTTGTCTATTCCCTGGACTATAACATTGATTCCTTTGAAAGCACTTTCTGCATTTTTTGTGTTTACCATTTCATTCATTACCTCTATTTTTACAGTCTTTGCAGTTGCATCATTCAAAAACTCGAGCATATTTTTTGTTTTCGGCCTGCCTAATTTTGAATATACTGCAAAAGAATTTCTGTTGAGATTAGAAAGCTCTAAGTTATCCTGGTCAATTATTCTGATTAGGCCAAAACCAATTCTTGCAAGAACTGCTGCAGCAAGTTCCCCAACGCATCCTTGTCCTGCAACACAAATTTTTGCTTTCCTGATTTTTTCCTGTTCTGTTTTTTTGTAGATTCCAAAGTTTCTGTCTCTAATGAGGTAATAAAGCTCTAATTTGTCTTGGCCAGACAAATTTTCTAATTGCTCACAAGAAAGATTACTGAAAGCGTTTTCTCTTTCTTTTAGCGTTTTCGGATTATTAAATGCCGGAATTTTCTCACCCTATCAGGTTAGCAGCCCCTATTTTCGCAAATCGCTTTCAAAACTTTTTCAATTTTTTTTGGGTCATGCCTTAACAATTCCTGTTTTGAAGATTTTGTTTTTTTCTGCGCAGAAGCAATAAGGTCTGTGCCAATTAATTTTGCCTTTATTCCCTGCAGGCAAGGCAAATCGTTTTCCATGAAAAAAGACTGTTCCAAGGCATACCTGCGCAGAGTTTCCTTGTTAGGCTTTTTTGTGTTATACACTATAAAATCAAGGCAATTTTTTCCCAGATACTTTTCTATTTCCCTAACCTGCCTTGAAAGGCAATAGCCATGGGTCTGGTTTACCTGTGTCATTACATTTGCAATGAAAACTTTTTTTGCCTTGCTTTTTTTTATGGCGGAAGCCATTCCTTTTACAAGCAAATTTGTTATCACGCTTGTAAACAGGCTTCCTGGCCCAATAATAATCAAATCAGCATCCAGAATTTCTTTTTTTGCTTCCGGAAGAATTGTTGCCTTGTTTGGCTTTAAAAAAACTTTTTTTATTGGGGCTCTTTTTGCAACCTGTTCCGGCTTTAAGTTTCTCTGGATAATGCTGTCTTCGCCGCAAAGCACTGTTCCATTTGCAAGCAGTGCATGGACATGCACATCCTGCAATGTTGAAGGCAAAACCTTGCCTCTTATTGCAAGAATCTGGGATGCCTGCTTTATTGCCTGTTCAAAAGAACCGGTTGTTTTTGCAAGCGCTGCAATGAACAAATTTCCAAAAGAATGGTCAGCCAGGACTCCTTTTTCAAACCTGTACCTGAACAAATCCTTCAAAAGTTTTTCCGAACTGCTTAGCGCAACAAGGCAATTTCTTATGTCCCCTGGAGGCAGGATATTCAAATCTTTTCTTAACACTCCTGAGCTTCTTCCACAGTCAGTCACTGTCACAATTGCAGTTACATGCGGAGTGAATTCTTTTACTGCAGTCAAAACCATTGGAAGGCCTGTTCCGCCTCCAATTGCAACAATTTTTGGCTTGTGATTTTTTCCCTCTTCGACTTTTTTGATTATTGCGGGAATTTCTGACAATTTTTTTATTTTAAAATCAGGCTCTTCCATGAGGTTTTTTGGCAAAATTTTTTGGTATCTGCCGTGAAGAAACTGTATTGTTGTCATTCCAAGCTTGTTTCCAACCCTTATTTCGCTGTGAATCCTGTCCCCAATTGAAATTGCCTCTTCCGGCTTCAATGAAAATTGTTTTAGCACCTGTTCAAACAAGGCGTCTTTGGAGCCTTCTTTTTCAATGTCATGAATCAGGATTAAATCCATGTATTTTTCAAGCCCAAGCAATTGTATTTTTTTCATCTGCCTGCTGTAAAGCCCGCTTGAAACAATTACAAGCCGTATTTTCTGGGCTTTGAGCTTTTCAAACAAGGGCACTGCTTCCCTGAAAAGCGAAATTTGTTCCACTTCATCGGAATTGTATGCATGCAAAGCAGAATTCACACAGTCCTGCTGGCTCTGCAATGAAAATGCATTGCACACATTTCCAAAAACATCTGCTTTCGGCCCCAACCTGCCTTCTGTTTCAACTATTTGCCCGTAAATTTCCTCTTTGGGTTTTTCAATGAATTTTGCCATTGCGGCTGCAGCCCTCTGCCTTGCAGCCTCAACCAGCTGGCCAGTGCAGTCAAAAAGAGTATCATCCAAATCAAAAATAATTGCCTTTATCTTTGCCAATGCTGTTCACCAATAGAAATTTTCACTTTGAAACAATTGAATAGGGTATTTATTAAACGGTTTTTGGTTCAAAGCTGAAATTGCAGTTATTGCTTTTTTTTATAAATTTTCCAGGCTTCAGGAAGCCAGTGAGTTGTTTTTTTTGTTTTTATAATCCTGTCAGCTTCTTCCAAAGAAAAAAATTTGCCGCTTGTTGCCTCGCTTTTGTCCAAAACAATTTTTCCATCATGAAAAATTTTAAAAACAGCAACAACCAAGTGTTCGGGATTTTTGTCCATGACAAATTTTCCCAAGTATTTTGGCTTGCCTTTGATTTTTGTTTCTTCAAACAGCTCTGCTTTTGCGGCTTCCGCATAAGTCTGCCCGTATTTAACGTGAAAACTGCATGCACAGTCAACACAACCCGGAAAAATCTTTTTTTCAGGGCTTCTTTTAGTGAGAAACACTTCTTTTTTGGAATTGAGAACAAAAACAACTCCTGCCCTGTGAAGCAAGCCTTTTTGATGCGCTTCCTCACGGGGGATTTTTCCCAGAACCTTATCCTTTTTGTCCACAAAATATGAATATTCAATTGGATTTTGTTTTTCTAAAAGTTTTTTGTAAATTCTTTTTGCTTTTTCAGCTGCTTCGGGAAGCATGAATTTTGATTTTAAATCCAGTTCCAGTTTTGCAAGAGCATTTTCCCTGCCAACCAGTTTGCATATGAATTCAAAGCCAGTAAAATGAGCCAGTTTGTCCGCAGAAGCAACTATTTTTGCTTCAATTGTTTTCGGCTCCGGCGGCTTGCTTGTCCTGTGCGCTTCAATGCAATGCAAAACCCTTGCAATTTTGCCTTTTGTAAAACCTATTGACGGCAAAAATTCTTCTGCAATTTTTTTTCCAACAAGGTGATGGTCTTCATTTGCTTTTTTTGCTTTTTCAGCTCCTTTCCAATCTGCCTTCTGGCCAACATCATGCAGCCAAGCAGCAGCTTCAACAATCTGCCTGTCGGCTTTTGGATAAAAACTGCAGAGCCATTTTGCTTCTTTCACAACAAGCATTGTATGCCCGTCAACAGCACTCTCTTCCAGCTTTGACCTTGCAAAAGATTCGATTTTATCTTTCAACATACAATCAATTCTTTTCTTATTTTATTCCATGCTTTGCAAAAGCCCCACTCTTCCCAGTTCCAAAAAATATTCGTTTTCAGGGTTATTGATTCCTTTTTTGCATTTTGTGTAGGTCGCAAGAATAACATAGATTGCGTGCCCGAGTTTTATGTAAGTTGGCAATGCTTCAAGTTCTTTCTGTGTTAGCGGAATAATTTTTTGGTATTCTTCCAAAACGATTTCAATGTTTTTTTCAGTTTTGCTTTTGCTTTCCTGCTCAAAAAGCACAGTGCAAGCCATTACCGCAAGCTCCTGTATTCTTGGATAATAATTTGCACATGCAAAATCAATAAGCCACAATTTTCCGTTTTTATCCTTCATTATGTTTGTTTTTGTCAAATCGCCATGAACAAAACAATGGGGCAATTTGTTTATTTCAAGTGCTTTTAAATCTTTCACCAATGGAAGAATTTTTTTCAGGTCTTCAGAATCCAGAAATTTTTTTGCTATTCGGAATTCCTTCAAAAAACTTGTTATTGCCCAATGGTCATAAACAAACTTTGGCTTTATTTTCATGCTGTTTATTATTGCGGCCTGCTTTGCCAAAAACCTTATTTCCAAATCGGCCAGTTTTTCTTTTGATTCAAACAAAGTTTTGCCTTCAATAAAATCCATTGCAACAAGCCGCAATTTTTTTCCCCTGACATTTAAAATCTGCAAATGCCTGTTTTTTGCCTCCAATAATTTTGGAGTGACCACATTGCTTTCCAAGGCCTTTTCCATGATTTTGACATATCTCTTGCATTCTTGGAGCGTTCTAAAATCAGCAAAGACTTTGACAAAAAAATTCCCTTTTTTTGTTTGCAGGGCAAAATTAAAATCTTCATAGCCAATTGCAACAAGCCTGTTTGAAACAAAAGCGCCAAGCCCAAAGCATTTGCAAACAGCTTCAGAAATATCTTCCAATCTGCCTTTGAAGCCAATCCTTTTTTTGAATAAATCCCCCTCAGCCAAGCCAATCACTTTTTTTATTAGCAATCTGTTTACCAAAGATTCAAGTTCTTTTTCTTTGGGCAACTTACACTTTCTTTTTCTTTCAAAGAAAAAGGAAGGGCAGTGCGTCCGCCGGGATTCGAACCCGGGTTACGAGCTCTTTCCTGCTTCAATTTTGTTTATTATTTGTTGAAGTTCTTTCTTTTGGGCAACTTACACTTTTCTTTCTTTCAAGAAAGAAAAGGGCAGTGGGAAGCTCGAATCCTACCGCTAGATTACAGACGCGTTTTCTTTTTTTTCTGTTGTGCCTGTTTCTGTTTGCTGTAATTGTGCTGATGGCGCTATTAAGTATGCCTGTTGGTTTTCTATTTTTATTTGCATTCCTGGCAGGTAGATTTTTACTAGGTTTTTTTCTGTGGGAGGAAATTTTTCCGCCAGTGCGAGCAATTGCAGTGTTTGTTTTTTTTCTATTACAAGGTTGTTTTGCTCTGTTTTTGCCTGCAGAGATTCTTTTATTTGGTTTGCAAAGTTTGGGTTTGTGCATTCAATGCGGATTTGTTGCAGTTCTTGTTTTTCAATTATTGCAAAAATTGTGGGAATTGTTTCCTGTGAAAGAGAAATTTTTTTGAAGTCATTAAAATTCAGTTCTTTTAGTGCTGTTATCTGGTGCAAGAGCACGTCTGAAAGGTATTTTAGTTGTTGTGCCCGTTTGTCTGTTTTTTCCTTTAGTTCAAGCAAATCGGAAATGTAAAAATTGCTGCTTGTTTTTGCTGCTTTCAGCAAATCGTTGTCTGCTTTGCTTCTTTCAATGAGGGTTTGCAGCATTTTTACTATTGTTTCAACCTCTTCAACAGGGTTTTTTGATGCCATGCTTTCATTTAGCCTTGTCAATAGCTTGTTTTTCATTTCAGAATTGATTTCAACAAGGCCCTTGTCTGTTACAAAAATCTTGTTTGCCTGCCTCTGCACAACGCCAATTGCAGCCAAATCTTTCAAAGTCCTACTTAAAGCAGCGCGAGCAGAATTAATGCTGCCATATTCAGAAGTGATTCTGTTAAGCAGCTCGTTGTAATCAATTCCGGGATTCTGCTTAAGAATTAACAAAAAATTGTTTCTCTGGGTCACGTTAAAAACAATTAGTCGAATCCTTTAAAATCGTTTCTAATTTTTGTTTTTTGTTAATTTTTTCCACAATCTTGTTAATGGTTTTTTTAATTTGTTAATTAATTTGTTTTTTCAGGCTTTAATTTGTTAATTAGCATGTTGCATTTTCAAGAAAAAGTGTTATTATTCGCTTTGAAACTAACAAACAGGTTTGCATTTTATGCTGCAGTTGTGCCTTTTCCGACTTCTATTTTTTTCATTCTTTTTGGGATTACAAAATAGTGTTTTGCAGAGCAGACACTGCATTCTGCAATGAAACAGGGTTTTTTGTTTTGTTTTTTTACTGTTGCAGTAAACTGGTGTTTTCCCTTGTAACCGCGTTTTTTTCTTTCATTGGACCTGTTTCCTTTTGCCATTGTCCTTGGCGAACCTGCCCTGAACAATTTGAGCTTATGGTCTGTATGGGTATTGCATTTTTTGCAATAATCCTTGATTACCTTTGGCATATTCATAAAGCATCACAAAAAATCGGATTTATTCTACAAATTACTAAAAATTATAGGCATGGAAAGCTTTTAAAAGCACTCTGAAAACACAAAAACACACTATTTCCAAGTAACTCTTTAATTCTGATTTGTCTTTTATTATGCCATGGTTCGGAATGTTAAAAAATGGGTAAATTATGTTGATAAGTCCCTTGCAAGGCAGCCTAAGCGTGCACTGAGAAGGCAGAGGCAAATAGAAAGGCAAGTTTTTGCCCAAGAAATTTCTCCAAAGGACTTGAAAAAGGCGCGTGCAGAGTTATCTGCTTCTGTTGCAGAGCAAAGAGTCCTGAGAAAGGATCACAAGCTTTTTAACAAAATAGTTATTGACACAGCAATAAAAGAGCTTGGTTTTAATCAGACTTTGTCTTCTTCTGCATTAAGAAACCTGCATTTGCTTTCAAACAGGGCCTTGATGATTCCCCTGGGTTCAACAATAGAAATCCGACCTGAAGTTTTTGGCCAAACATTAACTCAAATAATCAGGTTAATTGGCGACAAACCCCTTGCAATAAAATTTTTGTCTACTCTGATTCACTTGCGCGAAGCTTACAATAAAAATCTTTAATGCAAAAGCAATTGAGAAAACCATTTGCAATTCAGTTTTGCCCTATTCCACAAAGTTTTTTCCATTGCTCTTCCACTGTCCTTTCGTTCACATATGGCTTGTGGTGCCTGAATCCGCCTCCAAATCCTGCTGGGATGTGCAGTAATTCGTGAATCAGGGTTTTTGTTTTGTCATCCTCGCTTAGCCTGTCAAATTTTTCCGAAAGCAGTTCAATCACATAAAAAGGCTCTGTTTTCATTCCAAGCTGCATTGCTTTTCCTAACCCATGTATGCGTGCAATTGTCCTTCTTGTTTTTGTCCCTGCACTTTTAAGACAGGCAATTCTTTCAGGCGCAATATGGTGAAAACCGAGCTTTTCAACAAGTTCCCTTGCCTTCAAAGTCCATTCTTCTGAAAAAGCGTATTTCACAAAAAAAACCTTATAACATTTCAGAAATTTTTTTTCCAAATTCCCTTGCTGCCTGCGGGCCTTTTCCTGTAATTATTTTGCCATCGGTTTCAACAAGCGCTTCAGTTAATTTTGCGCCTTTTGCCTCAATTTTCTCTGCAAGCCCTGTGCAGGTCGCTTTTTTTCCTTTCAAGAGGCCTGCATTTGCAAGAATCATTGGTGCAATGCAGATTGCTGCAACAATTTTTCCTTCTTTTGAAAATTCTTTTGCCAATTTCAATGCAGCCGCATCTTTGAAATAAGTTTCTGAGCCTGAGCCTCCGACAAAAATAATTGCATCAAAATCGCCTGTTTTCACCTGCTTTAATTCCAATGAAATTTCCGCTTTTCCCCCAAGCATTCCAATTGCAGTGCCTTTTTGCTTTCCTGCAATAACTGTTTCATGCCCTGCCTTTTCCAGCTCTTCTTTTGTAAAAAACAATTCTTCATCACGGAAATTTTTTTGTGCAATTACCAAAACAATCTTTGCCATAAGCAGTGCCTTTATCCAATTATTTGCAGGGAAAGGTTTTTTATTCTGAAAGGGCATAATGTTTGCATGAAAACAGGGCTTTTGCTGATTTGCTTTGTTGTTTTTGCTGTTTTGTTCAGCGGCTGCACACAGCAGCCCGCACAAGCCCCTCTAGGCGGAAACAATTCCAATACAATTGAAATTTCAAATTTTTCTTTTTCTCCAAGCGAAATTACAATTAAAAAAGGAGAAACTGTTGCCTGGATAAACAAGGATTCAGCAAAGCACAGCATTGTTTCAGACTCAGGAAGCGAATTGAATTCAACGCTTTTGGCAACCAACGAAACTTTTTCACACACATTTAATTCTTCGGGAACATTCGGTTATCATTGCACTGTGCACGCTTCAATGAAAGGAAAAGTAATCGTAGAGTGATTGCTTGCTCGAAAACATTGTTTATTTCATGATTCTTGGAAAGCCGCTCATATTCTATTTGGGGATTATTACCCTGGTTTCTTTTTTGTGCACTGCAACAATCGGCTTTTTGAATTTTAAAGGCTATAAAAAAATTCCTTTCAAATGGCATCCGCGCTTTGCTGCAATTTCAATAATTCTGGGAATAATCCACGGCACACTCGGAATACTGCTTTACCTTTGAAAACAAAGCTTTTTATTTTGCTTTTTTCTAATTAGAACATGCAGCCAAAAATCTTCTGGATTGCCTCTCTCGCGCTTCTTTTGATAATGCTCATTGTGAATGCCTTTTTTGTCCTCGACCTGCTCACTTCCGACCTTCCAGTTGAATTGTTCATAGTGAATTTCATACTTTTTTTCCCATTGGCTGCCTCACTTGGCTTTGTTTGGGCCAAAAAAAATTTTGGCTATTATTTAAGCCTTGTTCTTGGGGCGATTTTTTTAGTGCTTTATGCGGGTGAATTTATTTTTACGCTCCTGGCTTTGCAGGAAGCGCTTTCCCTGATGGATTTTTTTTCCTTTATTTTCCCGCTTATAATTCCGCCTGCCCTGCTCCTGCTCTGCACATGGAAAAGCAGGCCTGTTTTTCAGGAAACAAATCCGGGAACACATTGGAATGCAGCGCTGATTACACTAGTCCTGGTTTTTTTGTTTTACCTTGCTTCGGCAATAACACTTGCCTTTTATTATTCCGCAATGGTTGCAGCCGAATATTTCACTGAAAACCTTGTTTATATTTTCAATTCCCTCTTAATCCAGGGAGCAATCTTTATTGTTGCGCTTATTGCAACTGCATTTTTCTTTTTTAAAAAAAGAGCGGGTTTTTACCTGGGGCTTGCTGTTCCAATCCTGCTTGCAATTGTTTCCCTTGCAGACCTGAGCATGCAATTAATTTCTGTTTGGCAAATTGCAACTCCAGATGAAATGTTGTCATTGTCACTTGCAATTTTAGGTTCCATCCAGCCAGGCCTTTTAATAATCCTTTTTTACTGTATCTGGAAAGCAAAGCCTGTTTTTGAGGAAAAAAAACATGCACAACCTTGATTTGAAACTGGATTCCTCGCAGCTGAAAGATATCTGGGTTATGCTTAGCCAGTCCTGTGACCATAAATGCAGGAATTGCTTTGAAGCAACTGAAAAAGGAATTGATTCATCAAAAGACAACCTTTCTGCAAAAGAAATACTGAAATTAATCAATGAGGCAATTGAATTGGGAATCAATGAAGTCGGGATTCCAGGAGCATGAGAACCATTTCACCCAAAAAATATCAAAATACTGTTCAAGATTCTTAATAACAATTTCAAAAAGGGAATTCATACAACTGTTTTTACACACCTCGGCTTTTTTGACAAGAAGATAGTAAAAAAGCTTGCAAAATTCGGTGACAAAATTACGCTGCTTGTAAAATTCAATTCCTTTAAGCCAGAGCTTCAGGATTGGTTTGACAATGCAAAAGGCTATGCAAAAAAACGCGATAAAATTCTTCAGCTCCTGTTCAAGCAGGGCTTTAACGATGGCAAACGCCTTGGTTTTGTAACCTCAATAATGACTTTTAATTTCAAGGAGATTCCTGAAATTTTCCGTTACTGCAGGAGAAATAACATTGTGGTTGATATTGACAATATTTTGCCGAGGGGGAGAGGCTATAAAAACAAGTTCAATCCCTCGGATAAAAAACTGAAGGGAATGTATGAAACACTTGCAAAAATTGACAAAGAAGAATTTGGCAATGGCTGGGAACCAACCGGGAGTTATGCCGGCCCTGAAGCCTGCAATCGTTATTGCCATCACCTGTTCATTGCAAAAAACGGTGAAGCACATCCCTGCATTGGCTCTGTTAATATTTTTCTTGGCAATGTAAAAAAGCTCGGCTTGAAGCAAATTTGGAATTCTTCGGAAATGAAAATTATCAGGGAACGTTCTTATGACGGGAAATGTCTTGACTGCAAATTGTTCATTGAAAACAAATGCCATTCCTGCCTTGGCAGATATACTGAAAATCTTGACAAAAGGAATCTTCTTGAAACAGGAAAGGGTCATACAACTGGCTGTTTTTGCTTCAAAGAAAAATAATAGGGGCAAATTTTTAATCAGCCAGTTCCCAGTAAATTCTCCTGTTGCTTGCTCCCTTGTTGTTGAGTTTTGTAATCTTCACTTTTCCGATTTCTTTTGTGTTTTTCACATGGGTTCCGCCGTCAGCGCTCACATCAATGTTTCCAATGCTGACAAGCCTGAATTCTTCAAGCGCTTTTGGCAATTTGTCCTTTAACCTGAACAAATCAGGATTTTTCAATGCCTCTTCTCTTTTCACAAAAGAAACAGTAATGCCAAGGTTTCCTGAAATAATCTCATTTGTGTCTTTTTCAATTGCAGCAAGTTTTTCCCTGTCAAATTCTTTTAAGTCAAAATCCATTCTGCTGTGCTCTATGCCGAGCTGGTTTCCTGAAACAAGAACCCCAAATTTTTTCCAAATTGAATTGTGAATAATGTGCGCGGAAGAATGCATTCTCATTAATTTGTATCTGCGTTCCCAGTCAACAATGCAATGCACTTCATCTCCCTGTTTCAAGCCTTCCCTGTCAACTTCATGGCTCACATTTTTGCCAAAAGCCTTTGAAAAAACAACTTTGAATTCAGCTCCATCGCTTTTCCTTTTAATTGTTCCATTGTCACAAGGCTGCCCGCCCTGCTCCGGATAAAGAGCTGTCCTGTCAAGAACAACAAATTTTTCCTGCATGCTTTCCACTTTGGCATCAAATTCTTTAAGGTAAGAATCATGCAGCCACAAAAACTCTGTCATAAAAAGCCTGACAAAATTAACAATAAAAAGAATTAAAAAATTAGTTTTTTTGCTAAACTTGGTTTTAAGCTTTTTTCTGTTTATTGCTTGTTTATGGGAAATTTTTATTTTGACATTGAAACAACTGGCCTTGATGCAAAGAAAAACAAGATTATTACTATCCAGTACCAGGAATTGGACAGGCACACAGGCAATGCAATTGGCGAGCTTGTGATTTTAAAAGAATGGGAGCTTTCTGAACGCGGAATTCTCGAAAAGTTTATTGCCGATTCAAAGATTGCAAGCAATTATGATTTTGATTTTATTCCAACTGGCTATAACTTGGGTTTTGAACACAATTTTTTGAAGGAAAGAACAGCGCTTCACAGCCTGAATCCTCTTGATATTCTCAGCAAGCCGTTTCTCGACCTGAGGGCTTTTGGCATAATAATGAACAAAGGGGAATTCAAAGGCTCAGGCCTTGACAAAATAACAGGAAAAGCAACTGACGGAAGGCAGGTTCCAATCTGGTATCAAAACAAGGAATATGCCACAATAATCAAATACATAGAAAACGAGGCAAAATCATTCATAGAACTCAATGCCTGGCTATACAAAGAAATGCCGGGCTGCATGGAAAGATTCAAAAAAGAAAACAAAATATGAACAATTATTCTTCCCAGATAAACAGCTTGTCAATTGTTGTTTTCAGCTCTTTTGCCAGTGCATGGGCAAGCAAAATTGAGCAGTTGTAATCTCCTTTTTCAATGAAAACAATTGTTTCCCTTCTTACCCCGACTTTTTTTGCAAGCTCTTCCTGGGTAAGGCTGAATTTTGCCCTGAGTTCTTTGATTCTTGTTTTCAAGGAATCACTTTGTCAATCAATTTTTCCATTTTTTTTAAACCATAGTGCCAGCACAATGAAAGTGATTGCAGGCACAACAATTAATGCCTCAAAAGCGTATCTAAATTCAATTTCGGGAAGCCTGAAAAACTCAATTGCAAACATATTGGCAACCATTATTACGATTGCAAGCCACAATCCGACAAGAAAAGCATAATAACCAGCTTTCCAGGTTGCTTTTTTGGACAATTCATCCTCCAGAGGCAGGCCTGTTTTGATTGAAGTGACTTTTTCAGAAGCGGCAACAATTGCAATAAGTCCTACTGCAACTGCAATTGCAACAGTGGCAACAAGCCAAAAAGAACTGCCAGGCAGAGAAAAAAACAGGGAAAAACCCGCAATCAGCAAAGCCGCAAGAAAAACCCGGATAAAAAGATTCAACCGTTTGCCCATAAAAACACCTCTTGTTAGATTAAACTAACATGTTATATTTATATAACATTAGGTTTTTAAAGGTTTCCAAATCAGTAGTTTCCTGTCCTTCTTTCTTTTGGCAGGAAATTGAAGAGCTTTCCGTTTAATGCTTTTCCCGTTCCCATAAAATCTTCTTTGTTTTTCACAATAAAAATTCCTTTCAGGCTTTTTTCTATTTCAATGCTTTCGCAGTTCATCCATCTTTCTTTCTGCACAGAAGAAATTTCCAGAATGTTTTTTTTGATTTTTTTTGAAAGCAGATGCGTTGCATCAAGGCTTAATCGCAGCTCCCCGCCTTCTCTTCTTGCAAAAAACAGGCCCATTGTCTGTATTTGCAGGTTTTTTACCAGGATTCCAAGGTCTTCTTTTGAAACGCTTCCGGTAAAAATCCTTATGTCCCTGATTGTTTCAAAAAATAAAAAATCCGGCTTTTCAATGCCAAAATTTTTTTCAAGATTCCTCAATAATTCCTTTTTTTTGCCTTTTGTCAAAAACCTGATCTTCATAAAATCACTCTTTTTTTAATTTTGCAACAAAAAAACCTTCACAGTCATTGTCCTGCGGATAAATCCTGCAGGCATTTTCAATTCCTTCCACAAAACTGCTTTTCCCCCATTCCTTAATGCCATGCCTTGATTTCAAAGGCAGGCTTGCTTTTTCAATCACCAAGCCTTTTTTTTGCGCCAGGTAAGAAACAACTTCCTCATTTTCTTCAGGGGCATGAGTGCAGGTTGAATAAACCATTGTTCCGCCTTTTTTTAAAAGCGCGGAAGCCGAAATTGCAATTTTTTTCTGCAAATCGCTTAATTGCCTTATTGCACCAATGCTCCAGGTAATTAAAGTTTTTGGATTGCTGCGGATATTTCCCTCTCCAGAGCAGGGAACATCAACGAGAATTTTGTCAAACTCAAGGTTAATGCTGCCCATTTCCTGGCATAAAAAAATTGCGTCTTCTTTTGTCACAATTGTGTTTCCAACAGCGCATCTTTCAAGGTTTGAGCAAAGCGAAATTATCCTGTCAACTGCCCTGTCATTTGCAATTATTGCGCCTGAATTTTCCATTAAGGCTGCAATCTGAGTTGTTTTTGAGCCTGGAGAAGCGCATAAGTCAAGCACAAATTCCCCTGGTTTTGGCTCAAGTGCGAATGCAGGCATCATGCTGGAAACTTCCTGGACATAATAATAGCCAAGCAGATGCTCAATTGCTTTTCCGATTTCTCCAGGCAGCAGCTTGCTTTCAATAAGCATTATTTCCTGCCTGCCGGAAAAAGGCTGGCTTATTTTCCAGTTTTTTTCCTCCAATTTTTGCCTTAATTCATCGGGAGAAATTTTCAGTGTATTGCAGCGGATAAAATTCAATGGGTATTCATGGATTTTTTTTGAAAAATCCGCAAAATCACTTTCTTCAGGCAGAAGCCTGCGCATTCTTTCCTCAAACAAGGGCTTCGGGTTTATCATAAGGAAATTAACAATCGAGAAGCTTTTATACTTAAAGTGCTTATTGTTTTCATGGAATCTTTTTTTGCAATCAGGGCAATAATGGCAATTGTTTTGATAATTTTTTTTGCTGCTTTGTTTGATTCTTATCCATACCTTAAGGCTTTTTTTATTGCATTGTTTTTTTTAGTGGTGATTTATTACCGCAGGTCACAACTGGCAAACATTTCCGCCTTTACAAAAAAAGCAAACGGCTTTGATGACAGAAAAATTTTGATTCCCTTTTACACAATTTTTTTGGTGTTTTGCGCATATGACTTTTTATCACAGCCAATGAATCTTCCGATAACAATTTTTGGCGGAATTGTTTTTACAATCGGAATTTATATTTATTCCAACAGCGTAAAAAAGCTTGGCAAGTTTTTTTCCACCGCAGTTGAAATAAAGGAAAAACACAGGCTGATTCAAAACGGGCCATACAAACACGTAAGGCACCCGGCTTATTTTGGCTCCCTGCTTTTTTTGGGAGGCTTGGCAATTGCAGCAAACAGCCTTATTGCAGGCATAATTTACCTAATCCTTCTCCTGCCATGGTTTGCTTGGCGCATTTCAAGCGAAGAAAAAATGCTTGAAAAAGAATTTGGAAAAACCTTTTTAGAATACAAAAAGAAAACAAAAATTCTTATTCCAAAGCTTCTTTGAAAATTGCATTTTTTCCTTAACCGCAATTGACAGTTATCTTATTTACAGATGCGGCATCAGGACAGTTGCCTGTTATGCCAATCGCGCTTGCTTCACAAGTGCTAGTGCCATAAAAGTTTGCTGGCTTGTTCAGTTCTCTGCATAATTTTAGCGCTGTTGGCTCTTGCATTGAATAGAAATTTCCTGCCAAAAAACCGACAATCAACCCGATTATCAGGATTCCTATAATCAAAATATTTTTATTTTCAACCAATTTATCACCTCTTGAATATTAAATGGCTAATCTTTTTTAAGTGTTAGCCTTTTGATTTTCCGATTTCTTTCACTGCTTTGACAAACATTCCAGCTGCCCATGCGGAGTTTGGCTCTGATTTCAGGAACAGGCTATTAACCGGCTTTCCTTCAAACAAAAAATCATGCACACACTTGTTTTCAATTATTATTTCAGAAATTTTTCTTATTTCCTGCCTTGCCTCTTTTTTCCAGCCAATTTTGTCCAGGACAATTGCATTCAGGCAGCCAAGCCAGAGCCATGAAAAGCCATTGTGAATGTGATATTCCTGCAGGGGCATTAGCACCAGTGGCAGCCTCCAGAAAGGATAGGCAGGGTAGTTTGTCTGCAAAGGCCACTTGTTCAATTGGTGCTGTTTTATCTTGTTTGCAATCATCTGGCCCTGCTCTTCATCTGCAATTTCCCACCAGGCAGCCAATAGGTTTCCGTCTGCTGCAAAATAATCGTGTTTCTGGATAAAAATCCAGTCAGCATAAAAAGCCCCTGTCCAGAATTCCTCGTTGATTTTTCTTTTGATGCTAATTGCTGTTTTTGAGGCTGTTTCCGCAAGCTCTTTTTGTTTCAGCAAAATGCATAGCCTTTCAAAAGAATCAATTGCCTTGAAAAAACAGGCATTGGAATACAAAACAGTCCCATATTTCAATACTGATTCTGCCCAATTGCCAAGCACTGTTTCTTCTACCAAAAAATCCTTGTCTTTGTCGCGGGAAACAAGCCAGTCAACTGCTTTTTTTAAACTGCCAAAATTCTGCCTTGCAAAATCCAGGTCCTTTGTTTTGTCAACATATTCTGTAAAAGCAATTATCCCAAGAGCAGTGGCATCAATCGGCTTTCCAACAATCATCTTGTAAGAAGGCTTTAATTTTTTGTCAAAAAACAACGGCAAAATTCCTTTCGGGCCTTGTTGCCCAAAAAAAAGTTCAAGGTTTTTTTTTGCTATTTCAAAATCCCCGAGTTCCATTGCGCCAAAACAGGCAAAAAAAGAGTCCCTTGCCCTGTATTCCTTCAAAAAAACGCTTCCTGCAAGAATTCCTTTTTCAGAATAGCATTTTTGCAGGCATTTTGCTGCAATTGAAAAAGCCTCTTCAACCTCGGGATGCATCCATAAAAACATGTAAAGAGCAATTTTTTAATATTAGAGTCACCTAAATATACTCATGCCAAAAACACCGAGAATAGGTCTTGTAAGGCGGGCTTTGGGGTCAGTGCAGGCCTACCGTGCTCGCAGGCGGCGCATTAACAAATTGGGAAAATGCCTAAAAAAAGTAAAATCCGCACTCAGGTTACAAGTAAACAATGCCAGAGAGGCAATTATTTTGAAAAGAGAGGCGGCTTCCCCTCCAAAGTCTGGTGACAGAGTTCTAACTGTGATAGACAAATGGGCAGAGTCGGACTTGAAATTAGGCATTCCAAAAATACGCAAATTGAAACGCAGACGCGATTTGATTAATGCAAAACTTGCAAGTTTACAAACAAAACCCAAATAAGCAAATTTCAATTATGAATTGTTCAAAAATAACAAAAAGCATTTTTAAGAAACTGAAAAAGCGCTCTCCAAAAAGCCACAAATGCCAAAATGGCCTTGTTTTAATAATTGCAGGCAGCAAACAATACCAGGGCAGCCTTGTTTTCAGCGCAAAAACAGCAAGCAGGCTTGCAGACCTTATTTTTGCATGCACAGCAAAAGAAAACATTCCAATAATAAAAAAAATTTCTCCCGAATTAATTGTACATCCAATGAAAGACTCATTAAAACTTGCGGAAAAAGCAGATTCAATCCTGATTGGGCCTGGGCTTGAAAAAAACCAAAAAAACAAATTACTAATAAAAAAAATCCTAAAAAAATTCTGGAACAAAAAAACAATTCTGGACGCAACAGCTCTCCGCTTAATTTCCCCTGAAAACCTGCACTCAAATTGCTGCGTAACCCCCCATGCAAAAGAATTTCTCGCATTGTTCCATGAAAAACCCTCAAAAAAAACAGTTTTCAGAAACGCGCAAAAAAACAATTGCATAATTGTTGCAAAAAGCCCAATTGATTTCATCAGCAATGGAAAAAAAATTTTTTGCAATTCAACTGGAAATCCAGGAATGACAACCGGCGGAACAGGAGACACTCTCGCAGGGCTGATTGCAGGATTTGCAGCAAAAAACTCTTTGCTTGAATCTGCCCTTGCAGCCTGCTACTTGAATGGCTTTGCAGGAGACCTGCTCTTCAAAGAACGCGGCTTTATGTTCAATGCGGAAGACCTAATGGAAAAGCTTCCAATCGCATACAAAAAATTGTCAGCCTGATTTCACCAAGATTTTAAAAAACCATATCAATAATACTTTTTGAGTTGGGAGCAAGGTGGGCATGAACAAGGTTCATGCCTGCCAAATTTTTACTTCTCCAAAAGAAGCAATTAAAAACCACTTGATTCCTAATTTTAACACTGCAGAGGTGGCAAGGCCTTTCTTTGCCTTGCAAAGAAAGCCCTGGGAAAGAAATACTTTTTGCCAATGCAAAAAGTGCTTCGCAAAGGAAACCCCTGGGAAAAAATTGCCGCCAATAAAAGAAAATCATGCAGAGGTGGCAGAACTTGGTAAATGCGCCGGCCTTGAGAAGCCTTTCTTTCTAAAGAAAGAAAGCCTTGGGAAAGAAACAGTTTGGCTCTGCCAAACTGTAGTTCGCTTCGCTTACATTAGAAAAAAAGATTATTATTTTTCAGGCGAGCCGGTGTCCGAAAGGGCGCGTGGGTTCAAATCCCATCCTCTGCGCAATCTTTTTTTTTATTTTGCTGTTTTTACCCATGTTTCTGCAGAGTTTTTTTTGGGGTTGAAATAAAACCCGATTTCAAGAAGAGCCCGGCTTGTTTCATCGCCTTTTTTGTTTTTGATTGTGATAACAAGTTCATGCTCAAGGCTGCCTGGCTTTAAGAGCGATTCAATCTGCCTTTTTATAAAACTTGTTGCCTCTTTTTCAGGGGCATTCTCTAAAATCCGTGAGTGAGTTGCTTCCAAAAAATATGGCGCAGGGTTTGTGCTGAAAAAAGTTTTCAGCTTCGCCTCTAATTCATTGAAAGAGGAAAAATCCCCTGTCCAGGTTAATTTTGTTTTCAATTGACCACAAAAAGCATTTTTGCAGAAGCAATTCATTCAGGATTATTTTCTGCCTTTTTTTGCATGTTCCAAATATTTCTGATGGCAGTCTTCAGAGCAAAATCCCCGCAGGAACATTACTGTTCCGTCATCAGTGATGTCCTTGTCGCAATGCATGCATCTTTTGTTTTTTTTAAGGCCAAATTTGTCGTAATATGGCTTGTCAGTAATTATTGGCAAATTCCCACCTCGTATAGAACCAGCTGCAATAATCTTAAAAATCTGAATCTTTTGGGGATTTCTGCTCTTGTTGCATTTATTTGTATCCACCATCAACAATCAGGGTTGTTCCTGTGATATAGCTTGCATCATCGGATGCCAAAAAGAGAACTGCCCTTGCCACTTCTTCAGGTTTTGCCCATCTTTTGAGCCAAATTTTTTCAGTTTCTTTTTCAATGTATTTTTTTGGCAAGTTTTTGTTCATTGCGGTATCAATCCATCCCGGAGCAACTGAATTTACAAGAATATTGGGGGCAAGGGCTTCAGCCAATGTTTTTGTTAAACTGATTACTCCTGCTTTCGCAGCAGCATAATCCATGGAATCAGGGTTTTGAGAATTTATCCCGCTTGTGGAAGAGATATTCACAATTTTGCCTTTTTTCATGAAAGGAAGAACCGCTTTTGCCACCAAAAAAGGCCCAATAAGGTTGACAGCAAGGGTTTTTTGCCATTGCTCAATAGTCTTTTCCTTAAAGGGAATGTCAAAAACAATTCCTGCATTGTTTACTAAAATGTCAATTTTTCCAAATTTTTTTCCAACTTCGCTTGCCATTCTTTTTACATCGCTTTCATTTGAAATGTCGGCTTTGACAAAAATTGCATCGCTGCCCAGTGCCTTCAATTCTTCCAAAACCTTTTTTGCTTCAAGTTCAGAATTGTCACAATTAATTGCAATTTTTGCGCCTTCTTTTGCAAATAGCACAGCACAAGCCTTGCCGATTCCCCTGCTTGCGCCAGTAATCAGAACTGTTTTATCCTTAAATCGCATATATAGTTTTATGAGGTTGTTAGCCCTTAAAAAAGTTTCTGCAATTGATAGAATCATGGAACGCTTCTGGGAAATTGATTTTCTGCGCGGAATAGCAATAATAATGATGATACTGTTTCATTTGCTGTTTGACATTGCTTTTTTCACTAGCATCAAAGTTCCTGTTGATTCCGGCTTCTGGTTCTGGTTTGCAAGGGCAACAGCAGCAATTTTCATTCTCCTTGTGGGAATTTCCCTCACAATAAGCCATCAGCGCACAATTGAATCAGGTGGCAAGGCGGGAAAAAAATTTTTTAAAAGAGGCACAAAAATATTTTGTTATGGCTTGTTGATAACAATTATTACCTGGATTTTCTTTCCAGGCGAATTCATTATTTTTGGAATACTGCATTTTATTGGAATTTCAATAATAATTTCCCAGTTGTTTTTCAATTGGAAATGGAAAAACCTATTGCTTGGAATGGCCCTTTTTCTTTCAGGGCTTTTTCTGCAGAATTTTTCCTTTAATTTTCCCTGGCTATTATGGCTTGGATTTAAGCCGGAACAATTTGCAACTTTTGATTATTTTCCCTTATTGCCCTGGTTTGGCCTTGTTTTAATTGGCCTGTTTGCAGGCAACCTTCTTTATCCAAAAGCAAAAAGGGCTTTCAGAATTCCGGAACTTGGAAAAAAGCTTTTTGCAAGAGAACTATGCTGGCTTGGCAAGCATTCCCTTGCAATCTATTTGCTGCACCAGCCGATTCTTGTTGCAATAATGCTAATTTTGAAAACAGCCTAATCATTCCCATTCAATTGTTCCCGGCGGCTTATGCGTAATGTCATAAAAAACACCTGAAACAGGGAATTTTTGCATTATTTCCAGAGCCATTTTTTCCAAAAACTTTTTTTCAATTCTTGCAAATTTAGCTGTCATTGCTTCCCTGCTGAAAACAGGCCTTAAAACAACAGAATCAAGGTTTTTTCCATTAACAGAAACAGGAATCAAAACAATTGGGAACTGCCAGATTTTATTGTACAATTTTTTCTTTTCAATTGCTTTCAATGCAAAATCATCAATTTCCTGCAAAAGAAAAATTCTTTCTTTTTCCAAAAAACCTTTTTTCAATGCAACAGAAACAATTTTTTTTGGCTGCAAGGCAAAAACAACCCTGCTTATTCCTCCAATAGAATTAGTGATTCCAGTTGAAGTTTTTTCAAGCAAATCCCAGTCAAGCTTCCCCTCAATAACAGCTGCATTCCTATAACTCCTTGAATCCCCCTGAACACCAACAGATTTTATTGGCAAAACTTTTCCCTTATAACCCTTCTTTGAAGCGATTTCATCAAGGCTTTTTTGCAGTTCAATATTCTCCTCTGCTTCTTCTTTTTCAGAGCAAAGAATCCTGATTGCAAGCCCAGGCCCCGGAAAAGGATGCCTAGAAATCATTTTAGCAGGCAAGCCAAGCTTTTTTCCAAGCTCTCTCACTTCATCCTTATACAATTCCCTAATCGGTTCAATTACTTTTCCATCCTCAATCATCTGCTTTATTGATTCAACCCTGTTATGATGAGTCTTGATATGGGAAGCAAGCTTTGTTCCTGCGCTTTCAATTGTATCAGGATAAATAGTTCCCTGCCCCAAAAGCCACTGCCCCGCATTCAAATCAAGCCTTTCCAAATTTTCATTCACAATTTTTACAAAAAGATTTCCAATTATTTTTCTCTTTTCTTCCGGTTCAACCACGCCTTTCAATGAACCAATAAACTCATTGCTTGCATCCAAAAGCTTCACATTCAATCCCTGTTTTGCAAAAACACTCATTATTTCCCTGCTCTCGTTTTTTCTCATAAAACCAGTGTCAACATGCAAAGCAAGAATCCTTTTGCTTCCAAGAGCCTTTTTCAAAAGCACAAGAGCAACAGTGCTGTCTACTCCTCCAGAAGCAAGCAAAAAAACATTTTTTCCCTTTGCAAAAGCCCTTATTTCCAGAACTTTCTGTTCCACAAAATTCCTGATTGTCCAGGAACCAGAACAATTGCATTCCTTCAAAACAAAATTTTTCAGAATTTTCATTCCAAACCTTGTATGAGTAACCTCAGGATGAAACTGCAAACCAAAAATCTTTTTTTCAAAATCAGCCATTGCAGCAATGTCACAATCAGAAGTAGAGCCAATAACCTCAAAGCCTTCAGGCAAGGCACTTACAAAGTCTCCATGGCTCATCCAGACATTTGTTGCAGCAGGCAAAGAAGAAAAAATTCCCTTGTTGCCTTTTTTATGCAAAGAAGCAACCCCATACTCCCTTACACCTGCTCTTTCAACTTTTCCGCCCAACTCTTTTGCAAGCAACTGATGCCCATAACAAATTCCCAGAATCGGAATTCCCAAAGAAAAAACTTTTTTATCCAAAACAGGGGCTTTTTCATCATAAACGCTTGCAGGCCCGCCGCTTAAAATAATTCCCCTAAACCTCTTGAATTCTTCTATTGCAGAATCAGGAGCAATTATCTCTGAAAAAACATTCAGTTGCCTTACTCTTCTTGCAATCAAATGGGCATATTGCCCGCCAAAATCAACAACAGCAATTGTTTCCTTTGAAGAAACCATGAAAAAGTCAGGGCAAGAATCTTTTTAAATAAGATTCCTAAAAATAAACTATTATGTTATCAATAAAATTGCCTAAACAAAAAGGCAAAACAAGCAAAATTCTTGATTCACAAGGCAAAGAAGTCATTTTTAATTGCCCAAAATGCAACATTCCAATGCAACGGGGAAAAGAAAAATTTGACAAAGACAATTTTGGAGTAGCAAAGCTTACCTGCAAAAAATGTGGCAATGTACTTTATGATTTTATGATTCCAAAAGAATCTTTTTTTGAACAAGGAGAAGCAGAATAATCGCCTTTTAATTTTTCCAAAGCCCCAAGCACCTTTTTATTTAAATATTTGCACAACTTATTATTTCAAGCAATGCGGGGGTGGCAGAGCGGTCTAATGCGCACGCCTGGAAAGGCCTTTTCTTGCAAGCAAGAAAAGCCCTGGGAAAAGAACAATTTGCTTTGCAAATTGGTTGATTCCCCGGTTCTCCCCAAAGGATAATTTCAGTTAGAAATTTTTTTCTTTGGGGTGGACTGCAGACCTTTCTTTTTATTAAAAAGAAAGGGATATAGAGAGCGTGTTCTCGAAAGGGAGCGCGAGTTCAAATCTCGTCCCCCGCGTTAAACGAAAAGTTCAAATCCAATTGAACGGAAAATTCAAAAAAGAAGCTTTTTTATTTTGCTTGGAGCATAATTGTTATTGGTGGTATAATGGATCAAACTTTTAAGGTTGTGATTGAGAACGGCATGGACGGTTATTTAATTGCAGAAGTTCCAGAATTGCCAGGTTGCTATTCTCAAGGAAAAACCATGGAAGAGCTTTTAGGCAATATTAAAGAGGCAATTGAACTCTATTTGGAATCGCTGCAAGAACTGGATAAAAAACCAGAAAAACGGTTTGTTGAAATAAAAGAAGTTGTCGTAAATGCCTAAGCTCAAGCTGCTTGCGCCAAAAGAACTAATAAAAATCATTGAAAAACTCGGCTTCAAGTTTTTACGGCAAAAAGGAAGCCACGCAACCTTTGTCCATCCAGACGGAAGAATGACAGTAATACCAATACACAGCAACTCAAAAATAGATAGAGGATTGCTCTTGAAAATAATAAAAAAAGAACTGCAAATGGAAAGGCAAGAATTCGAAATATTATTGTAAAAAAGGGCTGTGTTATAAATTGTCCGAAATGCAAGAAGAAAATGGTTGAGGAAAAAGGCGAAACTCCCGAAGGCGCTACATACCATTATCACAAGTGTCCTAACTGCTGCGAGGAAATAGTTGACATGAAACAGTTGCACGCTGTTGCACAGCAATACAGGGAAATGAAAAAATACACTGCAAAAATCAGCAAATGGGGAGAAGCCTCGGCATAAGAATTCCAAAAGAACTCGCAGAACAACACTCCCTGAAACAAAACGGCGAAGTAACCTTGGTTCCGGAAAAAAAAGCAATAAAAATAGTTGCATAAAACGAAGCCAGAAAGTGCTTGGGCTGATTCAAAAGATAAATATAAAAATACGGGAAGTGCAATATATGGCCATGGCACGAACACTCAAACAAAGAAAAAACCGAAGAAAAACAGGTGGCGTACTTGCTGTCAGCCCCAATCCACGTGAGGTATATCGTGAAGCTGATGGTTGGAGTGTTTTTCCAGATGTTCGGTACTATGTGCCTGGTAAGCGCATGACTAATTTTCAAGTGGCTCTCCGATTTTCCAATAAAAAAGGTTCCGATCGTTGGCGCTATAACCAATTTTTGAAACAACATGGTTTTATGGTAACAATGGGCGGTGATATTGTAAAGTCGCTTCCCGGCAAGAAATTTAGAATGCTAACAAAAACAGAGAAAGACAAAGTGTTACGCTTGTTAAAGTCGGGCTGGGCAGTATCTTATGGCCCAAGGCCAAAAAATACACGACAAAAATAACCTGATGCTTGTCACGCGCATCATTAACGGCATAGTGTTCAAATCTCGTCCCCCGCGTGTTTTTATTTCATAAACAATATGTTTTTAAATTGAAAACAGAATGTTTTTATTATGCTTGCGAGTGAATTGTTTTCTTCAAAGGAGAGAATTGGGCTTATCAAGATTCTTTTTTATACGCCCAATTTGGAATTAAAAGTTAGGTCTCTTGCTCGGTTTGCAAAAGTAAGCCCTGCTCTTGTTTCCGGCACGATTGCGATTCTTAAGAAACAAGGAGCTATAAACAAAGGCAAAATTGATTTGTTGCATCCTTCTGCAAGGGCCTTGAAAATACTATTGAATATTGAAAGCCTCACCTCTGCCAAATTTGTTCCTGAAATAAGAAGCATTTTCAAGGATTGCAATGGCATTGGTTTGTATGGTAGTTGGGCAAACGGAACCAATTCAAAAGACAGTGATTTGGATTTTTGGGTAAAATCAGAATCTGAAAGCGAGGAAAAGTCGGCTAAAATAAGTCGTTTTGTTAAGCAGAAGCTTGGCTTGGAAGCCAGCATAATTATTCTTACACAAAAAAGGCTGAAAGAATTGAAAGAAAAGGATTTTGTTTTTTATTCAATGCTGTACAATTGTTTTTTGTTGTGGGGCGAAGGAATATGATTGATTTTAATGAGTGCCTTGCAAAAGGCCTTTTGGCAAGAATTCCCGCTTCAAGGGAAAAAGCTTTGCAGAGTATTGAGAAAGCAAAAGAACTATTGGAAGAAGCAAAAGCAAGCCTTGAAGAGGAAAGAATCAATTCCACAGTAATAGTTGCCTATCTTGCAATTTTTCATGCTGCAAGGGCACTGCTTTTCAAAGATGGTTACAGGGAAAAAAGCCACGAATGCGTAATCCGCTATCTGGAAGAAAAATATCCTGAAATAAAACCAGGGCAGATTGAAGCCTTGGAAAAATACAAAAGTGAAAGAACCCACACACAATACGATGTGAGTTATAATCCAAGCGAAGAACAAGCAGAAAAAATGATAAAATTCACGGAAAAATTCATCCAAACAATAGAAGAAATGATTTAAGCTGGTTCGCTTCTATGCCTTGTTTTTTGGAAAATTATAAATATGGGCATGTGCTTAATACTATTGGTAGTTTAATGCGCGGTGTAAACAAAAATAGGAGAAAAACTGGTGGCGTACTCCGTGTTGGGAAACGACCACTTGAAGTTGGGATTTCGTTGGAAGATAGCGGTTTTCATGTTTTTCCCGATGTTCGATACCGCAGTGACCGAATGAGTAGATTTAAAACTTCTCGCAGGTTTTCTAACAAAATAGGTTCAGATCGCTGGCACTATAACCAGTTTTTAAAACCTCGCGGCTTTTGGATTACCCAAGCGGGCGATATTGTAAAACCCCTTCCGGGCAATAAATTTAGGTTTTTAAAGCTATCCGAATTTCGGAAAGTTAGGGATTTGTTATGGTCGGGTTGGGCAAAGAGATACGGCCCAAAACCAAAAACAACTAAGCGAAAATAGCATCATTCTTGCCACGCGCATCTTTAACAGTAAGGTGTTCAAATCTCGTCCCCCGCGTAATTTCAATTAATAGTCCAGAGTGTTGGCATATTAGTTGTAAGATAAAATCTTGGTTTGCTCATATTTGCCCTGTGTGCTTTTGCGAGAGCAAAATATTGGATTAGAGGCCGCAGAGGCTGTTTATTGGTGATGTTTTTGCGTTCTTGCTTTTCTAATTCTTTTTGGAGCCCACCTGTAACTTACAGATTTTCTGTTGTGATGATTTTTTTTGCTTAATAACTTTAAGAACAGGGTTCCAATTCTTCGGGCATTTTCCTGCGGATTTGAAGAACAATCAACAATATACAACGGTTTCTTATGTTGTATTGCAAGAGCCTTTGCTTCAAGTGCGCAGGCATAACATTCACGTTCGATATCTTTGATACTTACAGAATGCCGTGTTTTTTATCTTCTGCGCATTTCCAGCCTGTTTTGCCTTCTTTCTTGGATTACCAGCGGGTTTCCTTTTATTAAAACAATTCCGTCAAAATACTTTGCGCATTCAGGAATCAACTGTGTAAAAATACTGGCATCATGCCTGATCCTGTTGATAACAAAGTGCCCATCAACTACAATAAGTTTTTCGGGATATTTTCTGGCTAGGTCCCTGATTTCAAGTGCAGCTTCTTCAATAAACTTCTGCATCTCGCGATTCGTTTGTTCTCCAAATTTTTTTCCGGAAAAACTTTTTCTAAACTTTTTTTTTAAAAATTCTGCGCCACGAATATAATAGAACAGCGGCCCTAGTTTTTCACTTGCAAGCTTAATTGCAGTTGTTTTTCCCAGAGTATGTGGCCCCCCGACATAAATTAAAACCATACTTAACTTACCCCTCTTTTGTATATATTTTTTTGGTTATAAGAAAAAAATGAATAAGCTTTTTATTTCCAAGTGCCCATTATTTACAAGGTAATTTGTATGGCAAAAAGCAAAAAAGAATTTTCTGGAAAAAAGGATTGCGGAATTGTTGTTTCAAAGGATGGGCCTTATCTTGTTTCTGGCGGCTTGCCTCTGGTAAGGGAAATTGCTGTGCCTGACAGTGAAGGCCATCCTGTAAAATGGGTGAAAGGCAAGGTTTTTCCTGCCAAGGGAGATTATGCTCTTTGCCGTTGTGGACAGACTGAAAAAAAGCCGTTTTGTGATGGAACACACACTAAAATAGGCTTTGATGGCACTGAAACAGCAAGCAGGAAAGAATTCCTGAAACAAGCGGAAAAAATCAGTGGGTCAGGCCTTGTTTTGTTTGATGCGCCAGAACTGTGCGCAGGAGCAGGGTTTTGCCATAGCAAGGAAGGGGATACATGGAACCTTACAAAAGAGTCTGATAATTTCAAATCAAAAAAAATTGCAATCCAGCAGGCATGCGATTGCCCTGCGGGAAGGCTGGTGGCTTGTGAAAAAAAAACAGGCAAGCCAATTGAACCTGATTTTAAGCCAGGAATCAGCATTACAAAATGGCAAGGCGAAAAATTTCCCGGTCCCTTTTGGATAAAAGGCGGAGTGCCAATAGAATCGCATGATGGAAAAAAATATGAAACAAGGAATCGCGTTACTTTGTGCCATTGCGGCAAATCAAGAAACAAGCCGTTTTGTGATGGCAGCCATATGTAAGCAAATATTTTTCCAAGTTTTTTTGTTGGAAAGGTTATAAACTACTTTGTTAAATGCTTTTTTTATGCAGGAAGAATTCAGGCTTGTTTCAAATACGGAATTGGCAGGCCCTTTAAGGCATTTTGTTGAAGCTATTTTTGCCAAACATATTTCTAATCCGGGTTCTTTGAAGGTTTTTATTTCAAACGGCGGCCAAATGAAAGGGATTGCAAGGGGCAATGTTTTGATTGGATTTTGCGCCTTTATGCCGCTTGGCAATGATTCTGTTTTAATAAGCCAAATCTGGACAAATACGAAGTCAGTGGCTGCAAGAGAATTCAAAAGAGATTTTGGCAGGACTCCAACAGAATATCTTTTTGGAGATTTTTTGAGGAAAGGAATTTCCCATTTTCATCATCTAGGGGTAACAGCTTTAGGTGCAAGATTTTTGGCAAGGCTTGAGAAAAACGCCCTGGTTGCTAAAAAACAAAGCGGGTTTGAAATAACAAATAGGGCAATTGAAAAAGCAAAAAAAACAAGGCAATTAAGGCCTCTCAGGGTTATTCATTGAATTTTTTATTCGTCCTGTTTTTGCTTGGGTTTGACTGGTGTTTTTACCTGGCCTCTGGCCTGGTTGCTTTCTGAAAGGTCCTGGATTCTTCTAGCCAAAGCGGAATATTTTTTTTGTTTCAGCATTAATTGCATTTCCAACAGCCTTAATTGCCAGTAGTCCTGGGGTTTTGCGCAGTCCAGTTCGTCCAGCACTTCGGATAACTTTCGTTTCACCATAAAAATTGCCTCCAAAAAAATCAGTCAAATTTTTGAATAAAAAGCCAATAAAAAATCAATTCCAAATTGTTATATAATCAGTGTATGGTTAGTATTAAAATGCAATAATAAGGCAGCAATAAACGCTTTTTTTGGCTCAGTTCCCTTTATAACCTGTTTTTGGCACTTATTATGTATATCAGATTCTGTTTCTCTAATCTGTTAGTGCTTTGGCACCATAGTAAATTTTTTGAGAATTAAAAAATTCAATTGATTGTGGAGGGATAAAAATGACTTTAGAACCTATTTGGACAAAAGACCTGGATATTGTTTTTGTTGGAATAAACCCGAGGTCAGAATCAGTGGAAAATGGAATGTATTTTCACGAGAACAATTCTTTTTGGTCGCAATTAAACGAATCTGAAATTACTTCGGAAATTACTGATTCAAAAAACATGCTGAAATACAATATTGGAATTGATAACCTGGTTCACAGGCCTACGAAAAGCAGCAAAGAGCTTTCAAAAAAAGAATATTATGATGGCAGGAAAGAACTGGAACAAAAAATTCTGGAGCAAAAGCCAAAGACTGTCTGCTTTTTGGGAAAAAAGGCATTCAGGAAATATTTTAAGGAAAAGCCTGAAAACCATGGCTGGCAAAAAGAAAAAATTTTGGAATCAAAAGTTTTCATAGCGTATGTTCCGAAAAAAAACAAGTATGATTCAAAAATGAACATTACTGAAAAAGACAAGATAAACAAGTTAAAAGAATTAAAATCACAATAAGCAATTCACTGCAAATGCTTTGTGCAGGGCAGGCAAGCTTTGCACAAACAATGAATTGCAGAGCAATTAATTCAAATAAGCTTTTTATTCCTAAGCGCACTGATTAGTTAAATAGGGGCTGTTTTTCAATGGGCAAAACTTTTGGCATCAGCATAGGGCTTGGCATTGTAAAGCCAAATTTTGAAAAGCCGTTTGAAGAGAATTTTGAGAAGGCTTTTTCTGCTTTCAAGGAATACAAAAAGGCAAAAATTTCTGAAAGGAAAGCGTTTTTTGGAGTGCTTTCAAGGAAGGACTGGGAAAGCCTTGTAGGAATAAAGCTGATTGAAAATTCTTCCATAGAAGGAAAAAAATTTCTTGAAGGGGAATACAAAAAAATTCTTTTTTTTGATGAAGAAAGGCTTTTTCTTGAAACAGTTGAACTGAACAGGGAAATGGAAAACAATCTTTTTCTTCTGAAGAAAAAAAGAAGTTTTGCAAAAAGCATTGCAAAGGGAATTTTCAGGGTAAAAAATGCTTTTTCTGGCTTTGAAAGGCTTTTCAAGAAAAAAATTCTTTTGGAAATGGGTTTTTTCAGGCTGCTGCCTTTTTGTTATTCCCTGATTGAAGAACTGCCTGAATCAAAAAAACAATTTGTGAAATACAATGAAAGCGATGCAATTGAGTTTGTTTCAAAGCCGGGCCAGAGCCTTAATAAAATTGAAAAAGAATTATTGCGGAACATTCTGCTTGCAGAAAAAATTCTTGCAAAAAAAGGCCTGAAACTTTTTTTTGGCAGTGTTTATCCAAAAACAAAAAGAATGGGCTTGCTGAAAAAGATTGGAATTGGCGAGGACCAGAATTTTTTGGAATTGCATTTGCACATGGGAAATTTTGATTCCGCTGCTGAAATGGCAGAACTGTACAACAAAATAATTGGCTTTTTTGAAGCAAATCCCCTGTTAATTGAAGAGGAGCGCAGGCTTTTTTATGGCCTTAAAAACCCAAGAAGGTTAAGCCTGAAAGGCATTGAAGAGCAAATTCGGGCAAGGTTTGGAAAAAACAGCAGGCTTGAAAAACCAGGCAGGCCTGATATTGATGCAATTATTTCGGCTTTGAACAATAGAAAACAGAAATTTTTGGCGAGAGATTATGCGACTGTTTTTATCAGGCCTGAGCTTGGCACAATTGAAATCAGGGCTTTTGGAACAAAAGGAAACGGAACAAAAAGCATAAGGAAAAACCTTCATGAAAACATTGTTTTTTTTGAACAGTTCATGAAAAAACTTGAATTGGCTTCAGCGTGACTTTGGAATTTTGTGGCCTCCAAATTTGTTTCTTATGGCTGCTATAAACTTGTTTGAAAAAGTGTTTTCCTGCCTTGACCTTAGGCGGGATTCAAAAGCTGCTGTTATTGAAGAAAACGGGATTTCTTTTTTCCAGGCTTCTTCAATTGCCCATTTGCCTGTTTCCCCGCCTTCAACAATTCCCGGAAGATTATCAAAATTTTCTTCTTTAAGCGCTTTTTCCGCGAGTTCAAGGATATATGACCTGATTATGGCCCCGTTGTTCCAGGTGCCGGCAATTTCACAAAGATTAAAGCCAAATTCAGATTTTGACAATAATTCAAATCCCTCTGCATAGCTTTGAAGAATTCCGTATTCAATTGCATTGTGCGCCATTTTTATAAAATGCCCTGAACCATTTCCGCCTGCAAACAATAATCCGTTTTTGCTTGCCAAAGCCTCAAAAACAGGCTTGAACTTTTCAAAGGCCTTTTTTTCCCCGCCAACAGTGAAACAAAGCCCGTTTTCAGCGCCCCGCAGGCCCCCGCTTGTTCCTGCATCAAGAAAAAAAATGCCTTTTTCTCCAAGGCTTTTGGCTCTTCTGATGGAATCAAGGTAATGGGAATTGCCTGCATCTGCAATAATGTCGCCTTTTTTCAAATAGGGAAGAATTTCCAAAATTGCTTTTTCCACTGCTTCCCCCGCTGGAACCAAAAGGACAATTTTTCTTTCCGGCTTTAAATACTCCACAAACTCCTTAATGCTTGAAGCGATATTAATTTTTTTTCCAAGCTCTTTTCTTAAATCCGGATTTTTATCAAACCCAATGGCATCAATTTTTTTTGAAGCCAGATTTGCCAATGCCCTCTGGCCAATTTTTCCCAGGCCAATGATTCCAACCTGCATGAATTATTGCCTCCCTAGTTTTTCGTCAGCAAAAACAAAAGCCCCAAGCAGCCCAATTTTGCTGCCAAGCTTTGACGGAACAATTTTTGGCACCTTGCCGATTGTATACTTTTTTATTTCGCGTGGCTTTGGAATAATTTTGTCAAACTGGTTCAAAGCAATTGAGCCCATCAAAACAATTGCATCAACAGAAAAAGCATTAAGCATATTGCCAATGCCCTGCGCATTGTAATCCCTTATTTGCCAAACAATTTTTTTTATTTTTTTGTCTGACTCGCTCAGCCTGAAAAAGTCTTCAACTGTTATCCTTGTTTTTAATTCTTTTTCAATTATGGATTCTATTCCAAAACCAGAGGACATTGCGGCCCAGCAGCCAAGCCTGTTGCAGCTGCATTTTTTGGCCTTTTTCAAATCCCGCTCCAAGGTTGTGTGGCCGAATTCGCCAAAAAAACAGTCCATTGCCTTGCCGTTCATGACAAGCCCGGAACCAATTCCAGTGCTAATTGCCAGAAGAAAAAATTTTTTCACTGTTTTTCCCAGGCCAAAATTCAGTTCGGCTTTTGCGGCAGCTTTCAGGTCGTTTGCAATAAAAACAGGCTCTTTAAAGTGCCTGCCTAATTCTCTGGCAACATTGAATTTGGAATTAATTTTCATTGGTGCAGATTCCAGCAAAAACCCGTTTTCAACAGGGCCTGGCAAGCCAAGTGAAACTCCCGCAATTTTGAATTCAGAAGAAACGCTTTCCCTAAGCGCCTTTGACAAATCCCTGATTTGCATTATTAGCGCTTTTGGGCTTCCCTTGATAGTTTTACACTCAATTGCCCTGGTTATTTTTCCGTTTTTTTGCATTAACGCGCCAAGAATTTTTGTTCCGCCAACATCATAGCATTCTATCAGGCCAGGCATAATTATGTATTGTTTGCAATAACAAATAAATAACTGTCTGTGCATAAATGCAGGTTAATGAAAATAATTGCAGATAAAAATATGGAAAAATTGAATAAGCTTGCAGCCAAGATTTTGGCGAGAAGCATAAAACAGATATTGAAAAAAAAGGAGTATCTTATTCTGGGCCTTGCAGGCGGCAGGAGCCTTTTTGGCTTTTTAAAAGTTCTAAGCCGGGAAACAGAAATCCCCTGGAAAAAAATCCATTTCTTTCTGGCTGACGAAAGAATAGTGCCTGTTTCAAGCAAAGAAAGCAATTTCAGGATGATCAAGGGCGCCCTGTTTGACAGGCTTGCCAGTAAAAAATTATTGCCAAAAAAGAATATCCACAAATTTGCCATGAATAAAAAACCATGTTTTGGGCTTTTTGATTATGAAAAAGAGCTGAAAAAATACGGGAATTTTTATGATATCCTGGTTTTAAGTTCCGGAGAAGACGGGCACATAGCCTCTTTGTTTCCAAAACATGATTCAATAAAAAACAATTCAGAATGTTATCTGATAGTAAAAAATTCGCCCAAACCGCCTGAAAAAAGAATGAGTGTTTCGAGAAAAATGATTTTAAGGTCAAAAATTGTTTTGTTGTTTTTTATTGGCGAAGCCAAAAAAACCGCCTATAAAAAATTTTTAGAAAAAGGCAATGGCTTTTTTGTGTGCCCTGCGAAACTAACCAAAAGAATCAAGGAACTGTATGTCCTAACAAGCCACAAATAGGGGTTATTCAAAAAATTCTTTTTTAAGAATGATTTTGTTTGTAAGGCCATAATTGTGCTTTTCGAGTACGCCTTTTGATTCAAGCCTTTTGATTGTCCTGTGGACCTGGACCTTGCTTAACCCTGTTTCCTTGACAAGCTTTGATTGAGTGGATTCAAAATTTGCTTTTTTAAGCGTGTCAATAATTTTTTTTTCGTCAGGCAGCAATAGGCTGTTTGTTGTTTCCTGTTTTATTGCCTTGATTTCTTTTTCGCGGACAAGGCTCCAGATTACAATTCCCGCCAAAATTGAAACAACTGCGCCTGCAATCAGGAAAAGCGAGGTTGGGGATAGCAGTGCCTGCACAGGATCGGGCGTAAAAAACCTGGCCCTGTCGAATCTGTTTGAATCAATGTTTAAGTCCCTGGCTTCTGCAGGCAGGCTCTGTGAAATTCTCTCTCCCAAAGGAAAACCAACAAGCTCTATTCTCCAAAAAACAGTGTAAGCCTGAAGTATAAAGGAAATAAGCGAAAAACCGCCGAAAAGAAAGCACAAAAACATTATTGCAAAATACTTTTTCTTTGCCCTGAAAATAGTTTCATTTTGTTTCATGTTTCATCACGTTTCAATGCCCCATAATAACTGTTTCATTAGGTTACAAGGAGGTTACAGGCACTCCTAATAATTGTTGCAAACCAATTTAAATCTAGTGTTCGGAGGCAGTATAATGGATTTGCCTGTTTTGGAATTGAAAAATGTATGGAAAATTTATAAAATGGATTCAGTGGAAGTAACGGCTGTGAGGGATATCAGCCTGAAAATTCACGAAGGCGAATTCGTTGCAGTTATTGGGGCTTCCGGCAGCGGAAAATCCACTGCGCTTTCAATAATGGGCGCTTTGGATGTTCCCACAAAAGGGGAGGTTTTTTTGTCAGGAACAGAGATAACAAAGCTTCCCGAATCAAAAATTGCGCGTATAAGGGGCAGAAGAATCGGCTTTGTTTTCCAGACTTTTAATTTGCATCCCACATTGAATGTTTTTGAAAATATTGCCTTGCCAATGAGGATTCACGAGTTTCCGGAATCGGAAATAAATTCCAAAGTAAGGGAATTACTGAAACTTGTGGGGCTTGAGCCAAGGGAAAAGCACTTGCCTGCCCAGCTTTCTGGCGGGGAACGGCAGAGAGTTTCTGTTGCAAGGGCATTGTCTGCAAACCCTTCAATGATTCTGGCTGACGAGCCAACAGGAAACCTTGATACAAAAACCAGCCTTGAAATAATGGATTTGTTTGCGCAGCTTAACAGGGATGGAAAAACAATTGTTTTAGTAACCCATGAAATGAATCTTGCCGGTTATGCAGAAAGGCGCATTACACTCAGGGACGGTGCAATGGTTTCCGATAAAAAAAACCAGAAAGGAGGAATTAAAGGTGGATAAAAAATTGTTGGTTTGCATAGTAATAATCCTGATTTTGGCTGGAACAGTTTCTTTTTTTGTTCTGAGGGATTTTGGAATTCTTGGCGGCAGGGATTTTAGAGGCGGGTTTAACAATAACAATTTTAATGATGCCTCTGTGCTTTTGCCGAGAATAAAAACTTCCCTGGGCTTGCCTGCTGATGCAACGGATGCACAGGTAAAAGAGGCGTTGGGCCTGCCCCAGGATGCAAATTTTGAACAAATAAGAAACGCATTCATTCAAAAATATCCAATAACAAGACCACAAGGAGGAAATTAGCATGAACAAAAAAATTTTAATTGGAGCAATTTTTTTGCTGGCAATAATTGGGTTCCAGATGCAATTGGCCTATGCGGCTGCATCTGAGCCTGCATATCTTGTTTCAGTTACTGGAACAAGATTTTTGCCTGCAAACATTAATGCAGGGGACATTGCAAGCGTTGCAATAGATATCCAGAGCAATGCCTTTGCTTTTGCAATAAGCGACCTGAATGGAACAATTGATTTGGGAAACCAGTTTTTGCCGATTAAATCACAGGATTCTTTTGTGGGTTTGCGCGCAGGCTCAACAAAAACCCTGATATTCAATTTTCAGGCAAAACAGGATACTTTGCCAGGTTATTATCCGGCTTTTTTGACAATCACTTATGCGCGCCCTGACGGAGCTCTTGCAAAGCAGACCCAGCCTTTTTCAATTCCGGTTTCAAAATCAGAAAAAAATCTTGATGTAACAGTGAACCCAAGAGTAATAAATCCAGGAAACCAGACAGACATTGTTTTTACAGTAAAAAACTTGGGCGGAGTTCCTGTGACAAACCTTTCTTTTTCCTGGTCTGAAGCCAGCGATTTGTTATTGCCATTAGGCTCTGACAACAAAAAGTATGTTGCAATTTTAGGCGCAAATGAATCAACAGGAATTTCTTACACAGTTGCGGCAGACCCAAACATTACTCCGGGAATTTATCCTGTTGATGTTACAATAACATTCAATGACAGCAATGGCACAAGGACAATTACCTCAAATGTGGGGATAATAATCGGTGGCAAAACAGATTTTGAAATAAGTGCTGAAATAAGTTCCAGCAACCAGCTTTCAATAAGCATTGCTAATGTAGGCTCTAATAATGCAGGGGCAGTGGTTGTAAAAATTCTTGACCAGAGTGGAATAAAGGTTAGCGGAAGCAGCACTTCAATAATTGGAAACCTGAACAAGGGGGATTATACAATTGCAAATTTCCAGTTATTGTCCTCTGGTTTTGGGCAGGTCACGCAGAATTCCGGAACTGAGCAGGCAAACCAGCAGCAGTTTCCCCCAGGAAGTGATGCTAACAGGTTTGGCTCACAGGCAAGGCAGGGAAGCCCAAGCAGTGTTGCAATAGAAATTGATTACACTGACACAACCGGCGAAAGGCAGAGCGTGCAAAAAACAATTTCCTTAAGCAGGGAAGTTTCAACTGGCACAACTGCCGGAACAGGCTTTTCAGGCAGGCAGGGCCAGAACAGCCTGATGTCAAATATTGCCTGGATACTTTTGGCAGCATTTGTAATCTCCCCTATTGGCTTGAATTATAAATTAAAAAAGAAGAAATGGAAAACAATTGGAATTGCATTGGCGCCTATAATAATTTTGTTTTTGGCGACAATACTTGTTTTCAATTCCAATCTGATAGGCATAATCCTCTCTGCAATAGTTTCAGTGGCTTTGCTTGCCTGGCTTTTTTACAAGCCATTGCAAGCCAGGCTTTTTTTTAAAAAGGAAAAGTGATTCTCAATGAATCTGAAAGATTCTTTCAAGCTTTCTGTTAACAGCATTTTGCACAGAAGGCTGAGAGCCTGGCTCACTCTTTTGGGAATTATTATTGGAGTCGCGGCTGTTGTTGCAATCATTTCAATTGGGGAAGGGGCACAGGCCAGTGTGCAGCAAAGGCTTTCAGGTTTGGGCGGGGATATTATTACAGTAAGCGCGGGTTTCAGCAGAGGCGGGGCTTTTGGAGGCGCTTTCAGGGGAGGCGAGCCAGGAGGAGAACAGCAGAACACTGCGTCTTCTGTTTCAACTCCGATTCTTACGAAAAGAGACATTTTGACTTTGCAGCAAAACCCAAGCATTGTGGCCATTAACGGAATTGTTTCGGGGAGAAGCAAGCTTGTTTTTTTGTCAGAACAGTCAAATGCCACTGTTCAGGGAGTTGATCCAAACACCTGGCAAATTATTTCGTCTGTTTCCCTGGCTTCAGGAAGGCTTCTGAATTCAAGCGATTCAACAGGAGTTATAATTGGAAACAGGATTGCAAACACAAT
>JAQTNI010000002.1 GCA_028713935.1 Candidatus Iainarchaeum sp.
TTTTATCAATAAAATCGTTTGTATATTTCATGGGAACTCCTCCTTTTGGGTTCTAACAAAAAGATGGAGTTCCCACTTAAAATAAAGCATTCAAAGTGGGGACATATCCGATGTCACTAAACAATTAGGCTTTGTTTCTTTATAAACAAGCGCCTTACAAAACAATATAACAAACCGTTTATATTTTTGAACTTTTTTTGGCGGTTTGTTATATGCAACCTTGCAAAACAAAGTTTTGCGAGGCCTCACAAAGCCATGCTTTGTAAGGAAAGCAATTCAAATATTCAAATAATCAGGCTTTTTGCAATAGCGCAGGCTTTTTTATTTTTTGCTGCATTAATTTATAGGTTAAAATGGCTCTTGTTTTTGCAACAAACAATGATTTCAAGTTCAGGGAAATAAAAGCAATCCTTGAACCGCTTGGCATCAGCATCTGGCAGAAAAAAATAGATTTGTTTGAGCCAGACAGCAATTCCCCTGCGGAAATCGCATTGGAAAAGGCAAGGCATGCTTTTTCAAAGCTGAAGCTTCCCCTGATAACTGAAGATACGGGAATTTTTTTTGAAGCATACAATAATTTTCCAGGAACAAAGCCGAAAAGGATTTTTGAACAAATGGGCTTTCAAGGGTTGTTTGAAAAGCTGAAAGGCAGGCAGAGGCATGCGCATTTTCACACTGCAATCTGCTTAATGGATTATAATGACAATTACAAAATTTTTGAGGCAAAATGGCACGGCCAGATTGCAAAAGAAGTTATTCTTCCCGAAGCGGATAGAATGCCTTATGAAAAAATCTTTATTCCCGAAGGAAAACAAATTGCGCTTTCACAAATGGGCTTTGAGGAAAAAAATTTGCTAAGCCACAGGGCAGAAGCCACAAGAAAACTGGCGCGTTTCCTGGTTGAAAAACAGATTGCAAGCATAAAAAACCGCGGGTAAAAACAACAGCGGAAACCTGCTTGCAAAAACACTTTAATTTTCAAAGCTCTTTTTCTTTTTGTGTTTTGAATGCCATTTGACCTTTTTGGATTGCATGACTCTTTGCAGGATAAAACTAATCGGGAGCTTATTCATGTTTATGCTGTAATCCCAAGATTCAGCAAAACAAGCTCTAGAAAAAACAAGATTGCGGCAGAAATAATTGACAAATTAAGGGCAATAAACAATAAACTGAATAAGCAAATTGGTTTCTGCTGGAAAGACGAATGGTTTGATGGCATGCCAATAAAACTGAAAAAGGCCAGTTCTAAAGATTGGTTTATTGGCCGGTCTTCAATTCCTTTGATGGCAATAAAACAGCTTGCCCAATTCGACTGCCAAAAAGAACTGAATGAGATTTATGAAATTGCAGAATATTTTTGCAGCACTACCGGAAAAGTCTTTTGCATTCCAAAACAACTGGATGAAGATCTGGCGTATTTGGTCGGGGCAATTCTTGGTGATGGGCATTTGAGATTAAAAAATCTGGAGATTTATTTTTCCCAGAAAGAAGAAAAAGATGTTAAAAAATTTCAGGAAAAATATAACCGCGTTTTTTGCACGGATGCCACTTGCAAGAAGCGAACCCCCAAAAACAAAGGCACAGAGTTTTATTTAAAGCAGAGTTGCAAGCCCATTGTAAGGTTTTTGGAAAGATTTTTTGAAATTCCAAGGGGCAAAAAATCGCACATTATTAAAGTTCCAGAAGTAATAAAAAATTCAGAAAAGAGAATAAAACTTGCTTTTTTGGAAGGTGTTTTTGATACAGATGGCTGCATTAGAAAAAAAGGTTTCCGGCTTACAACTGCTTCCCTAGAATTCAGGAACGATTTGTGCGTACTTCTCAAATCTCTCGGCGAAAAAGGGTATGTTGATGAATGGATAAACAAGAAATACCATAAAAAATACTATGGGTTGCAATATTCTGTAAGAAACATTGATTTTATCGCGGGGATCGGATAGTGGCAATTCCGCTGCCCTTAGGAGGCAGTGCCTTAGTGGCTACGGGGGTTCGAGTCCTCCTCCCCGCATCAAACAAATGCGTTCGACTGTTCGAATCCGTACTCGTGCATTAAAAATTTTTGGGAATTTTTTATGCAAAAAAAATTTGTTGAAATTGCTTATTTTGTCCATGGAACCACAACTGACAATGAGAAAGGCCTTTTAACTGGCTGGTGATGGCTTTTTGGTGATGATAAGTTGCATACTATTTTCCTCGTTGCATTCTTTTTTGTGATTTTCGTTGTTTCCTGCGAAATGAAGCAGCGCGATTGCGCAGGTTGTTATCCATTTTCCCCAAACATTGTTTGGAATAAAGATAACCTATGCTCAATTCTGGAATCCTTTTGATTCTCCTAAAGGCAATATTCAATGCACGCGAGAGATTCTTGGCTTCTTTTTCTATGCAATCTCTCGGTCCCCACCATTCGCCAAAAGCGCTACCACGAAAAAGACTGCGGTCGATTTGAAATCCCCCCCGGGCAATCTCCTGGCGCAATTGGGAAGGATGAATGGCGTCGGTTTCGACCAACAAGCGGTCGCCAAGCAGCGAACTAGCAAAATCAATAATTGCTTCTGCCTTTTGGTTAATCCAGCACGAATTTTTGTCTGGCAAAACCGGTTCTCCGCACTTGACAATAACCATCAAGGAATTTGGGTTTTTTGCAACATCCACAATTTTTTTTCCCCAAAGCGCGGCCAAAAATTGTAACTGTTTCCGCCGCTGGACATTCAAGGGCATTTGGCGGTCTCCGCGCGACAACGAATAAAAAGGATGCACCAGCAAAAAAACCTCAGAAATCCTTTTGGCTGACATTTGTATCCGACCTATTTGTTTTACAGAATCCTATAAAGAATGATTAAAAAAAGCCAGACACAAAATCACAATTTGCGCTGCAGTATCGCGGTCGGCAGCAAATTCGAGCCTTCAAGCAGCCAAAAGAATGGAAGCCTGGCTGGCAATACAAATTGGAAAAATAATTTTTTTTGTTGCCTTTTATTCCACGAAGCTGATTTTCATTGTAAGGCCGCTGTCTGCTGTTCCCCTGACGAATGTGCAGGTTCTTGGCTGTTTTTCCTGTATTGTTACTGTCATTCTGCCGTACATGTCTCCGAAGCTTAATTTGTATTCGCCTGCTGCGTGCACAATTGGCACGTTTTCAAAGCTTTGGTTTTTGGAATTTTTTCCCTGTACAATGTCAAGGACTGCTGTGCGCAGGTTTCCTTCCATGTCAACTATTTTGCAGTTTTTGATTTTGTTTTCTTCCATTGCGCTTTTTAATGAAGGCACTATTTCTTCTCCGCCCTCAAAAGAAAGTGTAAGATTCTTTTTTTCACCTTTTGGTTTCCAGAATTCGGAAGCCGCATGCAAACCCATAAAAAACACCCCTTATTATAAAAACAGTTAAAAGGTTATGAAAGAAAAAGTATTTTAAAGCAACGCTCAGGCGGGTTTTTGCCCTAATGGCTTCTTCTGATCAGGTTTCCAAAGTTCAGGCCTAAGCCTTTAGAAGGCTTTTTTTCAGGTTGTTTTTCAAAAGACCATTTTCCCTGTTT
Organism: Candidatus Iainarchaeum sp.; assembly: GCA_028713935.1. GTDB lineage: Archaea > Iainarchaeota > Iainarchaeia > Iainarchaeales > JAGVNX01. The sequence goes on from JAQTNI010000002.1 coordinate 3,534, forward strand.
CTGGTCATCAGTGTTTCCCTGCATTGCCCCGCTTCCAAGAACTCCCTGGTCTTCATGGTAAGGCCTTAAGCCAGAGCCGAAACTAATGCCTTTTTCTTTTGCAATTCTGAAAACAAGAAAAACCGCTATTATTGCGAGTATTCCCGCAAAAATCCAGAGAATTAACCCCGATTGCCCAATTGAAAAAAATCCAGTGGGCGCGCTTGCCTGTTCTTTGTTTGAATCAATTCCTGCTGCTGTTTCTGCTTCTTGTGCCGGCTGTGTGGGCTGGCTGTTGGGCGCGCTTTGCTCTTGGTTTCCTTTCACTACTGAAGGGTTTTGCCTTAATGCTTCAATGTCGGAAATCAGCAAGCCAAGTTCTCCGTCAATTTTGGAAATTTTTTCGTTTAATGCGTCAATTGCAGAGGAAATTTCTGAAATTTTTTGCTCTGTTCCGGCTTTTGAAGCCTGCAAATCTGCTGCGTCGCTTTTCAATTTGTTTATTTCCACTGCAAAAGAGTTTATGCTTTCTTTCAGGGAATCAAGGCTGCTCTGCACTTCTGTTTTGTAGGCAGAGTCAAGTGAATTTGAAACAATTATTTTTGCGGAAACAGAATCTGTTTGCTGCCCTGCTGAAAACAAGTTTGCTTTCAGGTTGTGTTCTCCTTCTGAAACTCCAGCCATTGATGCGAAAACCTTGTTTCCGGAAATTGAAATGTTCAGGACAAGGCTGTTGTCAGTGGAATTCGGGGCAAGGAGCAATGCTGAATTGTAAGTGAAAATTGTTGCCAGTGGCTTTTCATCCAGAAAGAATTTTGCCTCATTGAAATTAAAATTTTCAAAATCTGCCACAAAGCTCCAGTTCACGCTTGCGGGGATTTCCTGTGGTGCGCTTAAAGAAACAGCATTCGCAATTCCCGCAAAGGCAAAGAGCAGAAACAGGAGCAAGGCAATTTTTTTCATTTGAACCAGTATTATTACCCCATAATTCTTATTTAAATATTGCGCCACAGGTTTTTCTTAGTGCCAATACATAAATGGGCGAGTGGTCTAGCTGGTCCATGATGCCGCCTTCACACGGCGGAGGTCGGGAGTTCAAATCTCCCCTTGCCCACTTACTGTAATTTGAATCATAGGAACTGTGTTGTTTATGCGGAAAAAAAATTTTTTGTTGTTTTTTCTTGTTGTTTTTGCAGTGGTTTCCTTTTCTTGGATGATAAGCACGCAATGGGGGGCTTTTTTTTCTCCTGACTATTCAACAAGCCTTGCGCTTCTGGAATTTGACAAGGCAGTTGAAGAAGGAGGGCAGAGCTGTTTTTCACTGCAGGTAGAATCAAATTTCGGGAAGGAAATGCTGCAGGATTTTTCAATTATTGCAAATGACAGTGTTGCCCTGAGAAAACAGGTTGATGTTTCAAAAAATCCTCTTCTGAAAGAATGTGTGCCTGCATCTTACCTTGCCAAAGAAGATAATTTTGTCCAGGTTTTTTTGGGCTCTGAAAGGGTTTTTTACCATGCAGCAAAAGTCCAGGAAATTGGAAAAAGAGTTCCGCAGGTTTCAATTGAATATTTGCAGGATGGCCTGCTTGGAATAAAAATAAGCGGGAACAATAATTCAAAATTTGCCCCTGTTTCTGTTTTTGTGAACGGCAGGCTTGACCATGGCTTTTATTTTTCAGGGGAAAATTTTGACGGAAAAGAAAAAATTTCTTTGGAAGGGGGGGCAAATTCAATAAGGGTTTCTTTTCAGGGAGTGGAAAAAGAAATTTCTGCGGAAAAAGCCCCTGGCTTCAGCATGAGCCCTTTTTTGGGAATTGCAATAATCGCGTTTCTTCTTTGCGTGCTCGCATGCCTGGTTTTTTTTGAAAACAATTTGTTTGAAAAACTTGCTTTTTCTATTTTGGGGCTGTTTTCAATAATCTGCATTGTTTTTTTCTCGCTGAATATTCTTGGCCTGCTTTCGGCTTTTAATTTTTCACTTGCAATTGCAATTATTGCATTGGCACTCGGATTTTTTTTCAGGAAAAACCTTGCAAAAGCCTCTGCCCTTGAAATCAACTGGTTTAAGGCTGCAAAAAAGGTTTCGCCGCTTTTAATCCTGCTTTTGTGCATAATTCTTTTTTCCTCTTTTTTCTTCAATCTTTTTACACCGACTTATTTTGGAGTCTGGACAAGCTTTTATGAAAGGCAGTCAAGGACAATAATGGAAACCCAGGCAATTCCCACAATTGACCCTTATAGTTTTTTGGGAACAAAGCCTTTTGGCTATATGAGCGGTTATTTTTTTGCAAATCCCGGAATTTCTTGGATTACAGGGCTTGATACGCAGCAGAGCTATGCAATAATAATGCTGCTTGCCCAGCTTTCTTTTTTGGGCGCAAGCTATCTATTTTTCAGTTCCTTTGGAATAGGAAAAAAGGCCTATATTGGAGTGCTTGCTGTTTTGTTCGGCGGATTCATGTTTTCAGATTTCAGCTTTAACATCAGGCATGTTGCCAGCTATTCTTTCCTTTTCATAAGCATGTATTTTTTGAGAAAAGGAAAAGGCATTGCAAGCGGAGTTGCACTTGGCTTCGGGACTTTTTTCCAGACTCCAATTGCAATAATGTACCTGTTCATGCTGCCAGTAATAGTGACTGAAAAGAAAACACTGAAGGAAATTGCAAAAGCAATTGCTGTCGGGGCATTGATTGCAGGGATTTTCTTTGCCCCCACCCTGATTTCAAGTGGCATTCCTTCTCAGGCAAAATCCAATGTCTGGGGCTATTTCTGGAGCATTCCCCTTTATGGTTTCCTGCTTGATTATTACCCGATGCTTGTCCTTGTAGGCTTGTTCATATTGCCTTTTTTGCTATTAAAAAAAATTGGCCTTGGCAAATACCATTTGAGAATAATTCTTTTCCTATTGCTTTTCCTTGCAATCCAACTGGCAATTTCCTACAGAATCAACATTGTTGCGACAATTACTTTTGCATTGCTGGTTTCCCTGCTTTTCCCGGCTGATTTTTTGAAGGAACGCCTTGGAGAGTACAGCATTGCCTCTTTTTTTGCAGTTGCTTACACAGTGATGTTTGTAGTGATTCTTGCCTTTTATCCCATAATCCCAGCTGTTTCGAATTCCTTTGTGTTTGTAAATGGCAATTCTTCCACAAATTCCAATATTCTCAATGAGCCTTATCTTGGGCATCCCATGATTTATTTTACAGAGAGGAAAAGCAGTGCCGACCTTGCAGTTGAATATGCAAATGCTGCAATGATTGATGACAGCTACAAATTTCTCAAGGACCAGGACAAAAGCATCTTGGAAAAATATGATATTGATTATGTTGTCAACCGCTCAATGTTCTTGGATGAAAAGCCAGTTGGGGACAATTTGTATTCAAGGAAAATTGAATTTGAATTCTTGGACAAAATTTATGCAAACAGCCTTGTGTATGCGCATTGGGTTGACAAAAGCCTTTTCTTGGAAAGAAAAGCCTTGGGAAAAGAATCTTTTGCTTCGCAAAAGAATTGACTTATAAAAGCCTGCTGGTGATTTGTAATGAAAAAGTTCATGAAGCTCGCGCTTAAAGAGGCTTATGCAGGCATGCGCTCTGGCAATGGAGGGCCTTTCGGGGCAGTGATTGTAAGAAAAGGAAAAGTGATTGCAAAAGCGCACAACAAAGTTTTTTCAACAGGCGACCCGACTGCCCATGCAGAAATTGTTGCAATAAGAAAGGCTTCCGCAAAACTGAAAAGGCTTGACCTGTCTTATTGCGAGATTTATTCTTCCTGCGAACCCTGCCCGATGTGCTATTCTGCTGCCCGCTGGGCAAAAATAAAAAAAATTTTTTTTGGGTGCATTTCAAGCGACGCGGAAAAAATCGGTTTTGGTGATAATGGCATTTACAATGAGCTAAGGGGAAAGTCAAAAAAGAAAATAATTGAAAAACAAATTTTCAGGAAAGAATGCCTTGCGGTTTTTGAAGAATGGAAAAATAAAAAAGGCAAAAAAATATATTGACAACCGTTTCATTGCTTGAATGGGTTTATTGTTTTAATCCATTTTATTTTTTTGAAATCCTTTTCATTTTCCGTTATTATTGTTTCAATCTTGTTTTCTTCCATTGTTGCAACAATGAGTGCGTCCCAAAAATGAATTTTGTAAATTTCCTGGCAGTTTATCGCGTTGATTATTGTTTTCTCGTTGTATTTTAATATTTGAAAAACTTGGCTCAAATCAATTATTGCCTGTTTGGCATTATCTGGCAGCAAAGGCATCCTCGCTTTTTTAGTTAAGCCATAATAGCATTCTGCGAGGTTCTGAATGCTTAGCGCACCAAGTCTTTTTCTCCAAACAGACTCTATGATTTCCATTGCGGCTTTTTGCTTATGGATATCGCTTTTGTCATAAGCATAAATCAGTATGTTTGAATCAACGAGCTTTATTTCAGAATTTTCTGTCATAGAAATCTTCCCTGCGCTTAACAGCGAGCCCGCCAAGATTAAAGCCTTTACGCATCCAGCGCAATTGCCTTTCCATTGCCCTTTGCCTTATAGACTCTTTTTCCAGTAAACAGAGAGACTCTGAAATAACTTTTGCCATTGCCCCTTTTTTGTTTGAATACTTTTCTTTGGCAATTGCCCGAAGCTTGCGCTCATCCTTGTCCTCTAATGAAATAGTAACATGCCCCATTAAACCACCATAAATAATATACTTACAAAAATATTATATACTTATGTCTTGCCTGAGAAAAAACACGGCAATGGTCCGGGTGAAAAAATTATTGGTCAGTGGAACGTCTCTTCTTTTTTCGGGGATCGCGTCCGCCTATTCTCGTATCCCAAATTGCTACCCAATCTTTTCCTTTTCCGGCAATGAGGAGGCTTCGATTCTCTTTAGCGTGCCGTGCAAATTGTTTCTGAGAAATGACCAGCGCATGAATCTCGCTAAAGATGACATTACGAGGATAATCAAAAAATGTGCCGCCATTGTTTTTTACCCACTGGTAGATTTTGTCACCGCGAATCGAGATTCCCGCTTGTTTTTTTCTGCGCTCTTGAACTCGCTGATCAACAGAGCCGATTCTCCTGTCTTTGGTGCCCCTTCGCCTTGGTCTACGCGAACGTGGCTCATCATTTGTAAACCGCTGCGAGCCTTCCCGAAAATAAATGGTAGTTTGAGCGCCCGTTTTTGGGTTTGGCAAGAGTCCAACCCCATTATTTTTAACTCTCTGTTCAGAAAGTCCAACTCGCCGATCACCCAGTCTTTTTCCAATCGGTTTTGGCATTCAAAATCACTTATTTCCCTGCCCTACTTTTTTTAATCCAGGAAAGCGCTTGCGTCCACTCCTGCGTCCCAGGAATATCTTGGGCGGATTTTTACCATCCAGATTTTTTCAGTGTTGTCATCAAGGATTATTGCATAGCCTTTTGATTTTGGCATTTCAGAGTAATACTTGTCAAAGTCCTGGTGCATATAACTTGGGCGCAGGGCTGAAACTGCTTCTATATCCGGCTGTGATGTTAACCTGTGTGAAATGAACAGGTCGCACTGGCTCACTGCATCGGGATGGAGCCTTTCTGGCCTTTGCGTTGCAAGGCAAAGGCTTAAGCCCGGCTGCCTTCCGACTCTCACCCATTCCAATAATACTTTTAACGCAATGTTGTCCTCGTCTTTTGGCATGAACATGTGCGCTTCATCAATGAACATCCAGACAACTGGCATGCTTGATTCTTTTTTTTCTCCTTTGATTAATTTCATTTCCTCTTCTTTTCTGAAAAGCATTCTTTCTTCAAACAATTTTTTTCCAAGCAATGCCACAATAATATCTTTTGTGCCTTCTATGCCAATTGCCTGCCTGTAAGCAGAGACATCAATAATTGTAATTGCGCCTGGCTTTGCGATTTCCCTTATCCGCGTGCCTTCTTTTTCAATTAAGCCCCAGCTTTGCGCGACTTTTATCCTGTTTACCAGGGATTGTTTTGCAAGCGCTTCAGATTCAGTGTCTTTTTTTATTGCGGTTATTATTTCTTCAGTGCCAAAATAAGTTCCCATTTTTTCCTTTAGAGTTTCAATTACCCTTGTAATCAGGACTCCTTCAGGGTCGCGCCATGTGAGCTTGAAAAGAGCCATCCATTCAACTGCTTCCAGCTCGGAGGCTTTTATTGTGAAGCTTCCGTCAATTGGAATTCCCTTTTCCTTGTAAAAATCAATTCTTCCTTTTGGAACAAGAATCCTGACTTCTGTTCCCGCAGGCTTCAAGTCCCATTCAGCCAATTCTGAAATATTTTCCTTGTTAGGAATTTTCAGGCTCCAGAATATTCCCACTGTGTCAATGCAGATCACTGTTGTCCTTGCCCTCACATCAGGGTCTAAGCGCGCAAATTCCTCCAGAAGGACAGCCATGCTATAGCTTTTTCCCCCGCCTCTTTTTCCGCAAATCAGCACAAGGTGGGCTTTTGCAATGTCCATTGCTATTTTTCTTCCAAGTACAGGCCTTTCGCCTGCAGACATAAGGACTTTTCCAATATAGGCTGTTCCCCGCGAGCCGTATTTTTCAATGTCTTTAAGGGACCTGCCTATTATGGAAACGTTTTCGCTTAATTCTATTTTTCCTAAAGGAGCCGGCATTTGAATCGCATACAAAAAGGGAATTGGAATATTTAAGGATTTTGATTCTATTTTTATTCAAATTGTAAAATATATTTTTGGGATTTTGTATGATGCGCGGCAGAAAAAATTTGGAGCGTATGGCAGAGCAGCAGTTCAGGGGTTTTAGCAGAAGAGTCAGGGGTTCTGGAACAAGGGCGATTTATTTTGACAGCGCCGCAACAACTCCTGAGGCTGATTTTTCTTCAAGGGCAATGCAAAGGGCAAAAAGGACTTTGGCGAATGTCCACAGGGGAAAAGGGGATTTTTCAAAAATTACTTCGCATTCTTTTGACCAGGCGAGAAAAACAGCCTTGAGATTTATTAATGCGCAGCCTGAAGGCAATTATGCTGTTTTTGTCAGGAACAATACTGAAGGATTGAATTTGGCTGCGCATATTATGCAGTCACAGCCGGGAATTACTCTTGTAAGCGAAATGGAGCACCATTCAAATATTTTGCCTCACCAGGAACGCGGCAAAACAGGTTTTTTTGGAATCAGCAAAAAAGGTGCAATTGATTTTTCTGATTTGGAAGCCAAGCTGAAAAGCCACAAAGGAGGAGTAAAGCTTGTTGCAATTACTGGCGCTTCAAATGTCACTGGTTATATGCCTGACATTCACAGGGCAGCAAGGCTTGCGCACAAGTATGGTGCAAGGATTCTTGTTGATGCAGCGCAAATGGGAGCCCATGTGCCGATTTATGTGAAGGGAAACAATTCAGTTTCCCATATTGATTTTCTTGTTGTTGCAGGCCATAAGATGTACAATCCTGCGGGTTCGGGATTTTTGTTCTGCCCTTCAGGGCTTGCTGATTCGGCAAGGCCGTTCATGCCTGGCGGTGGCACTGTTGTGGCAGTGACAAAAGGAAAAACAATTTATTCAAAAGGCCCTGAAAGGCATGAAGGCGGGACTCCGAATATTTTGGGCACTATTGGCTTCAGGGCAGCAATGATTGGCCTGAAAAAAATCGGCTTGAAAAACATTAGGGCGCACGAAATGGAACTGACAAAGCTTGCTTTGCATGGCATGAAAAAAATCCCGAATTTAAAAGTTTATGGCGGTTTCGGCGAAAAAAAAAGAGTCGGAGTAATCAGTTTCAGCGTAAAAGGCATGGATTATGCTGAGTTGGCAAGGCAAATCAATGAGGCAGGTGTCCAGATAAGGGAGGGTTGTTTTTGTGCACATCCTTATGTCCACAGGCTTTTGGGCTTGAATGAGGCCGATGCCACAAGGCTTGTCAGTGCCCTTGAAAAAAATCCGAATGCGCCAAAGCCCGGCTTTGTAAGGGTGTCTTTCGGGCTTTATACAACTCCCGAAGAAGTCAAAAAATTTCTCGTGGTTATAAGAAAAATAGCCTTGCGCGCAAAAGCGGCTTAGCCAATTTTGGCTTATGGCTTATTGAAACTTGAAACAATGTGTTTTTGCAAGGAGAAAGCATGCAGTCTTCCCTGAATTTTTCCGAATCAGAAAAAAAAGCAATTATTGCTTTTTTGAAAAAATTTCCAGCCCTTGAATTGAAAACTGTTTTTGAAGAGGCAAGGGCTGAGATTGACGGTTGTGTTGTCACCCTTTACAAGTCAGGAAAATTGCTGATACAGGGAAAAAATTCCGAAGCCGCAAAGAAAAGAATTTTGTCCGCAATTGGCGGAAAAAGCGAGTTGATTCTTGGAATTGATGAGGTTGGCAGGGGAGAAAGTTTTGGCCCTTTTGTTGTTGCAGGTGTGCTTGGCGAAACAGCAAAGCTGCGGGAATTCAGGGACAGCAAGAAAACAGCGAACATTGCTGAAAAGGCATTGCTTGTGGAAAAAAATGTTTTGGGAAGAAAAATTCTTGAAATCAGAGCAGGAAAAATTGATGAATTGCGCAGAAGCGGAAAAAACCTGAATCAGATTGAGGCGGATGCGATTAATGAAATAATTCTTTTTTTTGAAAAAAAATTTTCAGGGCAAAAATTCGGGATTGTAATTGACGGCAGCAGAATAAGGGGAATTGAAAACAGCAAAGCTGTTTTTTTGCCGAAAGCAGATGACAAGGTTGTCCAAGCAGCTGCTGCAAGCATTCTTGCAAAAAATGCGCGCAACAACAGCCCAGACAGGCAGGAAAGAAAAACCTGGAAAAAAAGGGCTTAGTTTCTTCTGAATGCAAGCGCATGGAGCTGTTCTTTTGGAATTTCTTCGCCTATTCTTTTTTTTGTGTCATCTGGCTCAAGGCTTAATTCTTTTCTTAGGCTTGCCAGCCTTTGCTTGAGCGCCTCTATTTCAAGGCGTGCCTGGCGCTTGAATTCCTGCAAATCAGTTATTTTTTGTGCAAACTCGTTTTCCGCATCTGTGCCAATTCCTTTGCCCTGCATTGAAACAATTTCCTCAAGGCGCGCAATGCGCTTGTTCAGGAGGCTTATCCTTTCTTCAGTTACAAGGGTTTTGACTGCGGGATTAATTGTGCCGTTGCTTATGCCCTGTGTTTCAGGAATTGCATTTGAAACAGCACTGCCCTGGGTGTTAAGAACAATTTTTTGGCTGTTTTTTTTTGGAATAAAAAAAAGCAAGGCATTGCCTATCAACAATGCCAGTACAAGCACTCCTAAGAAAACTTGAATTATCATTTCCACACCTAAAAGACTTCCCTTAAAGAGGGCTTTTAAATGTTTTCACGGAAATTTGTGAAATTAAGAATTTGGCTGAATTAATAAAATTGCTTGCCAAAAAGTCTTGTTTAAAAATCTTTTTTTAGACCAATAATTAACAAAGGCATTGCTTAATTGTTTTTACTGGTTTTTATGGGCAAAGAAAAAAAGCACAGCAGCACAGTGGAAAACCTTTCCAAAGAGGCTGAAAAGCCAGTGCATGGGCAGCAAGAGCAGGCGCAAAAGAAAGAGCGCCCGCACACTGAAAAAAAGCCTTTAAGGTTTGGCAAGGCGCTTGAAAACAAATATTTTCCTGCCCTGCTTTCAATTGCACTCATTGTTGTAATTGCAGCCGGAACTTTGCTTATTTTTTCAATGAACGCTCCCCAGCAGCTTTCAATTGGGGATTTCCAGCATGCGGACATAACGCAAAAGCACATTGCAAAAATCCTTTTGCTTTATTCAAAAGACTGCGCAGGCTGTGAAAATTACAATTCTTTTTTGAACCTGCTCCAGGAGAACGACATTGTATACCAGCTTGAAAAAATTGAAATCAGTTCTGAAGACGGAAACAAGATTGTTTCACTAATCAAGCCGCGAAGAGTGCCGTTTGTTCTTCTTGATGCGAGAAGCATTGATTCCACAATGCAAATCAGGGCAGTCAATGGCTCTGAAACCCTGAAAAATGTCCTTGACAATGTCTTTGTAAGAATTGAAAAAGTAGCCAAATTGAATGACTCTTATTTTATCCCGGAAATTGCCTTTGAAGAATTTCTGCCAGTTAAAAACAAGGTTTATCCGATTGAAATGATGCTGGATGCGAATTCATGCGGTTCAGGCAGCAAAGTGCAGGTTGACCTTTACACAGACCCTTACTGCGCTCCCTGTGCGCTTTCAACAGCAAGCCTGGAGGAAAACAAATCCATTTTTGGCAGCGAAATTGATTTCAATTACAATTTTTTCCCAGTTGACTCCAAAAAAATGCTTTACAAGTGGGAAAAAATAAGCCCGTTTGCAAATTATTCAATATGCACAAACAGGCAGGCGGCATTAAAAGAATTCCAAATTCCTGTTTACAAGTATTACTGTGCGCCAGACAAGAACTTCCTTGACATGAACTCTTTGCAGAACTGCGCAGAAAGCACGAATTTTCACATTCCAATTCCGGCAGATATTCTAAGTGAAGCAATTGCCTTTGCAAGGATTGACAAAACACAGTTTGGCACTTGCCTTGAACAGGTTGAAAAAGACAAGCCATTGATGATTTCAACGGCAAACTCTTACGGCATAAACGAAGTGCCGCATGTAGTCATGAACTGCAAATTCATTACGCATGCGGACAACCTGAAAAACGGGATTTGTGCAGCAAACCCTGCGCTTCCACAGTGCAATTTCTCAGTAACCCAGCCGCAGTGAAAAACCAGGCAATTCAAATTTAAGAAGGGAATTTCCTCATGAAAAAATTTCTTTTTCTTTTTTTAATTGTTTTCGCTGTTGCGGCGCTTCTCTTTGTGCAAACCCTGCCAGCCCCTGTTTGCCCGGCAGCACAGGCAAACTGCGCAGGCGAAGAAATTTTTTTCTGCCCGGCTGACAATTGTTCAGCAAAACTGATTTCGCAAATTGATTCCGCAGAAAAAACAGTGCATGTCGCGATTTATTCTTTCACGCTTGACGCAATTTCCGATGCATTGATAAGTGCAAAAAACCGCGGTCTTGAAGTAAAAGTCCTGATGGAAAAACAACAGGCAGGCAGTTCTTACAGCGACGATGAAAAGCTTGTCCAGGCAGGCATTGAAGTCAAATTCATGAATAATCCATCAGGAATAATGCACAACAAATTCACTGTAATTGATTCTGCCTTTGTTGCAACCGGCAGTTTTAATTACACTGCAAATGCAGACGAGCACAACAATGAAAACCTTGTTTTTTTAAACAACACAGAAACAGCCAAAAAATTCGAAACAGAATTCCAAAGGCTATGGGCTGAATAAATTTGAATTTCAGTAATAGTAATTTTGTCTAAAAATTTGGCTGCGAAATCAATTCAAACCCTTTGTAAAGCCACTGATAATAAACCTATCTTATTTTTCGCCCTTTAACAGAGAATAAGTAAAAGTGAAACTGCCCCAAATTTTGAACAGGGATTTTGAAGCCATATATTGCAGTGCTCTTTTCATAATCGCCATCAGGTTTAGCCTGATGTGTTATCTTTACAGTTACTGAACCATCTGGATTTCTAACTGCGCGACCAAAAACCCAACTAAGCCCCCTATATGACTCCACGGCTTTTGCTGCCCGAACAAAAACAGGTGAACCATACTCAATACGCGGATCATTGGATAGCTTGTCTGGCGAAATAGGCTTGCTTGAGATTTTTATTTCATTGGCCCTTAATAATCTTCTTCTAAGCGCAATCCCCCGCAAGAATTCTCTTCTGGGCATTTTAGCCGGGTTTCTTCGAATTTGTCTTCTCTGCACCAAATCACCAGTATTATGATTCAGGTGGTTGTATTTATTTCTTTCTAAGATTGATTTGCTTTTGTTATAAGGCAACATACCTGATTTTTTTGCACCCTTTTTTGTGGATTGAATTACCCTAGAAAAGGCTTTTTTAATTGTTTTTGTTTTTATTCTGTTTAATGCCGGCAAATGTAACTATTGATTTTGAAAAAGCCCGCTTTAAGTATTCGCAGGCGAATTCTCCCCAGGCAAAGCTTGAAGCCTTGTTTGAAATGCAGCGCTTTGCCCCAGCTCATAAGGGAGCCGAGAACCTGCGCGCAGACATAAGCAAAAAAATTGCCGCTACAAAGCGAGAAATTGAAAAGCAGAAAATCCAGGAAAAAAAGCGCGGCGGCAAAACAGGCCTGAGCGTTAAAAAAGAAGGCATTGGCCAGATAGTAATAATCGGCTTTCCAAATTCAGGCAAAAGCACTTTGCTGAATGCGCTTACTGGAATTGGCGCAGAAGTTGCGCCTTATCCTTTTACCACAAAAAAACCGCAATTCGGAATGATGGATTTTAAGGGGGCAAAAGTCCAGATAGTGGAATTGCCTGCAATTGTGGAGGGCTCTTCAAAAGGGCATGCGCAGGGAACACAAATTTTGTCAGTAATCAGGACTGCTGACGGGGTTGTTCTTCTTGCAGGAAACAGCAGTGAAGAGGAAGCCGTTAAGAAAGAGCTTGCGGATGCAAAAATTGTTCTCAACCAAACCCGCCCTTTGATTGAAATCCGGCATTCAAAATTCAGGGGAATAACTGTTTCAGGAAAAAAGTTTTTGAAATGCAGGGAAAGCGAGCTTGTTGCGCTTCTGAAAAGCCTGGGCATGCACAATTCCGAAGTTGTCCTTGGCGAACCAACAACAATACAAAAAGTTTTGCAGGCAATGGACGAGGCAATTGTTTACAAAAAAGCCCTTGTTATTAATCCGTTTGAGGAAAAAAACATTGAAGAATTGAAGCCAAAAATTTTTGCCTTGCTTGGGAAGATTCTTGTTTATACGAAAAAGCCGGGAAGAGAGCCTGATTTGAAGGACCCTCTTGCAATGAAAAAAGGCGCTACTGTCGGTGATGTCGCAAGGCATTTGCACAAGGATTTTGCAAGAAGCCTGAAATATGCAAAGGTCTGGGGCAGCACAAAATTTCCAGGCCAGAGGGTTCAGAAAGAATTTGAACTGAAAGACGGGGATGTAATTGAAATTTATTCCTGAACTGGTTTTTCCTAAAGTTCGGTTTTTGATTTTTACCTAGGCTTCGGCTTAGAACCGGATTGTTTTCTGGCTGCATTTCGTTTGCGCTTAAACCTTTTTTCTTCCAGTTTGCTGAGCCTTCTCCATCTTGCAAAAAAATTTCTGGGCCTGTTGAACCAGATTACATTTCTTGGGTTCATTCCTGTTTCGATCAATAACCCACGGACATGGTTAGGATGCACAATGATGACATCCACAGAGGTTGGTTTCATTATTTTAAGGAGATGAGCCCAATATCTTTCCCGCAGATTGGAAACAAGGTATCTCCCTAATGTACTGTCTTTCTTTGCTATTCCTTTTTCTACGAGGGCTTTTATGGCTTTTTTATCCAAGGGGATTATTGGCCATTTTTCCCTTGTTGCTATCTGAACTACATTGAAGTATGGGCTAAGGTCAGCAAGGAAAAATGACCTGTCTTTTTCTTCACTTCCCATTTCTGCGAAGTCTAAGTCGATTTTTTTAAAATAATTTAGCATGTCTAAAGAACCTTCCAAGAATATCCTGAATGTTGTGCCTTTTTTTGCCCGTTTCTCAAGAAATGCTCGAATTTGGGCGCTTCCTTCAGCAAGAGCGGTATGCTTCGAGAGAGAATTAGGGAATGGCGGATGTTCAAGGGCAATTATTTTTGGATTGTTATTCTGATGATTCTTGGCAGGCATATTGAATTCTCTCTCCCGACGCTTTAATTATTTACAAAAAAAATTTTCCTTATAAATTTTTTTCACCTGTTTCTTCTTCTTTTTTCTTTGAAAAAGTTTTGATTGCAATTGCCACAAGCGCTATCAGGAGAATTGAAGCAAGCACGAGCACAATGTTTTCCTCGTTGTAAAGCGGATTGAATTTTATTTGCCTTTGCAGGGCATGAAAGCCGTTTGCATCACTGAAACTTGCCTGCAAAACAATTGTTTTTGTTTCAAATGGCGGGTCAAGGTAAAAGGCGAATTCTTTTTCAAAATGCTCTTTTGGCATCATTGAGTCAAGCAAAAAAGGCACTGCATCGGAATCAGCTCCCTGCATTGAAAAAATTTCTAGTTTCACGTTTCTTATTGTTTCGTCGCTTAAATTTGTCGCTTTTGCAATGAAGCTTCCGAAATTCCTTTTTGTTATGGGCGCAGCTGTTTCAAGAAGAATTTTTGGAGACAGTATTTTCACTGCCCCTAACTTAAAAGAATTTTTGTCAGTGCTTATTGTTATTGCCTGGATTGAATCTGATTCTTTAAGTGTAATCACCTGCAATGCAAGTGTTTTTTTTTCTCCTGGCTGTAAAAAAATGTTTCTTGCAATTCCCTGTTGTATGCTGCCGTTTTCAATGAAAGCGATTGCATCATCGCACCTTATTTTCATTGGAACATTTTCCGCCTGCGTGCCTGAATTTAAAACACCCAGCTCTAAAAAAGCTGTTTCTTCAGGGTAAAGGGCAAGCAGTTCTCCCTGCCTGTCTTTCGGGCTTATTTCAAACAGGGTTTCCGCATTGGCAACTGAAAAAACAAGGATTAGAAAAAAAATTATTGCAAATTTTGAATTTTTATTATTGAAAGTCAATTTTTTCGCCTTCAGAGTTTCCAGAAACAAGGGATGCGAATTTTTTTCTGTTCCTGAGAACAAGGATTAGTATCAGCAATGCAATTATTATTACTCCGGCAGTTATTATGAGATCAATGTTTACGCTTGGCGTTTCTTCCTGAAACCCTTCCTGGTAAATTGCAAGGGCATTGGTTTTTGCTTTTACGGCAAAGCCTGAGGCGCTTTCAAAATTGCCATTATTGAAATATGCAGTTGCTTTCTGCCAGTTTTCGCGCAATGCAGGGACTTGCTCTGAATTTTTCCAGTAATCCGCGTTTTCCTCTGCAAGCACATATTCAACAAGCTTTGACAAGGTCGGATAGCCTGTTTTGTCAATTATTGCGTTGTCCTGGCCATAAAAAACCTGGTAAGCACTGTTTCTTTTTATTCTTGTTTCAAGCGAATCAGCAAGGGTTTGTGAATGTGCAATTGCATCGTCAAAGGCATTTGAAAGGCTTTCCTGCAGGTTTGTTGAAGAGGCGGAAATTGAGGAAAGATAAGCCATTTCAGAAGGCGGGTTTGCAAGGCTTCCCAATGATTTTTTTGTTTCAATCGGCAGGCTTGTCTGTGCAATTCCCTGTTTTAGTTTTTCAGAGTCAAGCACATAGGCTGTTTTTTTTGCGTCAAGTTCGTTTGTTTCATTGAAAACATTTTCAAATTCTGATTGAAGTGTTTCAAGAGTTGAAGTGTCTGGATTGTTGTAAAAAGAATTTTCATAAGCGCTTGTGTCAATAATGTCTTTGCTTAGCGCGGTTGCCTGGCTGTTCATCAGGCTCAGCTCTGATTTCATTTTGCCAAGAAGCTCGACAAGCGAAGGATTTGTTTTCACTTCTGCTTCTATTGTTGAAAGGTCAAGGCTTGCTTCGCTCTGGAGCTTTACTGCCAGGTCGCTTATTCTTTTTGAATTCAGCGAATTGAAAATCCACTGGTCCTGCTGTAAGGCGTTTGTTTTCAGCTTGTCAAAATTGTACAAAAAATAGCCTGTTTTTATCAGGTCTCTTCTCACGCTTTTTGAATCAGGAATTGTTGCATTGTCAGCAGAAACAGGAATAAAGCCTGCCAAGGAATCCCCGCTTATAACCGCAACAACCCAGTATGGCTTTGACTGGCTGCTTATTTTGACATTCGGCTGAATTTCAACTGATTCTCCCTGAAGCAAAAAATTGTTTGTTTTTGAAACAAAATCAATTGCTTCCTGGCTTGAAACAGCCGCAAAAACAGGCTGGACAAGCAGCAAGGCAAGAAAAACAAGGAAAAAACACTTTTTCATCAGAGAATATAATGCAATTTTCCAATAAAAACCTTTCCGCAAGCGCTTTTTATGAAAAAAATTTTTTCAGGGCAATTTTATGGTTTTTCTTTTCTTAACCCCTATTTTGCCTGGCAATAGCTTCACTTCGATTAGCATGCTTGGGCGCCTTGCTCCTCTTGCAAATTCGCGCCTGATTGGGATTGCAAGCCGCCTGTAAACACTGCCATTGTTTTTATGTGTAAGAATAAAAATAAGCTGATTCCCGCTTTCCCTCCTGACTCTTCCCAAAAAAGAAGAGTAACGCCCGCCAATTGCAGGCAAAGTATAAGAAAACAATGTTTCGGACTTCAGGTTTTTAGCGGCTTTCAAATCCAGGCTTTGCCCGCTGTCCTTAATCACTCTGACTTTTGCCAGTTCACTTGGTAGTATTGTTTCCCGCCCCAAAACCAATTTTGCAAAGTTTTTACTCGCGCGGTTCGCAGCAATCATTTGCCTGTAATTTCTTCTCTTAACTGGTCTGCGAAGCATACTTCAAAATAACCAGCAACAATTATTAAAGACTTCGTGACGTGCAGAAAAAAGTTGTTTTTTCCAAAGTGCTTATTTATTCAAGATTCAGGTTTTCTTTTCTTTTTCAAAAAGAAAAGAAGGGCAGTGGGGCGTGGAGGATTTGAACCCCCGCCGCAGCGTTGTTCGAGCTTCTTTTTTTAGGAATGAATTCTTTTCGCGCAGCGAAAATCTCTTTTTCCCAGGTTTTTCTCTTTAGAGAAAAAGCTGCCCGAACGCTGAATCCTGCCAAGCTAGACTAACGCCCCAGGTTTTTTTCAAGGTTTTTTATTTTTCCGAAATAATAAACCTTGTCTTCTATTATCCAGGCTTCGAATTCTGAAAGATTTTGTTGCAGGAAAGGACTTAAAATCTCTTGTTTTAAGACGTCAGTGCCATAGGCAATTGCGCTCATGGAGGGCAATACAATCAGGTCTTTTTTTTCAAATTTTCCTTTTAGAAAGCATTTGTAGGTTTCAGTTTTTGCTGCTTCGCGCAGTGAAATTGCAGGGTGCTCGTGCCCGATTACAATTGTTTTTGATTTTTTGAATTCCTCTGTTTTTGGAATTTCGTTTCCGTGTACAACAAGAATTTTGCTTTTTTCAAGGAAAAAGCCTTCTTTGCTTATCCGCATTTTTTTGAATTTCGCAATTGGCCCCAGAATTTTGTCATGGTTTCCCTGGACAAGGATTATTTGGCTGCAGTTTTTTTCAAGGAATTCCAGCATGTCAAGTGTTTCTTTCCATTCCTGCTGAGAAATTTCCCCGAACTCGTGCTTCAAATCCCCGTTAATAATTATTTTTTCAATTTTTGCCTGCTTTTTCTTTTTGAAAATTTCCAGAAAAATTTTTTCCAGTTTTTCCGTTATTTCCGAAAAATTTATTCGCGGCATCATTATGCCCTGCCTGTTCAGCATTTCTTCATAGCCAAGGTGAAGGTCTGAAATGACAAGGCTTTTTTCTTTTGGAATCCACAAAGCCAGGCCAATCGCCTTGATTCCCGGTGCCAGCATGTTTTCGGGTTTCATATAAAAAAAGCTTGTTTCGAATTGTTTTAAAGGGATAGCAATGAAGCTTATTGGTGAAAGGATTTTTTTGAGGCCCTGGAAAAAAAGTGATGTTCCGCGCATTGTTGAAATCTGCAAAGATAAAACAATAAGCAAATTCACGCATGTGCCTTTTCCGTATACGAGAAAGCATGCTGTGCAGTTCATTAAAAATTCTTTCAAACAGCGGAAGGAGAAATCAAAATTTGCTTTTGCAATTGTTTTAAAGGAAAAAAACCTTGTAATTGGCGCAATTGGCTTGACTCATTACGAAGAGCGTGACAGGCGTGCAGAAGTCGGTTATTGGCTTGCAAAAGAATTCAGGGGAAAAGAAATTGTCCCGGAAGCCGCAGAAATTTTGCTTGATTTTGGTTTTAACAAATTGAAACTTCATAGGATTCAAATTGACTGCGCAGTAAAAAATTCTGCTTCCAAAAGAGTAATTGAAAAGCTTGGCTTTGAATTTGAATGCAGGCAAAAAGAACGGGGTTTTTTAGGGGGAAAATTTGTTGACACTTTTTCCTTTGCAATTCTTGACAGGAAATTTTTCAAGGGAAAAAAGAAATAATTTTGGTTTATAACAAAAAGCCCATGTATCTGAATTTTGAATTGCTTTCCTTACAAAGCAGGCTTTGTGAGGCCTCGCAAAACTTTGTTTTGCAAGGTTGTATATAACAAACCGCAATAAAAGTTCAGGAATATAGGCGGTTTGCTATAAAAGAATTCCCATTTATATTTCTTTTATATGTTTTACCTTGTCGGAATTGGCCTGAACCCGAAGCAGGTAACGCTTGAGGCGCTTGAGGCAATAAAGGGATGCAAAAAGGTTTTTTTTGAGTCATACACAAGCGCTTATTCACAGGGCACAATAAAAGAGCTTGAAGAAATTTCAGGAAAAAAATTTGTTGAGCTTGACAGGAAAGGCGTTGAAGAAGGCTTTCTGCTTTTCCTCAGGGAAGCGAAGAATTTGGATGAAAACATTGCACTGCTTGTTTTTGGAAACGCTTTGAATGCAACAACACACCTGCAATTGCTTCTTGATGCAAAAAGCCTTGGCCTGAAGAGCAAGGTTTTGCAGGGAATAAGCGTTTTTGATTATCTCGCGGAAACAGGTTTGGATGCCTACAAGTTTGGCAGGGTTTGCACTGTTGTTTCTCCTAAAAAAAATTTTGCTCCGGAAGATTTTTTTGATGTAATCGAAAAAAACTTTTCCATTGGCCTGCACACGCTTTGCCTGCTTGAAATTGATGCTTCTCAGAATTATCAGATGGGTGTTTCAGAGGCTGTTTCTATTCTGCAAAAAATTGAGGCAAAGAAAAAAACAAAAATCCTGGATTCAACTGTTTTGATTGGCTTGTATGCTTTGGGCTCAAAAGACCAGAAGTTCAGGAAAGGCACTGTCAGGGAATTTTTGATGTCCGGCTTTGGAAAATTTCCCCAGTGCCTTGTTGTATGCGGAAAACCCAATGAAAAGGAAAAAGAAGCGCTTGCAATTTTGTGCGGTGCGGAATCATGAACAGGCTCAAAAAGTTTTCACGGAGAAAGCCTCCTGAAAAAAGGCAGAAAGTAAGGCTTTTGACAAGCAGCGATACACAGGGTTCTGATTTTTTCCTGCAATCTGAACATTTTATTATTACTGGCGAGGGAAAAACAGTTTCTTCTCCAAGGCGCTATCGGAATTTTTTTGGAAAGGGTGAAACCATTCTTAACGCCCATTTTGACACCACAACGGAAAAACTTCCTTCTCCGCGCGAAGCTCTTCTCCTGTTGAGGAGATTTGTAGGGACCTTTTCCGAATTGAAACGTGCAGGATATTCCAGCTTTGTAGGGGATACTCCAAATTCTGCTCTTGTTAATTTTTTTCGGAGGCAAGGCGCGCAAATCACGCAAACTCCCTTGCCAACTGGCATGGGGGCAAAATTGAGATATGCCAGGAGTGTTTATGACTGGAATTATCCGAGGCAGTATGCAAAAATGCCGGTTTTTAGGGTAATGCTGAGGTTTTAATAAAAAAAGAGGTTACCATTATGGCGAAAAAAATTCATTTAACATTGCAACAATCATTGGAGCAAAAGGCAGGGCATTATGGGGAATTAACCAAAAAGGCTTTGGAAAAAGTTGAAATCCGGAAAGGGCTGGATTCCCGCGATGAAGCCAGGGCGCATGATTTTCTTTCAATGGCGCGGAATTATTTTAATGATGCAAGGCATTTTGAGGAAAAAGGGGAATTGCTTCTTGCGCTTGCTGCTTTTTCTTATGCCCATGCCTGGCTTGATGCGGGAGTAAGGGCAAAAATTCTTGACGGAAAAAATGATGACAGGCTTTTTACTCTGCCCTAGGCTTTTCTTTTACAAAAAAAAGCATTGCAATTGCGATTATTGTCAGGCCTATTGAAAGATAGAATGGCACAAACTTGCTTGTTGTGTCCCAGAGAAGGCCCGCAATTATTGAAGATGGCAATGCGCATAGGCCTGTTGCCATTTCAAAAAATCCCAGTGAGGAAGCCCTGAATTCTTTTGGGCAGAGTTCTGAAACAAATGCCCTTTGCACTGGATTTAATGCGCCTTCCTGCAGGCCGAATGCAATGAAAGCAAGGATTATTGCTGCGAAGGCCTGTGTAGTGACAAAAGAAATGCAGACAAGGAGCCAGAGAATAAAAGAAATCATTATTACCGGCTTTCTGCCTATTTTGTCAGCCATTTTTCCAAAGGGAATTGATGAAAGCGATGCAAATCCCATATAAAAAAGGTAAAGCGCGGGAATGAAAATTATTGGGATTCCCGCTTCTTTGGCAAAAATCAGCAAAAAAGAATAGCTGAAGGAACCGAGTGCAAAAACAGAATTAAGCAGGATAAACAATTTGAAATTTTTGCCAATTTTTTTAAAATAAAATTTTTCTGTTTTTGTTTTTTCAGGTGCAGTTTCTGCCTTGTGTTTTTTTTCTTTTATAAAATGCAGTATCAGTACTGCGCCTATGAAAGAAGGCACTGCTGCGAGAAGAAACAATTCCTGGTAGCCAAGCACTGCAAAAAGAATTATGCAGGCAATTATTCCGCATACGCCTCCCAGCTTGTCCATTGCCCTTAGTATTCCAAAATTTTTTCCCCTGTTTTGTTCCGTTGAAATATCTGCAACAATTGCATCTCTTGGCGCATCCCTTATTTTTCCAGACCTGTCAAGAATCCGAAAAGGGATTAGCTGCTGCCAGCTTATAGAGGCCGCATACCCAATTCTTGAAAGCGCCCCGAACAGATAGCCGAGCCAGATAAAAATTTTTCTTTTTTTCCACCTGTCAGAGAGATAGCCTGAAACTGCCTGTGAAATTGAAACAAGAGAATCCCCCAATCCATCCAGAAAGCCAAGCGTAACCATGTTTGCGCCGAAAAAGCCTGTTACAAACAACGGCCATATGGGATAAATCATGTATGCGCCGAAATCATTGAGAAAAGACGCGATTGAAAAAGTTGCCAGTGTTTTTTTGTGTTGCTTTTCCTGCATAGGATACCATTCTTTTGGTTGCCTGAAAGTTTTTTTAAACAGGTGCCTGGAATAGGAAATTTTATTAATTCCAAATCCGTTATTATTGCTGGTTTTTATGGGAATTTATGACAATAAGAAGAAGCAAGGAATAAAATTCGGGTTTTCCTTTAAGCAATTCAAATACCCTGCGATTTTTGTTGGAGGGCTAATCGTAATAATAATTGTTTTTCTTGCCTTGCAGGCATTGCTTGAGCCACAGCCAATAATTGTTTCCATTAATCCAAACCCGATTGATTTGGCGCAGGAAGAGACTGCGTTGCTGACTGTAAATGCAGTTAACACTACACAGCAAAATTCCGCAAGCTCTTCCCTTAAAGTTGTGCCTGTTGCATCTGAAATGTTTGTTGTTACGCCTGCCTTGCAGGAAATTTCAACTTTTGAAGCTGGCGCAAGAAGGGAATTTGTTTTTCAAATAAGGCCTTTGAACAAGGCAAACCCCAATTCAATTGTTCCGCCTGGCGATTATAAAATAAAAATTTTGCTTGCAATTAACGGCCAGGAATTTTCAAAAGAAATTGTTTTGCAGATAAAAGGCGCTTCCTGACTTGAAAATTCTTTTTTTGGGATATTATGAAAAACACAACAAATGTAAATCCAGAAGATTTGAATTATCACCACCATTCAGCGCGCAGATATGATGCTGAAATTGTGGATTCAATTCCTTTTTACAATGAAATCCACAAAATAATTCAAAATTTTATTTCAGAAAATTTTGAGGTTAACAAGAACTATTCTATTCTGGATTTGGGAGTTGGAACAGGGTTTACAAGCAAGATTTTTCTTGACTTATTGCCAAATTCGGAGCTTGACGCAGTGGATTTTTCAAGGAACATGCTGAAAGGCGCAAAAAAAAGGCTTGGCAAAGAGCGCGTGAATTTCATTTTTGGAGATTATTCAAAATTGAAATTTGGTAAAAAATATGACATTGTTGTTTCTGTTCTGGGAATGCATCACCAGACAAATTTTGGCAAAAAACTGGTGTTCAAAAAAATTTATTCAATGCTAAAACCGAAAGGAATTTTCATTTTTGGAGACCTTGTTACTCACAAGAATAAACACAAAGCAGCTTTGAACCATGCTTTGCATCTGGGCAGTTTGGTTGGGCATGCCACAAACCAAAAGATGCTTCAAGAGTGGGCATATCATCATCTTGTCCTGAATGACCTTGCCCCTGTAGAAGACCAATTGTCCTGGCTGAAAAGTTTTGGTTTTAAGGCAAAATTAGCTTTTTTGAAAATGAACACTGCACTAATCATTTGCAGAAAATAACTGGCTTATAGCATTTCAAAGCCCATGAATTCGCCTGTGGGGATTTCATGTTCAATAATGCATTTTGAAACAGTGCCGGGCGAAGAGGATTTTATTTTTTCAATCAGCTTTTCAATTGAGTTTTGCTCGCCTTCCGCGACTATTTCAACGCTGCCGTCAATCCTGTTAGTAACCCAGCCTTTCAGGCCAAGGAGCTTTCCCCAGCTCACTGTGCTATAGCGGAATCCGACTCCCTGCACCAAGCCGGTTACAATAATGTGAACCCTTTTAATCATTGTACTAATTTTGCAGCAATTATTTTTAATTGTTATCCATCTTATCCTTTATGATAATTCAATTTTTTTTGGTGCCTTAAATGGATTTGAAGGAAATCAGGATTCACGGAAGAGGAGGCCAGGGAGCTGTTACTAGCTCGCAGGTTTTGGCAATTGCAGCTTTTTTTGACGGAAAGAAAAGCCAGGCTTTTCCTTATTTTGGAGTGGAAAGGACTGGTGCGCCAGTAGAGGCTTTTGCAAGGATTTCAAAGGAAAAAATTTTTGTAAGGCAGCATGTTTATGAGCCTGATTTTGTATTGGTTCTTGATTCTTCTCTTGTAAATGCAGTTGATGTGACAAAGGGCCTGAAAAAAAACGGTTTTATTATTGTGAATTCAAACAAGAATCAGGAAGAAATCGGCCTGAAAGGCTTCAAAATCCATTGCATTGACATTACGAAAACAGCATTGGAAATAATTGGCAAGCCATTCGTGAATATTGCAGCGCTTGGCGCTTTTGCGGGCCTGAGCAAAGAAGTTTCACTGGAAGCGCTTGGAAAGGCAATTGACCAGCGCTTTGCAGGCAATCCGCGCATAGCAGACCTAAACAAGAAAGCCTGTGCAAAATTGTTTGAGGAAGCCGCAAAATTAAAAAAATAATTTTTAATGATTTTTATGGCAAAAGAAAAAAAGAGCAAGGCTGAAAAAAAGCAGGAACTGCCTTCGGGGGCAGTTGTGCTTGAGCCTGGAAGCGCAAAAAAATACCATACAGGGGCATGGAGAACTTACAGGCCTGTTTTGCACAATGACAAGTGCATTAAATGCGGCAATTGCTGGAAAGTCTGCCCTGATGCTGCAATAAAAAAAAGCCCTGAAGGAATTTTTTACATTGATTACACTTACTGCAAGGGCTGCCTGATTTGCGTGAACGAATGCGCAGTAAAGGCAATTGTGAAAGAGGTCGAGGTAAAATGAGAAAGGTTGAAGAATCTTCAATTGCAGTTGCAATTGGCGCAAAGCTTGCAAGAGTCCAGGTTTGCCCAATGTATCCGATTACTCCTTCAACCCATGTCCATGAGCATATTGCGGAGTTTGTCAATAATGGCGAGCTTGAAGCGGCTTTGATTAATGTTGAATCAGAGCATTCAGCTTTGAGCGCAGCAGTCGGGGCTTCAGCAACTGGTTCAAGGGCTTTTACTGCCACTTCTTCGCAGGGATTTGCATTGATGTTTGAAATTCTGCCGATTGCATCGGGAATGAGATTGCCGATTGTAATGGCTGTTGCAAACCGTTCTCTCAGCGCTCCAATTAATATCTGGAATGACCATTCAGATTCTGTTTCAGCAAGGGACCAGGGCTGGATACAGTTGTATGTTGAATCAGGACAGGAAGCACTTGACACAACAATCCAGGCATTCAAAATTGCAGAAAACAAAAAAGTAATGCTCCCAGTAATGGTGAACCTTGACGGCTTTTCATTGACGCATGTTTTTGAGGAAATTGACCTGCCTGACCAAAAAGAAGTTGACTCTTTTTTGCCTGCTTACAAAGCAGAGCATTTTTTGGACCCAGCAAAACCAAAAACTTTTGGCCCGATTGCTTTTCCGGATTCTTTCATGGAATTCAAAAAAATGCAGCAGGAAGCAATGCTTGAAAGCCTTGAAATAATCAAAAAAACAAATTCGGATTTTGCAAAAAAATTTGGGAGAAGTTATGGAAACGGCTTAATTGAATTGTACAAAATGGCTGATGCAAAATTTGCGGTAATTGCAATGGGCACTGCCTGCGGAACAGCAAGGGTTGTTGTTGATGAACTCCGCGCAAAAGGAAAAAAAGTTGGCCTGATAAAATTGAAATGCTTAAGGCCCCTGCCTGTTGAGGATTTGCAGAAGGCAATGAAAAGCCTGAAAGCACTTGGCGTAATTGACAGGCATGTTTCCCTCGGCTTTGAAGGGCCTTTGTTTTCGGATTTGAAAAGCATTGCAAAAGAAAACCTAAAAATAATTGATTTTATTGCCGGCCTTGGAGGCAGGGATGTTTCAATGAGGCATATTCACAGTGTTTTTGAAGAAATCCAGAAAGCAAAGCCGAAAGGGAGCTGGCTATTATGACAGAAGAAAAAAAACAGGAAAAAATTGCAGGCTTAAGCACAGAAGAATTGTTTTCTTCGGGGCACAGGGCATGCGCAGGCTGCGGCGAAGCCCTTACATTAAGGCACATAATGAAGGCTGCAGGCAGGAACACTATTGTTGTTTCGGCAACTGGCTGCATGGAAGTTGTTTCCACTCCTTTTCCCCAGACAGCATGGGAAGTCCCGTTTATTCATGTTGCATTTGAAAATGCGGCTGCGGTTGCATCAGGAATAGATGCGGCACTGAGAATGCAGAAAAAACGCGAAGGCATAAATCTCCTTGCAATTGGAGGAGACGGAGCTTCCTTTGACATTGGCTTCGGCGCTTTAAGCGGGGCTTTAGAAAGAGGCCAAAAATTCACTTATATTGCAACAGACAATGAAGCATACATGAATTGCTTATCTTTATCATCATTGATTCTAATGAAAGACGGGCTCAAGGGGATTGCTGAAATAAAAAAAGGAGATTTGGTTTATGCTTTTAACCAAAATTCCCATGAGTTGGTTTTGAAAAAATGTGTTGGTGTTTTTAACAATGGCAAAAAAGAAGTGTTTGAACTGGACACTTTGCACCACACAATAAAGGCAACTTCAAATCATCCTTTTTTGGTTGTTGAAAAAAAAGGCAGAGGCAAAGAAAATACTCTTGTTTGGAAAACATTGGGGGGATTAAAAAAGGGAGAGCAAATAATTGTTTTGAAAAATTTACCTTCTGAAAAATCTTTTTCTTTCCAAAAAATAAAACTTTCCAAAAAAGGCGATTTTAAGGTTAATAAAATTAATGAAATAAAATTGCCTTTAATTTCAAGCCCAGATCTGATGGAATTTTTTGGAATTTTTTTGGGAGATGGATGGGCTAGGTTGAATCATGGAGAAATTGGCTTTGCCTTGCCAGAGGGCAAACAAGCAAGAGACAGGCTTTTAATGCTTCAGGAAAGGCTTTTTGGCTTAAAGCCAAGGCTTGGCAAAAACTATGTCTATTTTAATTCAGTTAATCTTGCAAAGTTTATTGATTCTTTAGGCTTTAACAAGCCAGCCAAGCAAAAAACAGTTCCTGGCTGGGTTTTTACTTTGCCTGCCGATGAAAAAGAATCTTTTATAAGGGGGTTAATGCTTTCAGATGGCTACAAAACAGGCAACAGTTCAAGGATTGTTTCAGCGAGCTTTGATTTGCTGCAAAGGACAAGGCTTTTACTGCAGACAATAGGCTACCGCGTGGGGAAAATTCACAAGCAGAAAAAAGTAAAAGGAACACATTGTGTTTACAGGCCGCTTTTGAAAGATTGCGAATATGGCTATATTTGTTTCAGCGAACGCGATGATTGGAACATGGAAAAATACAAATCTCAATACAAATATCACAATTTTTTATTGGGAAACAAATTTTTTGAAACAGAAAAAATCCAAAGCATAAAATCAGTTGGAATTGAACCCACATTGGATTTGAGAGTCGAAGGAGAGCATAATTTTGTTGCCGATGGTATAGTTGTACATAACACGGGGGTCCAAAGAAGCGGCGCAACTCCCTTTTATGCAAACACAACTACAAGCCCTGCCGGAAAAAAAATTCATGGAAAGCTTGAGCCAAAAAAGCCATTGCCTTTGATTGTGGCTGCCCATGGCATTAAGTATGTTGCAACTGTTTCAATTGCAAATTTTTCTGATTTGCACGCAAAAATCCAGAAAGCGCTTTCAATTGACGGCCCGAGCTTTATTATTGCATATTGCCCCTGCCCAGTCGGATGGCAGCACGATTTTTCCCAGGCAATCAACCTGGCAAGGCTTGCAATCCAGACAAGGGTTTTCCCTTTATATGAAATTGAAAACGGAATCCTTTCCTTTAACCAGAAAATTGAGGAGCCAAAGCCATTGAAGGATTATTTCCAGCTGCAGGGCAGGTTCAAGCACCTTTCAGAAGAAGAAATTGCCCAGGCACAGGCATATGTAAATGCCCGCTATGACTTCCTGCTTGGAATTGAAGGAAAAAAAAGTTTTGATGTGCTATACTGATTCTTATGCCGGAACAAAAATTTCCAGAGCCTGGTGTTGGCGCATTGATTTTTAATCAAAAGGGCAAAATTTTTTTGATGAAATCCTACAAATGTAAAGGGCTTTGGATTTTGCCAAGCGGCCATATTGAATTGGGAGAAACAATTGAACAAGCCGTAAAGAGAGAGGTAAAAGAGGAAACTACTTTGGAAGTTTTTGACATAAAATTTTTGTGCATGCACGAGACTATTTTTGACAAAGTATATTACAAAAAAAAACATTTTTTGATTTTTGAGTTTGCATGCAAAACAAATTCAGAAAAGGTAGAGCTTAATGAAGAAGCGGAGGAATACACTTGGGCAACAATTCCGGAAGCATTCAGGTTGCCCCTAACAGAGTATACAAAAAAAACAATTGAAGAATACAAAAAAAAGCTTGAGGAAAAAAAGGGTTAGGCAATTTTTAAAGTTTTTTTTCTCCTTATCTTACCATTCCGAATTGTTTGTTTTTGCCTGTCATTTTGATGAAGTAACGCATTCTCTTCTTGAATTCCTCGGGGCGTTTTCTTGCGTCTTCAATAAATCCAATCCTGATCCGTTTGTATGCCAGCGAAAATTTCCCGAAGTTTTTCCAAACCAGTTTATCCTGTTTCAGTTCTTTAAGAATGTCATTTGGAATAACAAATTTGTCATTAAGGTTATCCTTGATTTTTGCCAGCCCGGCCCGCGTCATCTTCCCCTTTCTAATGAGCCGCCTTGCGCGCTCCTTGTTCATCTCTGATAGCGGGCTATTTTCTCTTCGCGGAGTGAAGCGCTGGGCAGTCCTTTCTTCATCAATTTTTTTTACTGTGCTGTCAATCCAGCCGTAACATAATGCTTCTTCAACAGCATAATTGTATGGAATCCTTGGTTTATTCGAATGTTTTTTGTAATACACCAGCCAAATTTCTTTTTCAGTGGCATGATGTTTTGCAAGCCATGAACGCCAGGCTTTTCTGCCAGTAACATAAAGCGTTTTTCCCAGTTTCATTCTAGAATATGCTGGTGAAACAATTTTAAGAATTAGTTGCCGGCAGCCCGCATGCCAATTTTCTAAGCAATCCTTAATACTGCTTTGCAATGTAAACGACTTTTGTCGCGGGCTTTCCGCAGATTGCGCATTTTTTGTTTCCAAAAGGGGGCTCTTTTTTGTCGACTCTTGTTCCGCGCACTGTTGCAGAAAAATCTTTTTCAATTGTTTCAGCGCATTTTGCGCCTTCAAGGCCTGTTGAGCAGAAATTTGCCCTTGCAATTCCCCTGTTTTCAAGAACCTTTGAAATTTCTTCGTGAGAAGAGGCGTCCCTTATAAGCCCTTCAAAAATCCTGTCCGCTTTTTTAATAAGGTTCTGCGAAATTTCTTTTCCGGTTTTTTTTATAAAGTCAGGCAGTTCTTTTTCTGCAATTGTTTTTTTCTCAGCCGTATCGCGCCTGAAAACAGTCAGTTTTTTTTGTTCCAGTTCTTTTGGGCCAAGCTCTATTCTCAGGGGAACACCTTTCATTTCCCAGAAATAAAATTTTTCGCCAGGCATCCCTTCTTTTGAATCAATT
This sequence comes from Candidatus Iainarchaeum sp., assembly GCA_028713935.1. Classification (GTDB taxonomy): domain Archaea; phylum Iainarchaeota; class Iainarchaeia; order Iainarchaeales; genus JAGVNX01. Next base: position 31,689 of record JAQTNI010000002.1, read on the forward strand.
CCAACCCTGTAGCCTTCATTGGCAAGCATTGCCTTCAGCTCAGCTGTCTTTTCAAGGACTTTTTTGTTTTTGTCAAAGGCAATTGGGACAATTACAATCTGCATTGGCGCAATTTCAAAGGGAAATTTTAATCCCTTGTTGTCGCCATGGGTAATTACAACGCTTGCAAAAATCCTGCTTATTGCAGGGCCATAACATGTCAGGTAACAGAATTTTTCCTCTCCCTTGCTGTCAGTGAATTTTACATCAAAGGGAGTGCTGAAATTCTGGCCAAGCATGTGGGTTGACGGCTGCTGCACTATTCTTCCATCGGGGCTGATTGCATCCGCAGCATAAGTGTTTTCCGCGCCAGCAAACTTGTCCCATTGCGGCCTTTCAAAGAAAATAAAAGGAATTCCAAAAACATCGTGCATTGTTTCCTTTGTTGTTTCCATGTCCTCAAGAACCTGTTTTTCAGCTTCTTCCCTTGTTGCAAAGGCACAGTGGGCTTCAATCCAGTAAAATTCCCGTCCCCTCAAAAAAGGCCTTGTGGCTTTTGTTTCATACCTGAAAACCTGTGCGCGCTGGTAAGTTTTGAATGGCAAATCCTTGTAAGAGCGGATCCATAAGGCAAACATCTGGTAAAAAGCAGTCTCTGATGTTGGCCTTAAAGCAAGCTTTTCTTCTAGCTTTTCCCCTGCACCGTGCTCTGTTGCCCAGAAAACGCTTGGTGAAAACCCTTCCACGTGCTCTTTTTCAATGAAAAAATTTTTTTCAGGAATCAAAACAGGAAACCAGTATGGCGAATGGCCTTTTTTTTGCAGTGCCTTTTCAAGGCAATTATACATTGCTTCCATTGCCAATACTGCCCATGGCTGGAAAACAATGAATCCCTTTATGTTATAGCGCAAATCCGCGAGCTCCGCAGTTTTTATTATTTCAGTGAACCATTCTGAAAAATTTTTTTCCCTGTCAATGTTAAAAGTGACTTTCTGCGATTGCTCTTTTGCAGCCTGCCCTGTTCCCTGGTTATTTTTCAATTTTTTTCACCCTACATTAGTTAGCTGATGTTCTCCGTATTGCTGTGCTTCTCTTTCCCTTTTTTTTGCTGCATTAAACTCTTCATATTCTTTCCAGGCTTTTTTGCCTGTTTCCCCGCGCAGGATTTTTATTGCAATCTGCTTTGGCACAGGAATATTCGGGCTGGTTGGCGAATAATCAATCAGCACAATGTCCCCGTCCTTTATTTTTTCGCCAAGGCCTTCTTTTACTGAAACAGTCACAAGGTTTTCATCCCACATCAGTGTCAGTGCCTGGATGCTTGAATCAACCCCGATTACGTCCTTGTCTGCGCTTTTGAAGACCTTAACCACTTTTCCAATATGAAACATCAAACCACCAAATCCACGTTATAATCATATTATATCGTATTAACTATTTTTAATTACTAAACCCAGTGTCGGCAAATAGGTTTTTAAATAGTAGTGTAGAAGATTAAGAATACAATTATTTTTTACCGTGAGGTGAAAACATGGCTAAAAAGAAAGTTGAAGAAGACGAAGAAGAAAATTTTGACGACGACGAAAGCTACGATGAAGACGACGAAGACGAAGAAGATTCAGACGACGATTCTGACTTCGGCGACGACGAATAAAACAAAATTTTTTAATCCTTTTTTTGGTTTTTTTTTACCTGCTTTTTTGATATTTTTTGAAAATGCAGATTCAGTATTTTTCCCTGTGCATTATGCTCTGCAGGCTTCTTTTTGGCACAACTAAATCGCCTTTTTCAGTCCAATACTGGGTTTTGCCATTCTCATCCGCAATGCGCGGCTTTTCTTTTGGATAACCAAGTGCAACAGCAAGAACTATTTCGCAGTTATCAGGCAATCCAAGCAGGGGGGCAAGCTTCTGCCTGTCAACGGAACCTATAATGCATGTTCCAAGGCCTTGTTCAAAAGCAGAAAGGCAGATGCTTTGCACTGCAATTCCGGCATCATTAATGCTGTAATCATAAGCCTTTTGCCTGTTAAGCAATATTACAATAAACGCTTTTGGCTCTTCTCCCTTTTGGATTCCTTTTTCAGCAACAACTCCACCAAGCCTGATGCATCCAAGCGCGGCTTCCCTGTTTTTCTTTTCCTGCACAACAACAAATTCCAATGGCTGCAAATTTCTAGCAGTAGGGCTGAGCCTTGCAGCTTCAACGCATTTTTCAAGCGCCTTGAAAGGAATTTTTTTTTCCTTAAAGCGCCTTATTGAACGCCGTTTTTTAATCGCAGAAAAAACATTCATTTTTCCAAACCTCTAATAATAAATATTTGCAAGGTTCTTTAATTTATTTATTATGAAGAACAGGGAAATTGCAGGGGTATTTTTTGAAATAGCTGATTTGCTTGACCTGCAGGAAGTGCAGTGGAAGCCGCGCGTTTACAGGCAGGCAGCGATTGCAATAGAAGCGCTTCCGAATGGCATTGAAGAAATCTGGAAACAAGGCAGGCTGGAAGAAATTCCAGGTGTGGGAGAAAACATTGCAAAAAAAATAATTGAAATCCTTGAAACTGGAAAATTAAAATACCTTGAAGAATTGAGAAAACAATTCCCGATTGATATTGAAGCATTAAACAAAATCCCGGGCCTTGGCCCTAAAAAGGCAATGGTTTTGTACAAAAAGCTCGGCATAAAAAATATTGCAGGCCTGAAAAAGGCAGCGCTTTCTGGAAAAATTTCAAAGGTAAGGGGCTTTGGGGAAAAAACACAGCAAGAAATTTTAAAGGGAATTCAGCAGGCGCAGGGAGAAAAAAAAAGAATTTTGCTCTGGCTTGCATTGCAGGAAGCGCGGCAGGTGAAAGCTTTCCTTGAAAATTGCAGTGAAGCCTTGGAAGTGGAATTGGCAGGCAGCCTGCGCAGGCGCTGTGAAACAATTGGTGACATTGATATTCTTGTTTCTTCAAAAAAGCCTGAAAAAGTAATGGATTTTTTTGTTTCAATGCCGAATGTGAAAGGAGTTCTTGCAAAAGGCATTACAAAAACCAGTGTGCTTGTTGAAAATAATTTGCAGATAGACCTGAGAGTTGTTTCAGAAAGCCAATGGGGTTCTGCATTGCAATATTTCACTGGAAGCAAGCAGCACAGCATTGACCTGAGGAAAATTGCCCAGAAAAAAGGCTTAAAGCTCAGTGAATACGGAGTTTTCAGGGCTGCAAAAGTAATTGCAAGCAAAACAGAAAAAGATGTTTACAATTCACTTGGCCTTGATTATATTGAGCCGGAAATGCGCGAGGCAGCAGGCGAAATTGAGGCAGCGCAGAAGCATTCCCTGCCTTGCCTTGTAAAATATTCAGAAATCAGGGGCGATTTTCATTTGCACACGAATTACAGCGACGGCAAAAATCCGGTTTCTGAAATTGTTGAGAACGCACAAAATCTTGGACAAAGCTTTTGTGCAATTACTGACCATTTTGGCGCCTTGAAAATTGCTGGCAGCATGGATGACAGGGCAATGCTGAAGCAGATTTCTGAAATTGATGTTCTCCAAAAAAAATTTCCAAAACTCAGGATTTTCAAGGCTTGTGAAGCCGATATCCAACCTGATGGCTCAATAAAAAGAAATCCTGCTGTTTTGAAGAAGCTTGATTTTGTCTGCGCAAGCGTGCATTCTCATTTCAGGCTTGGAAAGATAGAACAGACAAGGCGCATTGTAAAGGCAATTGAGAACCCGCTTGTGAAAATAATCGGGCATCCCACTGCGAGAAAAATAGGTGAAAGAGAGCCGATTGAAATTGATTTTGACGCGGTTTTTGATGCAGCTAAAAAAAATTCAGTTGCCCTTGAAATAAACGCAACACCTGAAAGGATGGATTTGAATGATGTCAATGCAAGGGCAGCAGTAAAGAGCGGAGTCGCCCTTTCAATTGGCACTGATTCGCATTTGAAAGAACAGATGAGTTTTCTTGAGCTCGGAACTGCAATTGCAAGGCGCGCATGGGCTGAAAAAAAAAGCATTCTGAATTCCTGGCCTCTCCCCAAGATAGAAAAATTTTTTGAAAAATAATTGAATTCACATTTTTCTTACTATTATTTTTGCTTCTTCCAAAATTTTTGGGCTTAATTCATCGAACTGGTCATTTTTGTAAACAATTTCCTTTATTCCCGCATTAATCAATAGCTTTGCGCATAAAACGCATGGAAAATGTGTTGCGTAAATTGTTGCGCCTTTTGTCGGAATTCCAAAACAGGCTGCCTGTGCAATTGCATTTTGCTCTGCATGGGTTGCCATGCAAAACTCCAGGTTCTGCCCGCTTTTTAGCTGTTTTTTTTCCCTCATGCAATGGCCTTTTTCAAAGCAATCCTGAACCCCTTTTGGGGCTCCGCAGTATCCTGTTGAAATAATCTGCTTGTCAATAACCAGGACAGCGCCTGCTTTTCTTTTGAAGCAGGTTGCCCTTTCAGAGGCAATTTCCGCAATTTTCATGAAATATTCGTCCCAGGAAATTCTTTTCTGCATAAAAATCATTTCCGTTTTATTTTTTCCCAAGGCTTTTGGAAGCGAGCAAAGCGAAGCATTTTCCCAAGGCTTTTTGCAATAGCAAAAAGGCTTCAGCGAGCGCTACAAAAAGGCTTTTCTGCATAAAATCATTTTTCATAAATTTTTTTCAGCTCCCCGAATAATTGTTCCATGAATTTTTCAAGAAATTCTTTTGGGACTCCGCCTGCCGCGGCAGGAATATGCCCCCCCGCATTGGAATTTGGGATTCCTTCAATTGCTTTTTCAAGCAGCCTGTTGACCTGGACTTTTCCATCCTGCCTTCTTGCGGAAAACCTCGCATTGTTTCCCGAAACGCTCCAGACAATTATTGTTTTTTTCGGCTTTTTGTTGCTTATCTCGTTCACTATCTGGGATTTTATTGTTGGAAAGTCTGTCTTGATATTGTAAATTTCAAGTTCAAGTTCCGGAAAATTTTCAATTCCCGCTTTTGCTGATTCCTCAAGCCTTTTTTTTTCCACTTCAAATTCCTGTTTTATTTCCAAAAATTCTTTTTTCATGCAGTCCTGGATTTTTTTTGCGTCAAACAAAACCCAAAAAATTTCCCTGAATTTGTCCTTGCGCATTACTCCCACTGCTGAAACCAGGCGCTCAAGCTCCTCTATTTCCCCTATTGTTGCCTTGTTGCGCTTTGCTGTTTTTTTCAAAAAGCCAAGCCAGTGTTTTTTTGCATTGTCCCCTATTATGCCTATGCAGGCAATCCAGTCTGTTTCTTCCAAAGGAAGAATCCCGTTGAAAACGTCAAAGCACAATTTTGAGGCATTGTAGGAACTCGGGTTTTTTTTTGACAAAAATTTTGGGTGCACAAAAACAATTTTTTCGGAATTCAAATCAGAATCAAATTCATGGTGGTCAATTATCAGGATTGCATCCATAAAATTTACTTCACTGAGCTTTTCAAGATAGTAGCCAGTGGCAAGGTCCACAATAATCAGCTTGTTGGCTTTTTTTGAAAGCTCTTTCATGATTATTTTTCCTTTTGCACTGTCCCTGTAATTAAAGCCGTAAACAAGGACAGGCTTTTTTTGTGTGAGCTTAAAAACGGCCTTTGCTGTTACCGCTGCAGAGGAAATTCCGTCGGCATCATTGTGGTAAACAATTGCAATGTTATCCCTGCCTGAAAGGCTTCTGCAGAAATCGCCGAATTTTTCAAGCAGAATTTTTTTTTGCATAAAAGTTTTTTTGCAGCAAAACATTTAATAACTCTAACAACTTATCTTAATAAAACAAAATAATTGTTGCTTTTTATTGGGGCGGCTTGAATGGTTTTTTCTCATGTCAACAGCAAGGGCGTAAAATATTTTTTGCACCAGAAAGGCAGATTGCTTTTCTTCTCAAAAAATCCCGAAGGCTCGATTAGCCTGCCTGAAGGGATGGCTGTTGTTGAAAACCAGAGGACAGGCCTTCCAATGGTGAAAAAAAAGCAGTAAAACAGCTTTTTGAAGCGCTCGCCTTTTGGCTCGCTTCATTGTAAAGCAAGGCTTTACGATGCCTCGCAAAAACTTGTTTTTTGCAAGGTCAAAAACCTGGGAAAAAAGAACATATATTGGAGAATAAAAGAGGTGTTTTTTTTGCGCTATAACAACAATGCTTTGAACAATGCGATTCTTTATTACAAAAAGTCGCTTTCCACAAAACTGAAAAAAAACCAGCTTGTGCTTATTGAGCTTCCCCTTAAAAACGAAAAGGCTTTTTTTTCACTTGCGCCCTTAAGCCAGGCAATCCACGAGCTTGGCGCAGATGCGAATGTTTTTGTCCTTGACGGGGAAAGCAACATGCTAAAGTCTCTGCGCAAAACATGGGAATTGTTTGCAGGCCTGCAGGCTGGAGAAAAAAATTCCGGTACAATTGCGTTAAAGGAATTTATCGGCTCTGTGCAGAAAAAAACAAAAAGCAAAGAATTTGAAAAAATTTTCAAGGCTCCCGACCTTGAGCTTCGCGCAACAAAAACAGGTTTTATGGCAAAAGGAATTTCTCTAAACTATGATACAAAATGGTTCAAAAAATTCATGTGGGGCCTGCTTCTCAAAACAGCTGAAAAAATTCTTGTGCAAGGCTATGGCATAAAAAAATCTGAAAAGCTAAGCATTGGATTTGAATTATTGCCAAAAAGAAAAGATTTGGAATTGCCTTTGCAGGATTACCTTGACAATTTTGCAGTTGCCTATACTTTTGCCCTGAAAGGCAAAAAGCTCTGCAAAAAAGTCAGCATGGGCGCCGAAACAGCGAGAATGTCGCAATTGGAGCCCAGTGACAGGGTCTCTGACTTGTCCGCAACAATTTCCGGGTGCGAATATGAAAAAAAAATTTCAGAACCCTGGTTTAATGCTTTCAGGAAGCTTTCCCCGATTATTGGCTCTGGCAAGCTTGAAGTGTCTGAAGCCTCTTTCAGCATTGCTGGAAAAGGCTATGGGGGAAAACATTTTTTTGGAATGAAAATCGGTTACCCGACTCCAAACAAAAAAAGCAGATGGCAGGGCCCTGGGCAGATGTTTTTGAAGCCATGGTGGCTTGTCCAGACAAAAATCGACCCAAGGGAGCCACAGAGAAGGCATGCAATGACAGAAACTCTGCCAATAGAAAATTTTGTGAAAACCTGCAATATTGATTATTTTGAAATGCGCAAAAGGGACGAAGAAATAAAAAAAGTAATTGAAAAATGCAAAACTCTTTTTGTGAAAGGCAGGCCAGTTAAAGGCGGCAGGACAGACCTTGTGCTTGACCTGCAGCACATTTTAAACAAAAAAAGCCCAGTGCTTTCTTCAGACATTGAAGTCAATCCAATTGTCCCTTCAGAAGCAGCGTATATTTTCAATGTGAAAGCAGGCAGATACGGCAATTTTCCGGGAGGAGAGGTTTTTTTGACTCCCCACAAAATGGACGGAATTTTCATAGGGGATATAGTAATTGCAATTGACCAGAGCTATGTAATAGGGGACAAAAACCCGCTTGTAGTGAAAGTCATTGATGGCAAATACAAAATTCTTTCAGGGCCAAAGCATATTCTCAAGGCCTTTGAAAACCGCAAAAAAGAAGCCTGGCACCTGATAAATGAAATGGAAAAAAGCGGTGCAATGCCAAAAAGCATTATCCGGAGCTACAGGAGAAACTTCCAGAATGTGGGCGAGTTTGCAGTGAACACAAACCCGAATGCAAGGCTGTCAAGGTATCTCATTGAAACAGAAAAGCTTGCGCGCATGATTCACATTGCGCTCGGTTCAGGATATGAGCCAAGCAGGGAAACATTGTACCACTGTGACATTGTAATAAACAATCCAAGGCAAAAAATGGACATTTACGGGCTCTCCCCTGACGGAAAAGAGCACTGGATAATCAGGAAAGGAAAATTCGTGATTTGAATTGTATATGCAGGGAAAAATAGCAGAGTTTTTTGAAAACACAAATGCAGAAGCAGTTTTGCTGAGAAATTCCGATTCCGCACCCGATGCAAATTTTTATTATTTTTCAGGGCTGGAATCCGGGCATTATTCCGGAAGCTCGCTTATTCTCAAGCGGAACGGAAAGCCGCTGCTGCTTACAAACGCGCTTTACAGCACAAGCATTGCCGCGCTGAGGGCAAAAAAAGTTTCTTCTGAAACCCAGTTAAAAAAAATCCTGGAAAAAGAATTCAAGGGGATAAAAAAAATCGGCCTGAATTTTGATTCTTATCCCAAAAACTCTTTTTTAAGGCTAAAAAAAATCCTGCCGGGAAAAAGTTTTCTGGATGTTTCAAAAGCCCTTGGAAAAACGCGTGAAACAAAAACAAAGGAGGAAATAAAAAAAATTGAAACCGCAATAAAAATTTCAGAATCCGCAATAAAAGAATTGCCTGTTTTTTTCAGAAAAGGCATGGCTGAAAAGCAACTGGCCTTGAAGCTTGAATTATTGCTCAGGGAAAAAGGCGACAACGAACTGGCTTTTCCCACTATTGTTGCCTCTGCAAAAAATTCTTCTGTGCCACATTATTTTACCGGGAACACGAAAATAAAAAACGGGTTTTTGCTTGTTGATTTTGGCGCAAAGTACAGGAATTATTGCTCTGACTTAAGCAGAATGTTCTGTGTTGGAAAAGCAAGTGCAGAACAAAAAGAACTTTACAAAAAAATATTTGATGCAAAGCAGTTTGCAAAAGAACTTTGCTTTCCAGGGGCTGACAGAAAAGAAATTTTTGGCAAAACAAACTCTTTCCTGAAAAAAAACACTCGCCTTGGAATGATTCACGGTTTGGGCCATGGCCTTGGATTGCAGGTGCATGATTTTCCCTATGGTTTTGGGGAAAAAACAGGCGGCACCCTGAAATCAGGAATGGTTTTGACTCTGGAACCCGCGATTTATACAAAAAAATTTGGGATAAGGATAGAAGACGATATTTTGATAACAAAAAACGGCTGCAAATTGCTTAGCAATGCTCCGGAAGAACTTGTTGAATTATAATTTTTTTCATTCCTGCAATGGCTTGTAGACGCAGAGGACAAGCTGTTTTGCTTCAGAAACTGCCGGTACAATAGTGTATTCATTAAAGCCCAGATTTTCCTGTTTTACAAGTTCAAGGCCCTGCATGCTTCTGCAGTATTTTGTGTCTGAAATGATTGCCTGTTGCCTTGATGAAAGGTTGTTCAGGACAACTGCCATGTTGTTCTGGTTCAGGGCAATTACCATTGTCCAGGCAAGCAATCCCAACAAGACAATTCCCAGAAAAACATCTGTTACCTGCATGGATAAATAAAGCAGAGCCGATATTTAAAAGTTTGCCCATCGGGTTAAGTTTAATTAAACAAAGTTCAAGATAGAGTCATGCCAACTCCAAAACGAAGGCGTTTTCTCATTCGACAAAAACAGAAACGTAGAACTGGCAAACAAAAAAGAGTCACCATTTTCAACAAAAAAGTTTCTGATTTTCGGTGGAAGCAAATTCTTTTCGGTGCGAAACTGCAAAAGGCCTTAAGAATCGCCCGGACAGACCCACAACAGGCAAAGAAACAATACAGCAGGTTTGACTTTGTGGGGGAGTGGCTTGGCCTTCTTCAGGAATACAGCGCATTGATTAAAACAGATAATGCAATTGGGGAAAAACCATTTAGGCAAAGATATGAAGAACGGCAGCACTCTGCACATTTAATACACGAAATACGGGTTCCCCTAATTCAGACAGCCCAAGAAGCAATAAAAGAATTGGAAAAGACAGGAATAATTCCAGAAAGTTTGGAAGAACGACGAGAAGGTTTGGCAAGAAAGCACATATTGTAAAATTTATTTTTTTGCGTGAATTTTTGCCGAGAAATTTATTTTTTCGACTTTTTCAAGGAACTCCCTGAAAATATTCAAAAATTCTTTTTTTTGTTTTGCGGAAAGCATTCCCCTCCTTGAGAGCACTGCAAGCTCCAGAAGAGAAGTGCGGTATTCTGCAAGTTCCCGTTCAAAAAGGCTCTGGATGCTTTCAAATATGTGCAAAAAATCCTCGTGGCTGTACTTTGAAAATTCCTTTGATTTGTACAATTCAATCAATTTTGGGGGAAAGAAGCTTTCAGAAAGGGACCTGGCTTTTTTTCTTCCAAGGCCTGTTATTGCATAAACCTTTTTTTTCCTGCCTTTGGACTCAAGGCTTTTCACTCCAATTAATTTTTCCTTTTTCAATTCTTCAAGCGCAGGATACAAAGAACCCGGAGTAGGCTTCCAGATGTTCATGCACTGCTTGCCTATGCTCTGCATCAACAGGTAACCATGCATAGGTTCTGTTTGCAGCGCCTCAAGGATCATCTGTTTTAATTGGCCCTTAAAAAAATTCTGCGAGTTCAGCATTTATTCACTTCCTTTCCTCAATGCCTCAACAGGGTCAAGCAATGCAGCCCTCCTTGCAGGATATGCGCCTGAAGCAATGCCAACAAACATGGAAAATGCAAGAGCACCGATTATCAGCAGGAAATCAATCCTCACACTGAGTGCAAAGTTCATTGCACTTGCAACTATTCCCACCAAAAAAGCCAGTCCATAGCCCAGAATAACCCCAATAACACCGCCAAACAGGCCAATCATGCCGGCTTCAACAATAAAAATAGAAAGTATCAGCCCGTTTGTTGCTCCGATTGCCTTCATTACTCCGATTTCAGATGTCCTTTCCATAACAGACATTATCATTGTGTTCATTATGCCGATGCCACCCACAAAAAGCGAAATGCTTGCAATTCCCACAATAAACAGCTGAATCAGGCCCATAACCTGGTTTATGCTATCAAGAATCTGGGCACTTGTGACTACCGTGAATGTTTTCTGGTCCTTGCCATATTTTTGATCAAAAATCCTTTCAATTTTTTTCTGGACAGCCAGAACATCCTCTTTCTTTTTTGTAGTTGCCATCATGAACATGGGTTGTGAATCTTCAAAAGTCGCTTTGTAAGCACTTTCATTGATAAGAATAGTTGTGTTTGTATTTGGGCCTCCTCCAAAAGAAGTGCTTGCTTCCGCAGTAATTCCAACTACCCTGAAATTTTTTCCATTGACAGTGATATTGTCCCTGAGCCTTATCTTCTTGTCAAATGTATCGTTTGCAAGCCCGTATCCTATAATTGCAACATAGCCATCAGAACTCTTGATTTCCCTGCCTTGCGCTATTTTCACAAAGCCTGTTTTAACCAGGTCCTTGACCTCATTCGGGTTATACCCAATTATTGAAACGCTTTTTTTTTCATTATCAAACTCGGTTGTTGTCGAGGTCATTAAGGGCGCAAAAGCCTGTGAAATTTCTGGAATGCGTTTAATCTTGTTTATTTCAGCATCTTGAAGATATTCAATCCCCATGCTACCTTCCATGCTCATGCTGCCTGAAGGCGCAATAAAAATAGTATTCGAGCCAAGCGTCTCAAACTGCTCGACAACAGCATTGTTCAAGCCGTCACCAAGCGCAACAAAAGTGACAATTGCGGCAATCCCAATTATTACGCCCAATATTGTAAGATATGTTCTCAGGCCCTGATGGCTGAGATTGTCAACCGCAACTTCAATTACCTCAATTCCGCCCTGCATTTGTCCACAGCCCCAAAAAGAAAAGAATTTGCCGCCGCTATGGGCGGCTTTCTGATTTATTTTTTTTGTTTTTTTCCGCGCCTTCTCAAAAAGAAAAAAGCAGCGATTATTACAATCACTATGATTGCAGCCGGAAGTATCAGGGATCCAGAGCCATTGCCATCTGCAGATGCTTCTGCTGCGGAATAAATCTTCACAGGAACAATTTTGGTTACTTTATGGGGTTCGCCGAAATTGTCCTTGTATGTGATTTCAACAGTCAGATTATGCATTCCAGGCTGGGCATCCTTGTTTATTTCAGCATCGAGAACAATTGAATCAAAATCATCTGATTCCAGGGAACCTACAAAAAAGCTGTTCTTTTTTACTGTAGCAAAGTCAGATTCAACAGTTGCCTGAAGAACACTGGCTTTTCCATCTCCAGAATTGTAGATGTCGACTGTTATCTCTGATTTTATGCCTGGCTGAAGCAGCACGCTTTCTTCGGAAACAATTGCCCCGATTTCCGCTTCATCAGAAACTTTCAATCCTATGTAATCTGTTTTTGTATACTCTGTCTTGTTCTCATCCAAAAAAGCCATTTTTATCGGAATATAATATGCTTTTGGCTCTGAACCCGGATTCATCAATATTTTCAGCTTCACATCTGTTGTTTCATTTGCCCCAAGTTCTGGCAGATAGGCAAATGCTATTCCAAGTGGCACAACAGCCCTTTCAACGACAACACCTGTTGTTGTCACGCTTCTGTCCTCTGTAGGGCCTATTGAAAGGTTATATGCCCTACTGCTTCCAGTGTTCTTTATTGTGAGAACCAGGTCAATCGGAGTCCCAATAATTGCCGAATCAGGAGTAACTGAAATAATCTGCAGGCTTGGCTTTCTGCTAAGTATCTTTATTGTGATCGGAGCCGAATTCCTTGTTAATCCTTCCTCGCCAGTAAGCGCATAAATTGTATATGTACCGTCAAGCGCATTGGGATCTACAAGAATCCTGTATCTTGCAACTGCTGTCTTATAAGGTTCAATGGTTCCAAGCTGCCTTGTGCCGTCATCCCCTGTTTCAAAGGAAAAAGGGTACGTTGTAGTTGCCTCATCTGCTTTAAGGCGGAGCACGATAAATGCATCCTTTGACTGTCCAACAGACTTGTTTGTCATGTTAACCCACAGAGTGATATATTGGCCTGGCATTGCCGGGCTTGGATCAGTGCTGGTTGAAGTAACCTCCATAGGGGTCCCGAAAACTGTTGCTGCAAAAAAAATCACCAGAAATGCAACTAGAATTTTATTTTTCACTTGTAATCCCTCCTAATTTTTTCATCTTTTTTTCCTTTGCTCGTAATTTCAGTCCTTTCGATTTCACCGTCTTTAATATGAATAATTTTCTGTGCCCTTTCGGCAACATATCTTTCATGGGTCACAATTAAAATTGTTTTGCCCTTATCAATGTTCAGCTTGTCAATCAATTCAAGTATTGTCGCTCCAGAAGCTGAATCAAGGTTCCCTGTCGGTTCATCTGCCACAATAATGTCAGGGTCAACAGCGAGCGCCCTTGCAATTGCAACTCTCTGTTTTTGCCCGCCTGAAAGTTCCCCGGGCCTATGGCTCATTCTTCCCTCAAGCCCAACTTCAGCCAGAATTTTTGTTGCTATTTCGATTCTTTCCTTTTTAGGGACTCCCTGAAACCATAAAGGCAGCATTACATTTTCAAGCGCGGTCAGCCTTGGGATAAGGTTAAAGCTCTGGAAAACAAAGCCAATGTTGCTTCCCCTTACAACTGCCAGCTCGGAATCATCCATTTTTGAAATAGGGTGCCCTGTAATGTAAACTTCTCCCGCAGAAGGCCTGAGCAGGGCGCTTACAACATGAAGCAGGGTTGTTTTCCCGCTTCCGCTGTGGCCTGTGATTGAAACAAAATCGCCTTTTTTGACTTCAAAATTAATGTTCTTTAAGGCGGTAACCTGAATCTCCCCACCCATATCATAAATCTTGTCAACATTCTCCACTTTCAAAACAGGCTCCACTTTAAAACCAACCCATATATCTATACCAATATATCCCTGCAATAATATTTAAAAAGGTTTTTGTCAAAGAAAAAGAATTTTTTTTTTGGCAGGCTGGCTTGCGGCTTGTGCATTTAAACAAGCTACAAGCCCTTCCTGCCCAGATGCCTATCCAAAATTGTTCTTCTCAGCCACCTCCATAACTTTTTTTTGTCCCGGTTTCCTGCTCTAATTTGGGGTTTGCATTGGCCGGGATGCCTCAGCTTGCATGGAATCGTTTATTCAGATACAGAACCAATTTTTCTTTTTTTTGCACCACCTCCCAACTCGCGTTAATATTGTGGCGCCCTTTTTTAATTAGAATTTCCCAGAATTAGACCCAAATCTATTCCAAATCAGCAGTTTTTTTCACTGCATGTTCAGGTAAAGCAGCGCAAAAACAGCGATTATTGTAAAAATATTCGGAATTATTGAAAAAGGCCCTTCCATTGGCGAATACCCAAAATATGAAAAGAACAGCGGGTTTGAAGTAATGCTGTGGGCAAGAAGCACTAATGCCATTATAACAAAGCCAAGAGTAAAATTGGTCCTGAATTTTAAAAAGCTTTCCAAATATTGCGCCAAAAGAATTATTACAAGCACAGAGCTTGAAATCGCAACTGCAATCTGGACATTCAGGAACAATATGTCGCGTTCAGGCAAATTGTATGTCCTGTGCAAGCCAAATACATGGGAAGCAGCCACAATCAAGGTCGTAAGCACTACAAATATGGCTAAAGAAATCAAAAGGAATACAAATTGGTTACTGCGTTTTTTCAAGGTATTGCCCGAATTCAATCCACATCTCCTCCATATCTTGTGATACAAAAAATATTTTACCATATCTATTGCCAGTTGATTCAACAAGGCCGTGTTTTGACATTATATCCGCATGGTGCTGCACTGTTTTATAATCAAGATTCAGGGAATCAGCTATTTTTTTCAGGTTGGAAGGCTCTTTCTTTAAAAGCAAAAGAATCTTAATCCTGTTTTCCCCGCCACGCGAGCCAACCAGAAGCCAATAAACAATTCTTTTGGATAGGAACATTATTATAAAAAGTGCTCAGAAAAATTATTTAATTAATCGATTCTGTTTTTTGTCTCTTACAGCCCAACAGGCTGGAATAAAAAAATTTTGCATTGTTGTTAGGTAATGCAGTTGGAGCAGGCTCAGAAGCAGATTTGCGAAGCCATTAGGGCAAAGCATCTCTGCAATATTGTCGGGAATTGCTATGTTGAATCCTATTTAGTGTAGCTGTTGTTTGATTGTTTTAAAAACATAACGGCTATAGGTTGTTATGTATGGCGTATACTGATGTTTTTGCTATTGAACAATACTTTAAGGAGCTTGAAAGGATTGTAGTGCCTAAAGAAAACCAAGAGTTAGCAAAAAAATTTTTGCGTGAAGAAAAAGTAAAGGGCATTAAAGAGTCTACTTTGCGTTGGAAGCTTTACACGCTTCTTAGATTGTGTTCAATGTTTCCCAACAAAAAGCTTGTTGACATGTCCAAGGATGACATTGTTAATTTTTTGCATGATGTCAAGCCTCGAAGCACAGCTAATCACAAGGATAAGGCTAAAACTGATTTTAGTGAAACTACCAAAGTTTTGTTTAAAATTAACATAAAAAATTTTTTTAAATGGTTGAATGGCGGCAAACAATATCCCGAGAGCGTGGATTGGATTTATGCTGCTGGAGACACTTCAAAAAAAATTGATGAGAAGGATATTCTTACTCCGGAGGATGTTTTGGCAATGGTTAACAAGGCAGGCACTACAAGAGATGCGGCTTTTATTTACACTATTTTTGAAACTGGTTGCAGGGCCAGTGAATGGTTAAACATCAAGTATTCTGATATTTCTTTAGAAGGCAGAACCGCTACTATCAAGGTTGATGGTAAAACTGGCAAGCGTACTGTTTACTTGATTAATTCTTTGAGTTATTTGCGTGATTGGTTGAATGTGCATCCTTTCAAGGACAAGGATGATTTTCCTATTTGGATTTCTATGGAACGGCTAAGCTATGGTCATAGAATTTTGTTGGGTTCAATGAGAAAAAACTTGTTGCGAATCAAAAAAATGGCTGGAATAAAAAAGCCTGTGAATCCGCATGCTTTTCGGCATGCTCGCGCAACTGATTGTGCGAGGCGAGGTTACCAAGAATCTTTGATGCGAAAAATGTTTGGTTGGGCTAATGCCAGTAACATGCCTTCAGTTTACATTCACTTGGTGTCAAAAGACGTCAAAGACAAATTGTTGAGCGATGCTGGGTTAGAGCAATCTTATACTCAAACGAGTAATGCCTTGGATTTAATTGATTGCCCCAAGTGTGGTAAAAAATATGGCGCTGGAACAAAGTTTTGCACTTGTGGTTTTATTTTGGATGAAAAAGAAGCACAAAACAATAGTAGTGACAAAAATGAAAATGCTTTGGCTACTATGCAAACTTTGATTTCAGAAGTAAAACAATTGGAAGCAAAAGGTTTTGATTTACAACAATTTAACAAGTTCATGGAGAGTTGGGCTAAGGCAAATACAAAGCAGTAATTATTTTCCAACTATGACAATTGTTCTTTTGCTTTGCTTGTTTTCTCCGCCAATTACAATTATTTTGTTGTGGTCGTCTATGATTGGGTGTTCTTCTGTTCTTGGATTTTCAACTGCGCTCCAAATTTCGTTGTATCGAATTCCATTAACCTTGTTGACTTTGATTAAGTCTCCGTTTTTTGCTTCCACTTCAATAATTGCAAACCTATTTGTATTAGTTAATTCGAAACCGTGTTTTCCGGAAATAATGCACTTTGTAGTAACATCCATATTGTCGCCTTACAAACACCCTTGTTTTGTTTTATTTAAGCGTGTTTTAACTCGCTATCCGAAGAGTCAGTTAACCAAGATTATTAATCCTCAAGAAGGGGGGTTATTGTATGGTTGATGAAAAACGATTTGATGAACAATTAGTCGAAGAATTTAATATTGAATTTGATTTTGATGAAACAAAATTTAATCGTTTTTTAGCCAAGGCAAAAGTTGATTTGGATTCTGCTAAGGAACAGGTTTTGTACGAGCTTGGCTGCGGCACATTTTACAACAAAGGTTTTTTTCTTACTGCTACTGGTGTCTTGTTTTTTGGTTTGCAGCCTGAAAAGTTTTTTCCTCAATCTTATGTTACTTGTGTGCGCTATCATGGTAATTCAATGGCTAGTGTTATTGATAGAAAAGATTTGTATGGGGATTTGGTTTCTCTTGTTGATGAATCTGAAGCTTTTGTTAAAAGACATACTCGGTTGGCGTATCTTTTTGATGGTTTCAAAAGAGTGGACATTGAGGAGTATCCTTACAAGGCAATTCGAGAAGCCATAATCAATGCTGTTTGCCACAGAGACTATCCTTCTAGAAATAATGTTTTTGTCAATGTTTTTGATGATCGCGTTGAAGTGATTTCTCCTGGCACTATTCCGGATAATTTGACTCTTAAAGAGGTTTATGGGCGTAGTCATCCGAGAAATTTTAAAATTCTTGAATTGTTTCATAAAATTGATTACATTGAAAAAATTGGTTCTGGATTAAAAAGAATGGAAGAATTAATGCTGTTTCACGGCTTGAAAAAACCAGTTTACGAAACTAATCGGGCTTTTTTCCAAGCAACTTTTTTAGGCCCTAAAGAAAAAATTTTGGAGTTGGTTAAGCCGTCTAATGTTTTGGATTTGCATGAATTGGGTTTGAATGAAGACCAAGTTAAAGCGCTCAATTTTTTTCAAAATAAAAAACAGTTTTCTGCTTTAGAGTATCAAAAACTTTTAGGCACTACAAAGAGAACTGCTCAAAGGCACTTAAAAGAATTAATCAAAAATGGCTTAATTTCAAAGCAAGGAATCGGCAAAAAAACCATTTATTCAATGACATAGCTCATGTCGCGAAAAACCCAAAAATGTCGCGCAAATGTCGCGAAACAAAAAAGCCAGAAAATCACGGATTCAAAAAAACAAGGAATTTTAGGAGAGTTTTTTTAAAAAAAACAAATTAAATCACAGTCCCGACTGAATCAAGCAAAAAAGAAATCAGAATTATTCCCAAACAACCAAATTAGCCTCGGGTTCTTCCATAGAGTATAACCCTCTTTTGAATTTCAATTGCCTCTTTTTTTTAGGTAAAACCATAAATTTGGAACATTCCTCTTGAGGGTACAAATTCGAATCCTGATCGGTATTTGTTAAGAACGCCCCTGTAGCAGTCAGCACTTTCACAAATTGTAAAATCTTGTTTTGCCATTGCAACATTTGTGCGACACGTGTCATCACATGCTTTGTCGCATAGTGAAATGTCTTTTTTTGCTTCAGCAACTTGGTCATAGCAGTAACATTTTTGCCCGCCAGCAGGAGTTTCTTGTATTGTCTCACAAATAGAAGAATCCTTGTTTATTTTTGCAACGGCTCCATAACAATAGTTTTTACTAAGAGCCCGTCCCGTTAGACTAATATAGAAGTTTGTTTCTCTTTTGTTGGGAGTGAGTGGGTAGGAGACTCACATGGGACTTATAACAAAAGAGGATGGTTGGCGCATACCTGATGCGCTTTGGAAAC
>JAQTNI010000003.1 GCA_028713935.1 Candidatus Iainarchaeum sp.
GTAGGTAACAGTTTCGCCTGATTTTTGTTTTTCGTGGATTTCCCTGTGGCAATTGGCACAAACCAAAATTGTTTTTTCAGCTTCGTTTAAGATTCTTTTCCAGCCGCGATTATAAATTTTTGAAATCTGGCCTTCTTTGCTTGAATCTTTGTGGTGAAATTCAAGTGCAGTAATACACTTTGCATAACCGCAAAGCGAGCATTTGCCGCCTTTGAGTTCAACCAATTTTTGCTTATATTTTCTGCGCCTTTCGGAAATATAATTTGCCACTTTCTTTTTGTCTTTCCACGTCATTCAAATCAACGGGCGCTCTACCTACTGAGCTACTTGGGCATAAATTATCCAAGCTCACTAAGTAATTATTTGCTTAAAGTTTATTAAGCTTTGTTGAGCCTGTTTTTTCTGGTTTGCACAGGCTACATTAAAAAAAAGGAAAATTAAAAACCTTTGAAATAAAAATGCAAAATTATTTTCAAAACCATTTAACATTTTCTCGCAAGAAAATTTTAATTTGATATTAATACCCTGCCAATAAAAATAATTTTTTTAAGCCTTAAAAACAATCAAAAAAAACAGCCCTAAAATCGCTCAAAAGCGTTCAATTTTCCTTTTTTTGTTGTTTTGCCAATCATAAACCGACTTTTTTTAATTTAAAGCAATTTTAACACTTTTTCCATAAAAATTGATTAAATTGGGTTATTTTTGGCAATAATTGGCAAAAACATTGTTTTTTCGGTTGTTTGCTGATTTTTTTTTAAAAGAAGCGTAATTTGGGCTTTATACATAAAATGGAACATATATTAATGAGTTTAGGCGTATTATATACAACTATTTTTTTTCTTATTTTGCGTAAAAAATAGGAAAAAAAGGGGTGATATTTTTGAAGACTCTAATAGAAAGCGCAGTAACCAAATCTGCGAAAGCAACTGAAGACGACAAGATTGAAGAATTCGGAACCCCAAAAATCATGGTAATAGGGGTCGGCGGAGCAGGATGCAACGCTGTTAACAGAATTGCAAACATGGGAATTGCGGGAGCACAGCTTGTTGCAGTAAACACTGACAAACAGCACCTTGCAATCATAAACGATGAATTGACAAAAATCCTTATTGGAAAAAGCGTTACAAGAGGATTGGGAGCAGGCGGCTATCCTGAAATCGGAGCAAAAGCAGCTGAAGTCAGCAGGTCAGCACTTGAAGAAGTATTGTCACACGTTGACATGCTTTTCCTCAGCGCAGGAATGGGCGGAGGAACAGGAACAGGAGCAGCCCCAATAATCGCACAAATTGCAAAAGAACAAGGCGCAATTGTAATCGCAATGGTAACATACCCTTTTGCACTTGAAAAAGCAAGGCTTGTAAAAGCAGAAGAAGGAATTGAAGCATTAAGGTCCTGCACAGACACTGTAGTTGTAATCGACAACAACAGACTGGTTGAATTGGTTCCTAATCTGCCAATACAGGACGCATTCAAAGTTGCGGATGAAGTCACAGCAAGAACAGTGAGAGGAATAACAGAAACAATCACACAGCCATCACTGATAAACCTGGATTATGCAGATGTAAGAAGCGTAATGTCAAACCAGGGCCTTTCAGTAATCGCAGTGGGAGAAAGCAAATCAGTTGACAGAGTCAATGAAGTTGTTGAAGACACACTGAAAAACGCTTTGCTTGATGTTGACATCACAGGCGCAACAGGCGCATTGATTCACATTACAGGCGGGCCGGAACTGACTTTGGGAGAAGCAAACTCTGTCGGAGAAATGCTGACAGAAAAAGTCGACCCAAGGGCAGTAGTAATCTGGGGAGCAAGAGTGGACCCAACATTCGAAAACAAGATTGAAGTAATAACAATCTTCACAGGAGTCCACAGCCCATACATCAGAGGATCAGAAAGCGCAAAAGCGGCAATGGGCAAAGGCAGAACAGGCCTCGGATTAGACTCTCTGTAAAATCAACATCAAATAGTGAGAGCAAATTTTTGCTCTCAATTTTTTCTTTTTTTTCTCTTTTTCTGCCTTTTCTTTCTTTGAAAAAGAAAGAAAATGTAAGTTGCCAAAAGAAAGAAACCCTGAACTTTTGATAAACAAGCTGCCTTCTTTTTTTCTTTCCTTAAATAAAGAACGGCACTGCGTTCAGGATTAGCAGTGCAAGCACAAACCAGAAAAAGATTTTGCTGAGAGTTTTTTCCTTTTCTTCTTTTGAAGCTTTCCAAAAGCCAAGATAGGGCACTATTAGGGCTTTTGCTATTTTGCCGCCATCAAAAGGCTCTAACGGCAGAAAGTTTGCAATTGCAACCAAAAAGTTTAACAGAAAAAACCAGAACAAAAAGCTATAGATGAAGCTGATTGCAAAAATAAAGTAAACATAGGCCTGTGAAAATTTTGCGCCTGTTTTTAGTTTGTCTTCAACACTATAACCCTGATAACCCATTTCATCTGGCGTGATTGCAATTGTTTCCGCTGCTGAATTCTCATCTTTTTGTACTGTAAGCTGGTAAGGGTTTTTTCCAATTTCCTTGATTTTTGCTGACCAGCCATTTGCGGATTCAACTTTTATTCCATTAATTTCTTTTACAATCATTCCCGCTTCAAGCTTTCCAAAAGCAGGGCTTGGAGTGATTCTTCCGCACAGATTAATGTTCTGGTCAACACTGGAAATTGCCACACTGCCAATGTTATTGTTGTATTCCAAAAAAGAAAATGTTATTATTGAAGGGAAAACAAAAAACACAAAAAGCCCGGTTATTACTGCACAAAAAAGGTTTGCAGTTGGCCCAGCGGAAAAAACCCTTAATTGGTCCCTTTCATTTGTATGCTTTAATTGCTCTTCATCAGGCTCTACAAAAGCGCCTATTGGAAGAATTCCAAGCAATAAGAGGCCAGCGCTTTTGATTTTAATGCGTGCTTTGCGTGCAAGCGCTCCATGCATTCCTTCATGGACAAGAAGAATAATTAAAAGAGAAATCCAGCCATGCAATGGCACTGTAACAGGGAAATTTGGCAATGAAACTCCTGGAAGGAGAGGCGCGACTCCTGGGCAGGATTTTTGGCCCGCAAGAGCGCTTGTAATCACAAATTCAGAGTAAGCCGCAAGCATTACAACCATGAAGCCGGCAAAACCCATTACTCCAAAGCCAAGTGACATGAAAAAATTGTATTGTTCAATGAAAGGGTTTGAAAGCAATACTGAAAAGCTTAAATTGAAAAGAACAAAAAGAATTGCAGTGCTTGCAATAAAAAGAAGAATTCTTGGGATTAACCTGAGTTTTTTTCCAACCAAAAAATCAATTGCAATTGCACCAAAGCCAAGCACAAGCCCAATGTCAGCAAAGGCATTCAGGATTTTTTCATGCTTTGAAATTTTGTCAAGCAAAGGCAAAAAACGCGTTGTCTTCACCATTGAGCCAATGTAAAAAGTCTGGGCTTTTGCAAATTTTTTCAGCAAAAAAGTTGTGACTACAAAAAAAGCAAGTATTCCAATTATCCAGAGTGCTATTTCAACGAGTTCCATGCCACCACAAAAAAAGTCATTCCTGTTTTTCAGTTAACTTTACCTGAAGGGCTTTTTCCAGTTTTGAAATCAGTTTGTCAGAAGGCTTTATGCTTTCAGATTCAATCCTGTGCAGCAAGGAAACAGGTTCAAAAATTTTTTTTCCAAGTTCCTCAAAAGTCAGGCCCTGTTTCTGCCTTGCCATTGAAATAATTTTTCCAAAACCTTTTTTCAAATCCAAACCCAAATCAAATGCGCCTGCTTTCCTGATTTCCATTTCCTCAAAATCAATTTTTTTTGTTTTTTGGGGAGGGGCCTCTTC
Organism: Candidatus Iainarchaeum sp.; assembly: GCA_028713935.1. Lineage (GTDB taxonomy): Archaea > Iainarchaeota > Iainarchaeia > Iainarchaeales > JAGVNX01. The sequence goes on from JAQTNI010000003.1 coordinate 3,814, forward strand.
AATTCCAAGGGAAGAGCACTCTTCGCAGGCAAGCATTTCAACGCCTTCAAGCAAAATCTTTTTCAAATTGCCGGAAGGCCTGCCGCAAACCTCGCAGAGCATATATCTTTAAAAAAAAGAAATTCTTAATAAAGAATTGCAATGAAAAGGAACAAGGCTAATTCAATAAAATTCCAGAATATCTCCTGTTCCCATGTCCTGTTTTTCCACTCCTTCAACAGTAATGGAAACAAGCTTGCCAGCGCCCGCTTCAACAACATTTGCCCTGCGCCTTTCAATGTTCAAAACTTTTCCTGTTTTTTCCCCTGCATTAAAAGACAGGCCTGGCTTCAAAACTCCTTCTGAAACAATTCCAACAACAACAATGCCAATTCTTGGAATCTGGTAAGAACCCCTCACTTCCAGCTTTGCAGTGCCCCTCATTGGGCCATCCCAATTGGAAGTTCCCTGTTTTGAAACAGGCTTTTCCTCGCTTTTTCCGCCAAAAATCTTTCCAAACAAACCCACAAAAAACACCTCTCAACCTAAAATTCATTAAAATAAGTGAAAAGAAAAATAAATAACCTTATCTGAAAAAGGGTTTTTGCTGCAAAGAAGGCAATTATTTAATAGCTTTAACAATTTTTTTAATATTGCTGAAATCTTTAAATAAATAATCTGGTTTTTCTTTTTTCAGCCTTTCAACTGTTTCATGGCCAGTCGCTACAGCAATTGACTTTACTCCCGCTTCTTTTGCACAAACAATGTCGCGAATAGTGTCACCTATAATATAAATATCCTCTTTTTTGAATTCGCGCCCTGTTTCTTGCTTTGCACTTTTCATTGCAATCGGAACCAATTCGCTTCTTTTGCTTGTTGCATCACCAAATGCCCCGACCTTGAAATATTTCCAAAGCCCAACATTTTTTAGTTTTGCCTGCGCCTTATCAAAAGTATTTCCTGTAAGCAAGCCAACAACCTGTTTTTCCTCAACCAGCCTCTTAATTAACTTTTCAACGCCACGGATTTTTTGCAATTGCACTTTTTGGATTGCTTCTAAAACAATACTTCCAATATCTTCAAGTGCAGGCAAAAAACGCGCGTCTTTTTCGGGTTCTTTTACTCCCTTGCTCTGAAGATGGTCAATTAAAATGTCCCTGTCAGTTCTTCCTTTCAAAACCACATCGTTTCTGTCTAAGTTAATGCCAAAATGCTTCTTGGCAACTGCTTTCCAATAATCAAATTCCACAGAACCAATTGGAAGCAAAATACCATCAATATCAAATAAAACCAGTTTCATTGGATTCCCTTTATCAAGCCTGCTTTTGTCACGCAATCCTTTCATCATTTCTGAAACAGAAACTTTTTTGCTTTTTGAAAGCTTTCCATACATTGACTTTGTTTTCCCGTATTGAATGCCAAATTTTGCCAGGTCTTTTTTTAATTGTTCAAAAGAGCGGAACCAAATTGCCTTCATTCCAAGCTTTTGCGCTGTTTCAATGCATTTTTCCTGGTCATCAATAAACAGGCATTCTTCAGGTTTTAACCCAAGCTTTTGAATTGCAATCTCATAAATTTCTTTTTCAGGCTTCAAAATCCCCAATTCATGCGATAACACAAGCACTTCAAATGGCTTTAACCAGCCTTTTTTCAGATGGTTTGGAAAATTGACTGGATCTGAATTTGAAATCATTCCAAGCCTGTAATTTTTTTTCAATTTTTTTACAAGCCCTGCCATTTTTGGGTCTAGTTTCCAGTTGTTTGTCCAGAGCTTTACAAGCTGTTTTTCCTGTTCAATTGAAATCTGCACATTAAAAATTCTCCTGAAAAATTCCTGAATAGTAATTTTGCCGCTGTTAAACATTCCATCAACAGTAACCCCTTTTTCCGCTGAAACAATTTTGCTTATCCCAAGAACCCTAAAAGCCTTTTTTGTAAAAACAGCAAAACTGCCTTTTAGATAAACACCGCCAGCATCAAACAAAACAGCCTTAATCACCAAACCACCAAAAGAATTGTTTCTCATGCTTATTAACATTTTACTGAGTTTTTTGCAGGCAAGCAAAAGTTAGGCAGAGTTTTAAGTGCTTGCCAGTTGGATATCTAACGAAGTATAAAGCGCTTTTAGATAAATCATTTGCTTTTCTTTGATTTTTTCTATTAAGTCGTATTTTTTCAGCAAGTTTGCGTCTCTGCTTATTGCTTCTTGTTTTCTTTTTAGTTCATAGGCTATTTCGCTTATTGTTTGCCTCTCGGCCTGGTGCTTAATTAGATGCCTGAGAAGTTCAAATCTTTTTGGCGAAAGAATTTTGTATAAGTCTTCAGTGGAATCCAAAAAAAGAGTGTGCGTATTTTTTTTTGCTTTTTGTGGATTGCCAAAAACAGCCCTAAGCTCTTTTTTTTTATCCGCTCCAACCATAATTATCAAATTATCCATTTTTATCCCCTTGAATTTTAAATCAATTGTCTATTAATATTATAACCCCATAGGTTATATAAATAGTTTGTTGTGTTTTAATGCCCCCTATTTTTCCTTGAATTTTGCCAGATATTGCCTCCAATTTTTTTCTATATTGCCAACAAATTCTTGCATTGTATCATAACTCATTTTTTTATTCAACTTTTTCTTTTCGTGATGATTGTAGAAAAACTGGTGCACATGCACTTCTTCCCGGGCTGAACAATCGTAACGTACTATTTCCTTTGGCTTCTCGCCAATTATCAGGCAATAGCTTACTGAAAACTCTTCCAGGTTTTTGCCATCTGAAGTGAAAACAAAGCGAATAAAGACCTGGTTCTTTTTTTCCTTGTCAAGATACCAACTGTAACTTAGTTGCCTTTCCTTTTCAACCATGCAAAAAACCAGCCATTGATTATTCTCCAACAATGGCGTAGTTTCTTTTAATGGTTTGTGTTGTTCCGACAATCAGCGATTAGCCTTGGCGATTCCGTTTTTGCCTTCACTAGAAAGAATCAGAAGTTATAACCACGCCTAAGCATTGGCACGTTTATTGCTGTTTCCCTACTCCAGTTATATAGCAACCCAATTTAAACTTTTAGCAGGAGATTGTGTATTGACAAATTGTTGAAGAAATGCCAGAACAAAAAGGGAAGTGATAAATCATACCGCCATTGGGAAAACTATTGCCAATTACAGTTGGAAGTGCAATCTGTTGGTTTGCTGTTTTGATTTTACTACTTATCTATGCCTCTGGCGCATTTGAGTTCAAAGTTTTATTGCCTATCGGCTTCCTTTTCTTCTTAGGCATTTTCTTTTGGATTGACGACGACTTGCACAAAAAAACCCAACTGCGGGAAAAACCCAGCGTCCACGAAAGGATATTTTATGAAAAAAACAGAAACGAAGCGCTGGGCAGGGCAGAAGTTCAAAAATATATAATCGCTGCTATCGCTCTTGGCTTTTTATTATTGACAATCATAGTTTATGCCCCAAAAATTCCGTTCAATTAACAAAAAAATTTGTAAGTGATTTTTTATGGGAGTAGGAACAAAACAAATACAAGAAATGGAAAAACAAAACAAAATATTGCTTGAAACAAATGCCAAAAACGAGAAACAATGGAGCTTTGAACAATTATTGCTAATGTACCTTGCGCTTCTGGCGGCAGTTTTTGGAATTGTTGCAGGATTAGCACAAGCCACATTTACAAAAACCCTTGAATTGTACCCTTCTCTTGTTTTTGTTTTCTTGGGCGGGTTGGCAATTACAATTATTGTATTGGCAATCGCCTTGAAAAAAATAGCCAAAGAAATAGACAAATTTTTTAAAGTGTGATTTTTGAATGCAAAAAACTGGAAAAGGCGCAGAAATTGAAATCATAACGCAATGGCTAAAACAAGCAAAAAAACAGTTTCCTCAAAACAAAGGCTGGAAAATAATGTCTTCTGAATCATACGCAGGGAATATTGTGGGTACAAAGGGTTACCCTGACTTTATGATTTTCAACAAAAAAACAAAAGAACTGGTTTTCATAGAATTAAAAGCCAAGACGCATGGTTATCATTCCTTTCAGAAACAAACAATAAAAGTGCTGATGACTGCACGTAAAAAGAAAGCAAAACTCATAACTTTTGACTGGAATGAAAAAAAGAAAAAATATTCCAAATTACATGAGGAAGATGCACTAAAAGTAGAACCAGATGGAAACTACGAACGTGCAGAGAACATTGGTTTTTTGTGAGGAAAAAAAGTGATTGAAATGAAAAACAGCCCTGCAAAACAAAAGAATTTTCTGTTTAGTTATGTTATTGACCATGACGGAGACCCCGATTTTGTAGGCAAAAAACTGGTTTTGGGAACACAAAACTGTAAGGCATACATGCGCCCGCTCGTGCATAAAAACGATTGGATTATTGCAACGCTTGGAAAAAAATTTCCCACAGGAAAAACAAACAGTGACTTTACCAGGGCAAATAAAGATTATTGGCAATATTTGATTTGTGCAATGCAAGCAACAGAGAATCCCAAGCGGGGCAAAATTTATTCAAACAATTTTTATGTCTTTTTTGCAAAACCCGTCAAACTAAAAAGCGAAAAAAGCAATTTTCTTGCTTTAATCAAAAGGGGGCGAAGGCACAAAAAAATCCCTCTTGAAACAAAAAAGGTTCAAAAATTTTTGAGCTGGATAAAACACCAAAAACATAGCAGGGGGAAAACTCAACAAGCAAAAACCTGCAATCAAATATGGGCCCAATAAAACAGCTATTGCTCTGTTGGCAATTTTGTGCCAAATGTTTCTGTAATATACTGTGCAGTCTTTTGTGAAAGGGATTTCAAGCCAGATACTGCAGTAGCGATAAGCTCAATTGCTTCTTTACCATTAGATAAAATCATTTGCTTTTCATTGTTATTTCGAGGGAGACATAATTTATTTTTCATTAAAAATTCAATCCAAGAGTTTGCCAAATCAACTGTATCTTGAATCAGATATAACGCTTTTTTTAAATCAAAGGAGGATTTGTTATCTATTTTATTGTCAAGGACTCTGGCAAAATAATCTGCATCAAGATTGGGAATTTTAATGGCAGGTACTGACTGGAATGAAAGAGTTTGCAAGTAGGAATCTGTAATGCTGGGACGTACCGATTCCCCAAAAACAGTTAGTATCCCCCCAGAGACATAATCCAGTTTTACCAATAACAGTTGTAAATATTGTTCTTGTTTCTTTCTATGGTTAAAAATTTTGAACAGCAAATCTATTCGCCATAGTCCAACAGCAAAAACTATTGCAAAAATAGCCAGCAAACCTTGTGCTTTGTTAACTTCCCCTAAGAAAATTTGTTCCTTGTTAAAAAAAACTGCCAACAAATAAAACAAAGTCGGGAAAGACATCATTATAAAAATTGGAATTAATTCTTTTTTTTGCTGTGCAATAAAATCAACATAAGACATGCTCTGTGCCCCCTTGTAATAAAAGTTCGGCTTAAAATATTTTTGAATTTGGTTTTTTTCTTTGAAGCATTCCAGCCATGCTTTTTATTCTTAATAAATCATTGTTGCTGAAATCGGTTGTTCCTTGACTATAAAGCTTTTCCGTTATTACTTCTTTTTTTTCTGTTTCTGTTTTTGCCAGTTGATAATCTTCTGAACTAAGAAGCTCTTTTGCAATGCCTTCAAAGAGTTTTGTTTTTTCTTGCAACTTCGCAAGATTTATTTTTGCGATAGCCCCTTTGATTGTTGGCTCTTCCTTAAGTCTTTCAAAATAAGTGCGAATGGAATGCCAACGAGAGTGCTCTGAATCAATTGCAGCAATTTTTTTAAGCTTTGGAATTTTTTCAAAAACAAAAAATTGGAAAGGCGCTTTATCCAAAAAAAATGTATCCTCTATTCCTTGGTTTTTTTCCAAGAACTCTGATAAAACAGTAAGCAAGCTTTCTTTTTGGATGCCTGCTTTTTCCAAATCCTGTTCAATTGTCAAGTCGGAAAATAATTCGCTCGCATCTTCTGATTCATGCAGTTGTTTCAACTTTGCAAGCTTTTCATCGGAAACTATCTGTTCTTCAAAACCAAAATACGTTTGGCTCTCTTTGTCAAAAACAATTTTGTTGGTTTTAACAGGAACTTCTTCCCCATTTTCATCTTCAATAGTACTGGGAAAAGAAAAAAAGTATTCTTTATTTTCAGTTTTTTTAACAAGCTTTTCAAAATCCAATTTTTCTTCTAACCAAATTGTTTCGCGCATTAATTTTTCGCTGGGAATTATAGGCCTAAAATCCATTGTTTCTTACCTTAATAACTATCCCTACTGAGGTTTTTAAATGATTTTTGAGTAGGTTTCCGCTATTCTTTTTTGGTTTTTTCAATAAAAACCGCTTTAAAGCTAACTTTTAAACTGTAAACAGTTGCTTTTAAAAAGAAGGCTTTTATATTGGGAAACACTTGTTATTTTAAAAAAACAGCAGAAGGAAGTATTATTTTATAACGAGGGTGATTTTGGTATGGCTAAACCAATTAGAGCAACTCCAACGCTTATTGGTGAAGAGGCAATTCGCTTTTTGGATAAAATGAGGAGAACGGATTCTGAGAACAGGCTAAGCCCGTCAGACAAAATTTTGGTCGAACTAATGCATAAGAACGAAAAATTGTTCAGGGTTTAATTTTCTCCTCTTCTTTTATTATATTTACCAAATTTTTGTACATGTGAACCACATTGCTTTTTTCTTTGGTTTTCAAAATTTCAAAACCATTCTTTTTGTAAAATCTTTCAGGCTTTAAGCGCTCTGGGATTATCTCATCATTTTTTGCATCAACTGTAATAAACCTGCAAGCTGCAATCCTATGTATTTTCACTGCACGGTCTACTGCAAAAGCAATCATTTTTGTTCCAATGCCCTTCCTGCAAAAAGATTTTTGAACTCCCATCCGGCCTATTTTTAAGGCGGGCAATGACTTGTAATTAATGCCACGCCTAATCATTTCATCTTTTTGAACCTTGTCCAAATTAATCGCATCAGCACAAATAGTAATGTAGCCAAGAATTTGGTGGTATTCGCGAGACATCCACAAAAAAGTCCTGTTCACGCCTTCCTTTTCCTGCTTTAACGCATCTTCCTTAAGAAACGCTTCAATTTCCTTAATTTCGGATTCAAACCCGCTAATAAAAACACTTGAGGAGTCCCCCAACTCAACAATTTCAATATCCTCTCCAGGATACGGAATTTTATCTTGCTCAATTGAATCTTGCATGCACAAATCCTATATTAAAGTATTTAAAAATCCTGCGACCTTTCTTGTCATGGCACTAGAACTTGTTGTTCCCACATTATCTTCCCTTCACAGCAATTGTTTCTTTTGGCAACAATCATTTTGCAAGCAATAAAAAAATTAGAAAATTTTAGTGCCCTCACTGGGATTTGAACCCAGGTCATCAGCTTGAAAGGCTGAGGTCCTTAACCGGTCTAGACCATGAGGGCTGCTTTGTTGTTTTTCAATGCTTTTTTTGCTTCAAAATGGTTTTTGTCCTATATTTAAAAACTGTTGCGATTTCAATAATTAGTGGACAATCCAACAGATTGTTTTGTGAAATAATTAAATAACTTGTTTTTGAGAATTATTTTAAAACAATGGGTTTTTTTATGGCGCGCTTTGAAGAGGCAGACAAAAGGCTTTTCCTGAATGTCTGGATTTGCATGAAATGCAATGCAAAAAATCGGTCAGGGACGGGAAAACCGAGAAAATGCAGGAAATGCGGAAGCAGCAGGTTCAGGTTAAAGCACAAGGTAAAGAAAAGCGCTTCAAAAGGAAAGTAAAAAGCAAAAATTATCCTTAAAAACCATTTTGAACTACTTTTTATTGCATGCAAATAAAAGCTTTTTTTGAATTAATCAGGCCATTGAACTGCCTAATGGCTGCTTTTGGAGTTTTTGTAGGATATTTCATTGCGTTTTCAGGTGCAGGAATTGTTTTTTCAGAAACACAATTGATAATTGCAATGTTAGCTGCTTTTTTTGTTTGCGCTGCAGGCCAAACAATAAACGATGTTTTTGATTCTGAAATAGACGCGAGAATAAGGCCAAAAAAGCCGATTCCAAGCAAAAGAATTACAAAAGACAGCGCTTTCTGGTATTCAATAGGGCTTTTTGCAATTGGGAACATTTTAGCGCTTTTCTTGATGCCAGCATCAATAGTAATTTCAATCAGCTTCACAGTGCTATTGATTGTTTATTCTGCAAAAATGCAGAAAACAAAATTCCTTGGAAACTGGATAGTGGGATTGGGAACTGCTTTTACACTTGTTTTTGGAGCAACAATAATTGGAAATTACAACATTGTCTTGTTTTTGGCTGCGGCTGCATTGCTTGCAAATGTTGCAAGGGAAATAATCAAGGACACAGAAGACATTGATGCGGATAAAGGATTAAAGGTTTCATTGCCAATGGTTGCGGGCAAGCAGTTTGCAAAGGCATTTGTTTTTGCGCTTTACATTGTTGCAATTATCCTGCCCTTGTTTGTTTTTTTTGCATTAAAATTTGGGAATATTCTTTTTTTGGTTTTTGCAATTGTTTCAGCAGCAATCTTTTTGTATTCGGGAAAAATGTTTTTTGATGGAAAAAATGACAAGGCACAGCTTTTTTCAAAAATAGGCATGCTCATTGCATTAATTGGTTTTTTTGCAGGGGCTTTTTGATGCGCGAAGTATTGTTAATGAAAATAATTGCCCTGCTGAAAGAAAAAGGGTTTTTGGTTGAAAGCTTTTTGCATGCGCATTCCTGCTTTGATCTGGCAGGGAAGGGCCATGGCTTGTTTTTTTTGGTAAAAGTTTTGAATAACATTGATGCTTTGCGGGAAGAACAGGCTTTGGAGCTGAAAAAGCTTTCCTCGCTTTTTGCGGCAATTCCAATGGTTGTTGGAGAAAAAAGCAAGGCTTTTTCTCTGAAGGAAAATTCTGTTTATGAAAGATATGGCATTAATGTCCTGAGCTTCAGGGGTTTTTCGGAATTGTTAGAGGAAAACCTGCCTAGCATTAGGGTTTTCAAGGGAAAAGAAATTGTTGAGCTTGACCCTGAAAAATTAAGGCAGAGAAGAAAAGAAATGGGCTTTACTCTGGAAGAAATTGCGCAAAAAATTGATTCAACAGTTGAATCTGTGCACAGGTATGAAAAAGGCGCAAATGTTTCTCTTGGAAAAGCAGAGGCATTGGAAGATTTGCTTGGAACAAGCCTTATTAAAAAAATTGATTTGTTAAAAGGGGAAAAACAGGAAAAAAATGTTTTTGACAGTGACATTGAGGATGAATGCCTTGGGAAAATTCAGGGCCTTGGAGTTGAATTGTCTGTTTTCAAGCATGCTCCTTTCAGGGCAAGCGTAAAAAAAGAAACTTTGATAATTGGAAAGGGAAATACTAAAATCGAAATAAGGAAAAAGGCTGTTGAGCTTATTCATGCAAAAAATGTTTTTGGCTCAAGCCCTTTGATTCTTGCAAAAGAATCAAGCCAGAAGGCAGTCGGGAATGTTCCTGTAATTGAGGAAGAAGAGCTTGAAAGCATGAGCAGGTTTAATGAGCTGCGGGAACTGATAAGGGAAAGGTCGCGGAAAAATGCGTGAAAACAATTTTTCTGAAAAAAGAAAAAGTCTTGTTCAAGGCATGGTTAGCGAGGGAGCATTGAAAAGCAGGGAAATTGAAAGGGCTTTTTTGTCTGTGAAAAGGGAAATTTTTTTTCCGGAAAGCCTGGGAAAGTTTGCTTATGAAGACAATGCTTTTCCAATAGGCAGGGGGCAGACAATTAGCCAGCCAAGCACAATTGCAGTTATGCTTGAAATGCTTGATTTGCACAGGGGAATGAAAGTACTTGAAATTGGTGCTGGAAGCGCTTATGTGCTTGCATTGCTTTCAAAAATTGTGGGCCTTGAAGGAAAGGTTTTTGGAATAGAAATATTGCCGGAATTAAAGGCGCTTGCGGAAAAAAATTTGAAGTCAGCAAAATGCGGGAACATTGAATTGCTGCTTGGCAATGGCTGTGAAGGCTGGCCTGAAAAAAGTCCTTTTGACAGGATTCTTATAAGCGCTGCCTGTTCTGAAATTCCGAAAGCGCTTGAAAGCCAGTTAAGGGAAAACGGAAAAATTGTTGTGCCTCTTGGAGAAAAATTTTCCCAGGAAATTGTTTTGATGCAAAAGCAAAAAGGGTTTTTGGAAGAAAAAGAAAGAAAATGCTGCTTTGTCTTTGTGCCGCTGCAATGTTGATTACTTTTTTGCAATTTCCTTTTTTATGCCATCAATGCAAACCCAAATTAGCTGAAAATAATTATCATACCTGCGCAGGGAAAAAAGCGCCTTTTCAGCTGCATTGTGATATGCCTCATAATCCCTATGTTCCAGGGCAATAAGTTGTTCCCTCATTTTCCCAATTCTTTCACGTGCAACGGCAATATCAGTTTTTATTGCTTTTATTGCTTCTGGAATTGTTTTCATGTTGCCTATCCCGATTTTGTGGTTAACCAGCTTTAATGCAAATTTGTCAAAATCTGCTTTGCCAGTGAATTTTTTATTTCCGGCTTCTTTTTCAAATTCGCCCAGATAACGCCTGCCAGAAAAAAGCCTTCTCCGCAGCCATTCATGGTAGCTTTTTCCGATTGTCAATTGCACTAACCTTTTGGTATTGATGATTGGTCTTTTTTTTGGCCGCATAATCAATCATATCCAGGAACTGAGCCTGCTTTGCTTTGCGCTGAAATCAACTCTTTCCACTATTTTGTTTAAGGCGTTTTCAACGCGTTCCCTGCTGAAATCGCGCTCGTCGCACAAAAAAGACATTATTTTTTCTTTTTGCATTGGCTTGAATTCAATTTTGAAGTCTTCTGAAAACTTTGGATGCAAAAAAATTTCCTCTATTCCCCTGTAATCAAAATCAGGCTCGTGCTTTGTTTCTTTTATGATTTCTTCAAAAGAAGAAAATTTTTTTACTAACTGCAAAGCTGTTTTTGGGCCAATTTTTGGGAATTTTTTGTTAAAATCGGTTCCAACAAGAATGCCTATCCAGACAAGCTTTTTCCTGTCAATGCCGAGCAATGATAAATTTTTTTCAAGCTCAATCAGTTCAGGCTTAATGTCATAATGATAATTTTTTCCAGGCACTTTTCTTTTTCCGGAAACAGTTACATTCCTGAACAGGCGTTTTGCTCCAAAGAGGAGAGAATCAAAATCCTGGGAAACACAGCCATAAAGAGTGCCATTGTCAACCATTTGTGAAGCCTGTGCTTCCCCATCGTTTATGGCTTGCACAACTGGCAAACCCATTAATTCAACAAGAGTTTTTGCCTCTTCAACCATTTCAGGAGTTAATCTTGTTGCCTGCATTGCAAATTTTCTTGCTTCCTCTGTTTCGCCTTTTTCTTTTGCCTCTTTGAATTTTTTTTCTGCTGCGGTCCGTATTTCATTTCTTGCTTTTGAAGTTTCTTTTTTGAGTTCAATTGGCTTTCCGTCAAAAACAAAAACAGGCAAGGCACCTGCTTCAAGCAGATTGATTGTCCTGTAAAGCAGTCCTGTTAAGTGAGAAGTAATCCTTCCCTTTGAATCCATCAAAGGAGTTCCGTCTGCCCCTCTTATAATTGAAAGAAACTGGTAAAGCACATTGAAAGAATCAATTCCAATGCGCCTGCCATTCAAAAAAGAAAAATCTATTTCCTGCTTTTCAAGGATTTCCCCAATCTGCGTGCCCATAAAACCAATCAAAAAATAAAGGCGGAAAAGGTATTTAAAAAGAATTTACACAAAATAAATCGCATGACAGAAAAAGTGACCATTATTATTCCTGCTTATAATGAAGCACTTTACCTGCCAAAAATGTTGCAATCAGTATTGCGATTGAAGTCTCGGTTCCCACGATTTCAAAAGATGAATCCACTGGTTCACTATCTGATTGACGATGTGATTGTCGTGGATGACGGAAGCACGGATAATACAGCTAGAATAGCAGTCCAAAATGGGGCTACGCTTGTTTCTCTGGAAAAAAATTGTGGAAAAGCTTTTGCAGTCTATGCCGGTTTTAGGCGCGCCCGCGAGAATGGTTCTACTATTGTTGTCACGCTGGATGCCGACCTTAAACCAGTTACAAAAAAACAATTGGACAAACTGGTGCTGCCAGTTGCTAAAAAAGAATGCAAAATGACAGTTGGCCTACTTACTGCAGATCTTGCTGATTTGACAGGTCAACGCGCCATTCGCATGAGCGCTTTAGAACCGCTTTTTAGTCGCAATAGAAAATGGAGAATATATTTTGGAATTCGCAATGGGAGAATGGTACGTCGAGCAGGGTTTGGATTGGAAGTTGCACTTAATGAACTCATTGGCCGCATTGGCCCTTATTTTGGAACAGTTTCACCCCACAAGAACGTTCGAGCGGTTCAAACAGATTTCGAAACTCAAAGGAAGGCATACCAAAAGAATATTGTGGGGAAACCCGAATTGGATAATATGCTCGAACAAAACTTTGACATAAATCGGTACAGCAAGGTTTGGAACCGACGATATGATATGGCTCGCAAGCGACGAGAATTTCGTGCGAGCAACAAAGCTCAACACGCACGAGCACTGCACAACAGGCATAACAAACAGGCAGTTTTACGGTAAAACTAGTGCGCGACTTGTTTCCATGCTAAAGCGTGGTTTGCTATCGCAGATTTATCGCGCTGGATTTAACAATATCCTTATTAATGAATTAAATCTAATTTTATCTGGTTTTTTTATGGAAGAGAAGGGAAAGAAGAACAGGAAGGCCTGGAAGAAGTTTGGGTTTCCAGAGGTTTATCTGGAAGGGTTGAAAGAAGAGAAAAAAGAGCTTCTTAAAATGGCTGAAATAAGCATCTGGATAGATGTTTATGATGACTTGTTCTCGGATTTTGACCCAAGGCCTTACTCGCAGAGGGCATTGTCTGACGATTTTTTGAGGGAAGCAAAAAAAGCAAGCGAAGACAAGAGCACAGGCACAATAGAACTAAGGTTTTTAGTGCCTGCAGAACAAAGAAATTTTGCAGAAGAAAAACTAATCAAAAAAAGGCTTTTAACACATTTTCAGAAACACGCCTCACTTTTGGGAAAAGCAATAGCAAATCATAGAAAAAAAGGCATAATACTGGCAGGGCTGGGTTTTTCCTTAATGGTGCTGGCAGCATACATAGCTGCAAATGACCTGAAAGACATTCTGCAAAGCATACTAATGGTTTTTTTAGAACCCTCAGGATGGTTCATAACCTGGGTGGGATTAGAAAAAATAGTTTACACTGCAGGGCAAAAAAAAGCGGATTTTGAGTTTTACAAGAGAATGGCAAAAAGCAGGATAATCTTCACATCCTATTAAAAACAAGCAAAAAAACAGAGGTTATGCAAAAAAGATAACAAAAGTTCTCTTTTTTATATCAAAATAATGCAAATGTTTTTATAGAAGATTAGACACCATATATTCTATTGTAGAAATCTCTGATTTCTATAATCCAAAAGAACTTAGTCTGGTGAGCCTATCCCAATTCTTGGCCTAAGTTCAACCAACTCTCTTGTGGAGGTATCCTTCGGGATGCCTTCATCTGATTTCACAAAACCCAATTGAAAGGCAAAAAAAGCTCTTTTTTTAACTAATTTGGGTTAATCAGTTATATTTAAATACTTCTTGGGTACATAATTATGTAACAACACATTCAGGCGACAGTTTTTGCAAAGGAGTGTTCTCAATGAAAATCAAAATTTTGTTTTTGGCAATCGCAGCAATTTTTTTGGCTAGCCAGGTTTCTGCCTATTATTATTGGGGCGGAAGTTATGGCGCCCTGGAATATCCTAACAGCTATTATAATTACACTTACAGTGGCGCAAGCTATGGGCCTAGCTACGGATATGATTATTACTACAATTTCACTCCGTATTCAACCTATTCCTATTATTCAAGCTGGCAGCCATATGCAACATATTATGAGCCTGTATATTACACATACCCTGCTTATTACTCAGGATATGACAAGGAATTTTATTGGAGCGGATTCGGCTTTAATTTTGCCTATCTGCATTAAATAATTTGGCAGGCAAATTTTGCCTGCAATTCACTATTTTTAATCTCAGGCTCTTCCGTTCTTTTTTCTTAAATAATAGGCTATTGCAAGCTCGTCTGACTTCTGAAGAGCTGTTATGAACAATGGCACTAGAATTGATTTTAGGTAATGCAATGGCCTTTTAGGGGAAATTCCGCGCAGTTTTTGTATGTCTTTTATTTCCAAAAAATCCCTTTCAATTTCAGGCAAAAACCTGAATAACGCGAAAATTGGAAGTGAAACTGCTTCAGGCATTCTTAATTTTTGGAAAAGCCTTGCAAGCGCAAAGGCATCAGTGGAAAAGGAAAAAAAGCTTGTTGCCATCAGCAAATTGAAAACCCTTATGTTTGAAACAACAATTAATTGAACCAGGTTTATTCCCGTACCTTTAAGAAAAAACCAGAAACCAAAATCAGCAAGCAGCAGGAAAGGAATTACTCCAAGAAAGCCTTTGAAAGAATCAAAGCCAGCAATTGCAAGAAGAAACAGCAAAATAGCAAACAGGGCTAGCTGTGCTTCAATGCTGTTAAGCAGGACAGCGAGGACAAAAAAAAATGCAAATAAAATTATTTTCAGTAATTCTGGAGCCCCTGAAAAAAGCGATTTGCTTTTGTATTGGAACATTCTTCCAGCACCCCCTTTTCAATAATAAAAACCCTGTCACAGTAATCAAGCAATTTTTTGTCATGAGTTGAAATTATCATTGAATCACTGCTATTGCTTATGAAGCCGTAAACAACTGCCTTGTTTTCAGAATCAAGCCAGGTTGTTGGCTCGTCAAGCAAGGCAATTGTGCCTGCTTTTACAGCTGCAATGCTGACAAGTTTTTGCTGGCCCCTGCTGAGCCTGTCAGGAGAGCTTTTCAACAGGTGAGAAATTCCAAGCAAGTGCGCATTTGCCTTGTCAAACAACTCTTCTTCAACTGTTTCATTGAAAAACAAATGGGAAGGATTCTGGGGAGCAAAAGAAACCTTTTCTTTGAGCAATAGTTTTCCTGAAAACTTATTAAGGCGGGCAATTGTTTTCAGCAAAGTTGTTTTGCCTGAACCGTTTCTTCCAATAATTGCAATTTTTTCGCCTTTGTGAAGAGAAAAACCAGCAGAAAGCACTGTCGGAGCAGAAATTTTAAAATCCGCTTCCAGGACAATTTCTTTTAATGTGTTTTTTTTCTTTTCTGGCAAAAAAACTTTTTTTGGCTTCTGCAAAAAAAACTTTTTTTCAGCGGAAACAAAATTGTCTTTCTTGTCAAACCAAACAATTGCGCCTCTGCCCGCTTTTTCAAGCATTTTCCTGAAGCGGCCTGATTCGACAGGGTCCAATAGTTCCAAAGGCTCATCAAGAAGAAGCGCTTCAGGCTTAAGGGCAAGGTTTGCTATCAGGTTGAGCTTCTGCTTTTCCCCTTCACTGAACTGAAAAATGTTTCTTTCAAGCAAATGCCCAGCATTAAGCTTTTTTGCAAGCAAAACCCCTTTTTCTCCAAGCTCTTCTTTCGCTGAAATCGCAAAAAACTGGTTTGAAGGATTCTGCATTATCAAGGAGGCCTTTGCAGGCAATTTGTATTTTCCTGAAATTTGTGCAGGAACAAAATCAGGAATAACTCCTGCCAGAAAAAAAGCCAGGCTTGTTTTTCCTGTTCCATTGGCACCTATTATTGCAATCTTTTCATTGGAGCCAATCTGCAAATTCAGGCCTTGAATTATTTTTTTGGCTTTAAACGCAAGTGAAAAATTTTCCAGCTTAATCATCCAATCTGGCCTTCAGGCGTGTTGAAAAAACAAGGAAATAGGCAATCCAAAAATCCATTGCAGCAAGAATAATGTTTGGCACAATAAACAATTCCACTGGAAATTTTTGCAAGGCAATTTCAGTCGGAATGCCAAAAAAAACAGGTATTGCCCAGTAATAATTGAACAAAACCATTATTGCAGGCCTTGCAGCAAGGCACAAAACAAAGGCAGCAACCATTGCTTTTTTTCCAAAACCGAATTTTTTGCCAATAATGCCGACAATCAGGACCATTACAATTGTTGCTGCAAATTTCATTATTGCGCCGACAATGCCGGTTGGGGCAAAAATTGCTATTCCGATTGCGGAAACAAGGCTTGTCAATAATCCCCCTGAAAGGCCGAGAATAAAAGTGCCTGCAAGCCATGGCACACCAACAACATCAATGTCGATTACCCCTCCATACGAATAGGAAATTTTCCAGATCTGGAGTATGACACTGATTGCAGCCAGTATTGCTGCCGCAAAAATAATCCTGTACCTGTGCATATGAAAAGAATGCCAGGCATTACTTAAAAATGTTTTGCTTAACAAAAAAGAGTAACCAACATAATATTGCTTTTTACTTTTGCTTCCTGCGCAGCTCCAATTCTTCCAGGATTTTGCCAATGCCCCTTATTTCATACGGAGTCCATTGTTTTGTCGGAATATCATAGGCCCTTGCACTTTTTTCAAACCGCCCAAGGAATTCCTGGACAGCCATTATTTCTCCATAATGGCCTGCAATTGCTTCCAGCGAAGCGAGAGGCAGGTTTTTGATTTCTTCTGGTTTCAAAGCAATTTCAATTATTTGCTTTCCACCCTTGGTATGCATGACTGCGAAGCCCGGCAAAAATGATGCAAAAGACATTCCCAAAAAAGTTACCCTGGTTTGAGCCAATTCAAAATCAAGCAATTTTTCTTCCAATTCCATGTGAATTTTAGACTTCTGGCTTGCTCGTTTGGGACGCAGAGTGACTCTTAGATTTTTTAAAAACCTTAACATGCCTTAATCACTTTTCCTTGTTTTGCAGTATTTTGCTTGTCTTGAATTTTTCAGGTTGGAAAGGCTTTATGCGCACAATCATTGGATGCAAGCCGAGCTTTCCAAGCTCCTGCGCCAGGGAAAACTCGCTTTTCCACTGGTCATAGCCCAAAGCAATTATTTGAGGCCTGTGCTTTTGGATTGTGCTCCAGGAGCGCATTTCCCTATCCCCCAAAACAGCTTCATTTACAAAATCAAGTTTTTTTATTTCTTCCAGGCGGGCTTTTTCATTGTGCAAAGGCTTCTTGCCTTTTATAACAACTGAATTTTTGTCGCGTGCAACAACAACAATCAAATAATCGCCAAGCTTTTTTGCCTCCTGCAAATAATAAAGGTGCCCTTGGTGGACAATGTCAAAAGTCCCGAAAGCCATTACCTTGCGCATAAAAAAAACCAATTTATCTTTTTGACGGGGAAGTGATAATTGAATTCAACAGGCGGATTGCATACTCTGCAGATGCAGCCCTTTCAAAAGAGTTCCTGTCAAACAATTTTCTGTTAAACTTAAGCACAGCAATAATCTCAGGCCTAAAGTAAGATGGATCTTCAGCAAGAGCGCTTTCAAGTATTTTTTTCCATTTGTTTAATTCAGTTCTAAGTTTCTCGGAATCAGCCAAACCGCGATGCCTTGCTCTTAACTCAATTAAAATAAAGTTTTTTAATTCTCTTCCAAGAGCAGTTCTAAGAAATTCGTCAATTATCTTTTTTCTTTGCAATCTTGCTTTTATGTTTACAGGCTGACCAGGTGTGGAGCTCGCATAAAACCTGCCTTGAAAAGCCAAAAGCCTTCGCGCTGGCTTGCCCTTAAGCGAACCAGTCAGAAAACCAGCCCTGTCAAATTTTAAGCCTGTTGCCTTTGATTTTCTTCTTTCCGCCCTGGCTTCTGCAGAGCGCTGGGCAAAGCTTGCGCTCTTCCTCTTTGCAACTACAGTTGTCCTTTCTGGAGATCTTTTTTGGCCTGGGGTTTTTCTTTCTGCCTGCGGTTGTTTTCTTGGTGCAAAAGGCTTCATGGCAAACACAAACTCCAATTAAGTATAAATACTTTCACAATATATAATTTAGCTGGTTATTGGCATGAATACTGAACAAAAGGTTGCGCTTGTAAGGCAGGTTGGCGAGGAAATTATTACTGAACAGGAACTATTTGAATTGTTTGACAAAAAAAAACAGCCAGTTGCCTATGACGGGTTTGAGCCGAGCGGAAACATTCACATTGCACAGGGCCTGTTAAGGGCAATTAATGTGAACAAGATGACAAAGGCAGGCTGCAAATTCAAGATGCTTGCTGCTGACTGGCATGCATTGGCAAACAACAAGTATGGCGGGGACCTTGAAAAAATCCAGGCCTGCGGAGATTATCTTATAGAAGTGTGGAAAGCAACTGAAATGGATTTTAAGAATGTTGAATTTGTAAGGTCAAGCGGCATTGTAAAAAAAGAGGATTACTGGAAAAAAGTAATGCGGATTGCAACCAAAATAACAGTGAACAGGGCAGTAAGGTCTTCACAGATAATGGGCAGGAAGGAAAGCGAAACCCAGAATGCTTCACAAATTTTTTATCCCTGCATGCAGGCAGCTGATATTTTCCAGTTGAGTGTTGACATAACAGAATTGGGAATGGACCAGAGAAAAGTGAATGTGCTTGCAAGGGAAATAGGGCCTGAACTGGGTTTCTGGAAGCCTGTTGTTGTGAGCCACCATATGCTGATTGGCTTGTCACAAATTAAGAGCGATGCGCAGGGCATTGAAAGGGCAATTGAATTGAAAATGTCAAAATCAATTCCGGATTCCGCTATTTTCATGACTGATTCTGGAGAAGAAGTTGAAAGAAAAATAATGAAGGCTTATTGCCCTGAAAAACAATTGCAGGAAAACCCGATTATTGAATATTGCAAATTCATTGTTTTTGAAAAAAACAAAAAAATGAAAATTGAGCGGCCTGCAAAATTCGGCGGTGACATTGAAATCAATTCTTTTGAAGAGCTTGAAAGGCTTTTTTCCGGCGGGGAACTGCATCCAATGGATTTGAAAAAAAGCCTTGCCTTTTACATCAATGAAATGCTTTTCCCAGTGAGAAAGCATTTTGAAAAAGGAAAGGCAAAAGAGCTTCTTGAAAAAGTCCAGGGTTTCAAGGTTACAAGGTGAAAAAAATGAGGAGGAATGCGTTAAAATCCATTAAGCCAACCACTTCCCAGGTGAGAAGGCTGCGAACTTCACAAGTTGAAAAAGCACAGAGGGCGTCAGCAGGCATTGGGCCTGGGCTTGCACAAAGAGAAAGAGATTTTATAATAAAAGTTAGGGCAACTGCAGCAAGCCTTCAAGGGTGGTTTCCAAAAAAAGTTGCTTCTGGAACACTGGCGCGGCTGATAGCCCAAACAATGTATGAAAAACCAAGTGAGCCTGCAGTTTTTGCAATAAAAAGAATAATTGAAACTCCAAAAAAGGAAGACATAGTTCCGCCCCAAGAAAGGCAAAAAATGCCCCCAAGGCCTGGCTTGAAAAGGAAAAAGAAATGATTGCGTTAAAAAATTATTTTTTTATTCAGGAGGCAAAAAAATGGCGAGGCGTATCAGCAGAAGCCCTAGTCATAATGATACTTTTGGAGCTAAATTAAGAGTTTCCAGAGTTGCAAGTGCGAATAAGTTACGAATCCGTGATAGGCCGGGAATTGAAGAGGCAGAAGCTGCTTTCAGGGAAAGAGTTTGGAACCTGGCAAAGGAAACCCCAAAAAATGCGAAGCTGCACACCAGAGCAGTAATGATAGCAAACAGAATTTATGCCCCTGCAAACCCCAGCACTATTGCAATAACGACAATAGAGAGAATACTCCAAACCCCGCTTGCAAGCGCCGAAATAACAAAAGAAAAACAAAAATTTGAGGCAAGGCCAAGAATGCCAAAAAAGAAAAAGTAAGAAAATTGCAGTGAAAAAATTTAAATAGCTGGAATTCCTTATAAACTAAGTGATTTTGATTGAATCTGAATATTTTCAAGGTAAGCAGTTCTGTTGACGGCAATTTTGAAAAGCCGAACATTGCATTGGCATTGGTTATTGTGATTGTGCCTGCAATTATTGCGGCAATCGGCTATATTGCGGATGGCCTGAACATTGACTGGGCAGAATTTGCAATCCAGCACATTGTAATGCGGTATGTTTTGTTCTTTGTTTTGGCTGCAATGATTTTTGCAATAGGAATTGCTTTTCACAGGAAAAGCCGCGAAGGGCTTTTTGCAGGAGTTGTTTCCGCGCTTGGCTTTTTTTATGTTTTTGCAATAATACTTGCAGTAATTTCACAGCTTGCACAGAGGCTTGTTTTTTCCCCAGCTTTCCTTGCAAAGCTACAGTTGCTTTCGGCTGCAACAACACAGGAAGCAGCCGCAACAGTCGCATTGCTCATTGCAACAATGCCAAAGGAAATTAATTTTCCGCTTTTTTTTGCATTGATTATAATTGGCCTGATAATTTATGTCTGGCAGTATTTTACATTGTACAAAATAATTTCTTTTTCTTCCGGAGAAAGGCCATGGGTGAACATTGCCTGCTGGGCAGTGGTTGTTTTCATATACGGGCTTATTTCCGCAGCACTATAAAACAGGGGTGGCTTGATTGTCTCTTGAAATGGAATTGTTTGACCCTTTCAGAAAAAAGAAAAAATTTGAGAATTTCATGCAGGATTTTTTTGAACCCATGAAACTGCCTTTAAGCGCTGGCCTGCGCTCACCGCTTGTTGACATCAGGGACAAGGAAAAAATGCTGGAAGTGACTGCCGAGCTTCCCGGAGTTGAAAAAAAAGACATTGACATTGATATCCAGAACGGGAGCATTGCAATCAGGACTGAAATGCACAGGGAAAAAAAAGAGGAAACAAAAAGCAAGGGCTATTACTTTCACGAAAGGGCTTACAGCGGCTTTTACAGAATGCTGCCATTGCCAAGCGAAGTAATCCCTGGCAGGGCAAAAGCTGAATTTTCAAACGGCTTGCTCAGGATTGAAATCCCAAAAGCAAAGCTGATTAAAGCGGCAGGCAAAAAATTCAAAGTCAAGGTAAAATAATTTTTTCATTGCCTTTTTTCTTTTTTTTGCTTGCTATTTCTAATTATGAAAAAACTGCTCAGGCTGCAGAACCTGCAGAAACGCAATTCCCTTTCCCAAAAAGAAATAATTGAAAAAAGCTTTGCAATAAAAGAAAGGCTTTTTTCCCTGCAGGAATTCAAAAAGTCTGAAAAAATCCTGTTTTATGTGGGAATCAAGAGTGAGGCCAGGACAAGTGAAATGATTGGGGAAGCGCTTGGCCTTGGAAAAACTGTTGCAGTGCCCTTATGCGATTTTGAAAAAAAAGAAATGCGCGCAGTGCAAATAAATTCCCTGGATTGCCTGGAGGAAAAAAAATTCGGCCTGCTTGAGCCAAAAACAGGAAAAAAAATTCCTGTTCAAGAGATTGACCTGATTATAGTGCCGGGAACTGCTTTTGACTTGAAATGCGAAAGGCTGGGTTATGGCGGAGGGTTTTTTGACAGGTTCCTGAAAAAAACAAAAAAAAGCGCAAAAAAAATCGGGCTTGCTTTTGAATGCAACATTGAGAAAAAAATCCCAAGCACAAGCCGGGATGTAAAAATGGATAAAATAATAACTGAAAAAAGAATTATTATCGCTTAAAAAGGAGATGAAAATTTGATTTATTCAGGAGAACATTGCATAGGGGAATTTTTTTCTTGCCCAAAAAAAAATTTAAATAACAAGAAAAAAATAGAAAACCTGCTTATTACAGGAATAAAAAAATTCGGCCTAACACTTATAGGAATCCACACCCACCAATTTAAGCCATTTGGCCTAACCTCAATAGCAATTATTGGCGAATCGCATATTGCTATACATACTTACCCTGAAAATGGGCGTGCCTCCATTGATATTTATACCTGCTCTGAAAAATCAGAAATTCCATTAAAGTTGCTGCAATTTTTTAAATGCAAGCTAAAGCCGCAATCAGTAAAAAAAATTTTGGTTTGTAGGGGGAATAGGCTCCAAGTAAAGAATGGCGATTGGGTTGCTGATTCTTCTTGCCCTGATTTTACCGTAAAATATAAAGTCAAGAAAAAACTTTTTAGCAAAAAATCTAAGCATCAGCAAATAGATATTATTGAAAATAATGCCTTTGGCAGAATGCTATTTTTGGACAATGATTTGCAAATAGCTGAGAGAGGGTTTGCAAATTATAATAAAGCTCTGATTTCTCCATTAATCAAAGCAAAAAATAAGCTGAGCAAAATACTCATACTGGGCGGAGGAGACGGCGCACTTGCAGCAGAGCTCTTGAAACATAATCCAAAAAAGGTTACTATTGTAGATATTGATGAAGAAGTTATTAATGCATCAAAAAAAATTTTGCAAAAAATAAACAAAAATTGTTTTAATGACCAGAGAGTAAAAATCATAATTGATGATGCATGCAGATTCTTAGAGAAAGAACATAGCTTTGATGCAATCATATGTGATTTAACTATGCATCCTGAAATTTTTTCGAAAAAGAAAAGAGGAGCCTATTTCCATGAAATCTTTTCAAACATAAATAAAAAATTAACTGCGAATGGGATGATAACAATGCAATTGTGCGCAGAAAATGATATCAATACTTTTAAAATTATAAGCAAATTATTATCAAAATACTTCGCAGGTATTCAATTCACAAAACAATTTATCCCGGCATATCTACAAAATTGGGTTTTTGTTTCTGCAAAACAAACAGAAAAAAACATTTGATTTTATTGGGGAATAAAATGAAGATTTTGCTTGTTGGAAGCGGAGGAAGAGAACATGCGCTTGCCTGGAAAATAAGGCAAAGCAGGCTTTGTGAAAAGCTTTTTTGTGCGCCTGGAAATGCGGGAACCTCTGAAATTGCGGAGAACATTCCAATCAATGCAGAAGATGTCAAGGCACTGGCTGATTTTGCTGAAAAACATAAAATTGGCTTGACAATTGTGGGGCCTGAAGCGCCTCTTGTTGAGGGAATTGTGAATGAATTTGAAAAGCGCGGCCTGAAAATTTTTGGGCCAAGCGCAAAAGCCGCAATGCTTGAGGGAAGCAAGATTTTTGCAAAAAAAATAATGCAAAAATATGGGATTCCGACTGCGGAATCAGGGGAATTTGTTTCTGCAGAAAAAGCCCTCGCCTACTTGAAAAACAAAGGCGTGCCAATTGTGGTAAAGGCGGATGGCTTGGCAGCGGGAAAAGGGGTTTTTGTCTGCAACAGCCCCGAAGAAGCGGAAAATGCTGTTAAAAAAATTCTTCTGGAAAGCGCTTTTGGCTCTGCGGGAAAAAAAATCCTGATTGAAGAGTTTCTTGAAGGCGAAGAGGCAAGCTTTTTGGCTTTCAGCGATGGAAAGAACATTCTTCCAATGGTTTCAAGCCAGGACCATAAAAGGGCTTTTGACAAAGACCTTGGGCCGAATACTGGCGGAATGGGAGCTTATTCGCCTGCGCCGGTTGTCACAAAAAAACTTGAAAAAAAAATTTTGAAAGGGATAATGCAGAAAACAATTGATGCAATGAAAAGCGAAGGCGCAGAGTACAAAGGGGTTCTTTATGCGGGGTTAATGATAAAAAACTGGGAAGCAAAAGTCCTTGAATTCAATGCACGCTTTGGCGACCCTGAGACACAGGCAATTTTGCCTCGCATGAAATCCGACATTCTGGAAATAATGCTTGCCTGCATTGAAGGAAACCTTGCTGAAAAAAAAATCAAATGGTCAAAAAAGCACTGCACCTGCGTAGTGCTTGCCTCAGGGGGATATCCGGGCAGGTACAAAAAAAACAAGGAAATTTTTGGGCTTGAAAAAGCTCGGGAAATCAAAAATGCACTTGTTTTTCATGCGGGAACAAAAATTGAAAATGGGAAGATTTTAACAAATGGCGGCAGGGTTCTTGGAATAAGCGCGCTTGGAAAAACAATTGAGGAATCAATAGGCAATGCATATTCAGCTGTTTCAAAAATTTCCTTTGAAAAAATGCATTGCAGGAAAGACATTGGAAAAAAAGCGATTAAGAAAAAATTATCTCACATAGCCTAATTCTTCCATTGCCTCTTCAACAATTACTCCTAGCCTGTTGCTGCCTGGTTTTTCATCCTGCTTCTCTCTGGAACAATCAATTGCACCCTCATTAATTTCCTTGAGAAGGGAACGCACAGCATGCTTAATCAGGTCAGTGCGGTTCTCAAAAGAAGAATTTTCAAGGGCAGAATCAATTTCTTTCAGAAGCTTATTGCCTAAACGAAGAGTAACCAATTTATTTGCCATACAAAGATATATACATTTGTTGTATAAAAATCTTTGCAAATAGGGCCAAATTATGTATAAGGCGCATAAGAAGGCAATTGTATATACAATTAGATTACAAATCAGTAATTTTTACCTTGTTTTCTTCGACTTTTATTTTTCCTTCCGCAAATAATTTTATTGCCTTTATGATTACTTCCTGTTCTGCTTTCTGCACCTTGGCTTTGAGGGAATCAACTGTCTCGTTTTCCGCAACAGCCACTGCTTTCTGCATTACAATCGGACCTGAATCTGCTTCTTCTGACAAAAAGTGCAGTGTGCAGCCAGTCACTTTTACGCCTGAATCCAGAACTTCTTTGTGCACGTCTTTGTCCCAGCCCTTGAAAGAAGGCAGAAGCGAAGGGTGAATATTCATTGCCCTGTTCCTGAATGCATCAACAAAAATTTTTGTAAGAATCTTGTTATAGCCAATAAGAAGAACCAATTCCACTTTGCGCTTTTCAAGCTCTTTTACCAACTGCAAATCAAATTCTTCCTTGCTTTTGAAATTTTTTGGATTAAGAAAAATCGCTTCAATGCCGTGCTTTTTCGCGCGTTCAAGCGCAAATGCATCTGCCTTGTTTGAAACAACACAGGCAATCTGCGCTGAAAGCTTTTTCGCGGCAATCGCATCAATCACTGCCTGCAAATCACTCCCTTTTGTGCTCGCCAGAACACCAATTTTAAGCATTCAAACCCCTAAAATTTTTTTTGCAGCAATTATTGTGTTTTCCATTAGGCAGGCAACTGTCATTGGCCCAACTCCCCCCGGAACAGGAGTTAGCCAGGAAGCGATTTTTTTTGCTGATTCAAAATCAACATCCCCAAAAACCTTTTTTTCTTCCACAAAAATTCCCGCGTCAATAACAATTGCACCCTGCTTTATTATTTCTCCCGAAACAAGGTTTTTTTTCCCTGCTGCGCTTACAAGAATATCTGCTTTTTTCGTGAAATCCGAAATGTTTTTTGTTGCCTTATGGCAAATGCTTACAGTTGCATTCCTGTTCAGGAGCATTAGTGCAAGCGGCTTTCCAACCACAATTGAATGGTTGATTATGCAGGCATTTTTGCCCTCAATTTTAATGCCAGTGCTTTCAATCAGCTTAATTATTCCTTTTGCAGTGCAGGAAGCAAGTGTTTCTGTTCCCTGGCAAAGCAGGCCAAGGCTTTCAGAGCAGAAGCTGTCAACATCTTTTTCAGGGGAAATTGAATTCAATATTTTTTCCCTGTTAATGTGCAGGGGCAATGGCAATTGCACTAAAATTCCATGCACTGCTGCGTCGGAATTCAGGTTTTTGATTTTTTCAATCAGCTCTTTTTCTGAAATTTTTTCAGGCAAAAAAATGTTTTTTGATTCAATTCCGATTTTTTTGCATGCATCGTGCTTTTTCTGCACATACAATTTTGAATCAGGCCTTTCCCCTACAAGAATAACTGCAAGGCAGGGAACAATTCCAGTGCCTTTAAGCATGGCAACTTCTTTTTGGAGGCTTTCAAGAAGCTGTTCAGACAATTTTTTTCCGTCAAGAATTTGTGCTGCCATAATAAAACGCTTTTTAAAAAAAAGTTTCAGCTGTAATTCTGGGATTCTTCTGTTATTGTAACATCGTGGGGATGGCTTTCGCGAAGCCCTGCAAGCGTTATTCTGCGCCATTTTGTTTTTAACCTGAGGTCATCAATTGTACCTGCCCCAACCATTCCCATTCCGCTTCTTAAGCCTCCAAGAAGCTGGAAAGACACTTCGCCTATTGTGCCCTTGAATGGGACAACTCCTTCAATGCCTTCGGGGACAAGTTTTGCTTCTTCTGCCTTGTCCTGGAAATACCTGTCTGTTACATCGGAGTCTTTTCTTTCTGTCATTGCCCCAAGCGAGCCCATTCCCCTGTATTGCTTGAGTTTTCTTCCGCCAAAAAAAATCATTCTGCCGGGTGTTTCCTCGCAGCCAGCAAAAAGCTTTCCAACCATTACGCTGCTTGCGCCTGCTGCTATTGCCTTTACAATGTCTCCTGAATACCTTATGCCGCCGTCTGCAATTATTGGGCAATTGTGCTTTTCAGCCGCTTCTGCGCATTCTGCTATTGCAGAGAACTGCGGAACTCCTACGCCTGCAATGATTCTTGTGGTGCAATTGTGCACTGCCAAGCGATTTGCAACATAAGAATTGTCTTCCTCAACTTCCAAGTTATAAACATTCATGTCCACCTGCTGTTCTTTTACGGAGTCAATTGAAAAATAAATATAGTTGCTGTCAGACCAAGATTGTTGTTTTTTTGTAATAGTTTCCAATGGCTTTGCATCAAGGCCAAGATCTTTCAAAAATGAATCATATTGCTTTCCAGATACTCCAAGAATATAAGTGTCTGCCCAATTCTGGTTCTTTGGCTTATGGAGCCCCAAGGAAGGCAAATAGCCCAATCTGGAAATGATTTCCGTAATCTGGAATGCCAGAGAGGGGGAGGTTGTTTTATATCTCAATCGCCCTGCCTCTGTAAGGCAGCCGTCACCATTTATTGCCCCAACCAAAAAAGATTTTAGAAGGGTAGAATCTTGGTTTAAAACAAGCTCGGGGGCCTTTTTGTTGTTCGCGCCAAGCACGAATAAAGATTCAAAAAAACCAGCAATAATATTTGAAAACACATGCACAGTTGCACTATTCCTTTTACTGCTGAATATTACTTTCGATTTGGAATAGCCAAAAACTGTTTCAACCAGCTTTATTATTTCTGAATGGTATTCTTTTTCTTCTGCAGAAAATGCGAAGCAGAGCTGCCTGTTGTTGGCATTTCCCATTACATAGCCTTCTGCCGCAAAGTATCCAAACAGTTTCATTAGATTCGCATCCAGAGAAACAAACCTGTTTATTTTGTTTGGCTCAATTTCGCGGGAATAACTGGTTTCATTCAAATAAAAATTGATTTCCTGATTCAGCTGCATGTCAAAAGATTTTCTGCCATGGACAATGTTTGCAACTATTCTCGGCGTTGTGGAAAATTTTTCAGCAAGCACCGGGAATGACTCCTTGTTCTGGTTAAAACCAATTTTGCCAGCCCAAATTTTTGCATTATCCCATTCATAATTCGGAAAAAATTCTAAAAGGTCAAAAGTAATTCCTGGGCCTTCAATTTGCCTTGATTCTGCTTTTGGAACAGCAACAATATCTTCCGGCTCCAGGAGCCCGGCCGGAATCCAGGACAAACCCTTATTATGCTTGCCTTTCCCAAAAAAATATTTTGCACCAAATTTCTTTTTCTTATCCACGGGGTAAAAAAAATGCATCCCATAAACAGGGTGATTCGGAGTTATAAATAATTCGCCTGGAGTTCCGCCGGTTTTTATTTTAAGCATTTTCCCCTTGTGCCTGCGAACATATTTTTTTGTTACCATTCGAGACCTGCCCCTGTGAGTGATAACAAAATCGCCAACTGCTATGTCCGCTATTGGCTTTACAGAATAATCTGCCATCAAAACTTGCGCATTCCCATCAAGGCATATGCTTCCCGGCCCAATTCCCACTTTTATTGCGTCTGCTCCCGCTGAAATCAGGTCTTCTGTTGCCTCTGCTGTTGCAACATTTCCCGCAACAACCTGAATTTCAAATTCTTTTTTGATTTTTTTTAATGCATCAATTACAATTTTGTTATGGCCATGGGCAGTGTCAAGGACTATTGCATCAACTTCTGCTTCAACAAGTTTTTTTGCGCGTTCAAATTCTTTCTGGCTTGGCCCTACTGCTGCGCCTACCAAAAGCCTGCCCTGCTTGTCTTTCAGGGCAAGGGGAAATTTTTCTTTTTTTTGGATGTCTCCTGCAGTAATCAGGCCTTTGAGCCTGCCATCTGAATCCACAATTGGCAATTTTTCTATTTTGTGCTTGTGGAGTATCTGCTTTGCCTCTTCTGTTGAAACAAATTTGTCAACTGTTACAAGGTTTTTTGTCATGATTTCTGAGACCTTTTTTTGAGGGTTATTCTCTAACCACAAATCCCTCTGGGTTACTATGCCGACAAGCCTGTTGTTTTTGTCAAGCACTGGGAAGCTTCCGATGCCGCTGCTTTTCATCAGGCCCCTTATTTTTGAAAGGGAATCATTTTCAAGAAGCGTGACAGGATTTTGCACTATCCAGAATTCAGAGCGCTTTACTTTTGCGGCTTCTTCGGCCTGTTTTTCAGGGGGCATGTTGCGGTGGATTATTCCAATTCCGCCCTGCCTTGCAATCGCAATTGCTGCTTTGCTTTCAGTGACAGTGTCCATTGCGGCTGAAACAATTGGGATATTGAGAAAAAGTTTTTTTGTAAACCTGGTTTTAAGGTCTGCGTCTTTTGGCAGCACATCTGATGCAGCCGGAACAAGAAGAATATCATCAAAACTCAGGGCAATTTCCGGAAGGGAGAGTTTTGTTTTCATGATTAATTTGCTTTCAATCATTTTAAAATGCTTTTCTCATTCGATAAAGAAGGGATTTTTTGGGGGCAACAGTAATAGTGGGCTTGCAGTTCGGTGATGAAGGAAAAGGCAAAATAACTGATTTTTTTGCTGAAAAAGCAGACCTCGTTGCAAGGTTCAATGGCGGCAACAATGCTGGGCATACAGTTGTTGTTGGGGAAAAAAAATTCAAGTTTTTTTTGCTGCCAAGCGGGGCAGCTCATAAAAAAAAGTGCTGCATTGGTGCAGGAGTTGCCTTAGACCCAAAAACAATGCTGAAAGAAATCACTGGGCTTGGGGAAAAAATTGACCTTGTGATTGATGCAAGGGCACAGATAGTAATGCCATGGCATAACCTGCTTGACCTTGCGATTGAACAAAAAAAGGATTCCCAAAAAATCGGCACTACTGGCAGGGGAATAGGGCCTTGCTATGCAGACAGGGCTTCAAGGTCAGGAATAAGGTTTTTGGAGCTTGTGGATGAAAAAAGGCTGCAAAAAAAAATTTCAGAGAATTTTGGACCAAACAGGCTTTTGCTGGAGCTTGTTTTTGGGTTTTCACCTGGAAGCGATTTTTCAGAAAAAAAAATTTTTGAAGAGTATTCCGAGCTTGGAAAAAAATTGAAAAGTTATTGCGGGGATGTTTCCCTTGAAACAAGCAATGCAATAAATTCTGGCAAAAAGGTTTTGCTTGAGGCTGCGCAGGGAACTTTTTTGGACAATGATTTTGGCACTTATCCTTTTGTCACAAGTTCGCATCCGATTGCAGGCGCTGCGCTTACTGGAATTGGGCTGCCTGCAAAGGCAATTGAAAAAATAATCGGGGTTGCAAAGGCGTACACTACAAGAGTTGGCTCTGGGCCTTTTGCAACAGAGCTTAACAATGAAATTGGAAGCAGGATAAGGGAAAAAGGCATGGAATTTGGCACAACTACTGGCAGGCCACGAAGAGTGGGCTGGCTTGATTTGGTTTTATTAAGGACTGCAAACAGGCTGAATGGCACAGGCGAAATTGTAATGACAAAAATCGATGTGCTTTCAGGCATTGAAGAATTAAACATCTGCACTGAATACCTGCTTGAAGGCAAAACAATAAGAGAGGTTCCTGCTGACACTGAAAAAATTTCCAAATGCATTCCTGTTTACAAAAAATTTCCCGGCTTTGAAATCAGCGGAAAAGAAAAGTCTTTTGCAGAGCTTGGCAAAAACGCAAGGGCCTATGTTGAATTTGTTGAAAAAGAACTGAAAACAAGAATTTCAGTTGTTTCAATCGGCGCAGAAAGAAACCAGACAATTCTGCGCTAGTGCTTGAAGTGCCTTTTTCCTGAAAAAACAAGTGCAATTTTGTGCTGGTTTGCTGCCTGGATTACTTCCTTGTCCTGGATGCTTCCGCCCGGCTCCATTATTGCCTCTATGCCTGCTTTTGCTGCAATGTCAATGCTGTCCCTGAAGGGAAAAAAGCCGTCGCTTGCAAGAACGCTTTTTTTGTGAATGGCACCTGATTTTTTTATTGCAAACTCAACAGAATCCACCCTTGACATTTGTCCCGCCCCTATTCCAACAGTTGCTTTTTCTTTTGCAAGCACAATTGCATTGCTTTTCACATGCTTTGCAATTTTCCATGCAAAAAGCAAATCCCTTAATTGATTTTCAGAAGGCTTTTTTTCAGAAACAAATTGGAGGTCTTTTTCGTTCAGGGAAAGAGAATCTTTTTCCTGCACAAGCAGGCCGCTGTTGATTTTCTTGAAATCAAATTTGTCTGGGCGGATTTGTTTTGATTCAAGAATCCTTAAATTTTTCTTTTCCCTTAATTTTTCAAGAGCCTTGTTTTCAAAAGCAGGCGCAATAACTATTTCATTGAAAAAGCTTGTAATTTGCACTGCTGTTTCAATGTTGCATTGCCTGTTCAATGCAATAATGCCTCCGAATGCAGAAAGCTTGTCACAGTCAAGTGCTTTTTCAAAAGCATTTTCTATTTTTTCAGCAGATGCCGCCCCACAGGGATTTGTGTGCTTAACTATTACTGCTGCCGGCTCTTCAAATTCTGAGAGCAGTTCAAGGGCTGCATCGGCATCATAAATATTGTTGAAGGAAAGCTCTTTGCCATTAAGCTGCTTTGCAGATGCAATGCCCGCGGGACTTATTGGCCTGCCGTAAAACGCCCCTCTTTGATGCGGGTTCTCGCCATACCTGCATTCAAATTTTTTTTCGAATGCAAGGACAAGTTTTTCGGAAAAAGTTTCTTCCTGCAAAAATTGCGAATGAAAATAATCCTGTATTAATGCGTCATAAAAAGCAGTGTGCTCAAAGGCTTTTGCTGCGCATTTTTTCCTGAATTCAGGCGTTGTGGCTTTTTCAGATTTTAATTGTGAAATTAATTCAGGATATTGCAAAGGTGAAACTATTACTGTGACTGATTCAAAGTTTTTTGCCGCCGCCCTTATCATTGAAGGCCCTCCAATGTCAATGTTTTCAACTGCCTCTTCAAGTGAAATCCCCTGCTTCGAAATTGTTTCCTTGAAAGGGTAGAGGTTTATTATCACAATGTCAATTAAGGCAATTTTTTTTTGCTCAAGGATTTCAAGATCCTGCTTGTTTTTTCTTCTTGCAAGTATGCCTGCATGGATTTTTGGATGCAGTGTTTTCACCCTGCCTCCCAGAATTTCAGGAAAGCCAGTGAAATCAGAAACTTCTGTCGCTTCAATTCCCGCTTCTTTTATTGCTTTTGCTGTGCCGCCAGTTGCAATTATCTTATAGCCAGCGTCCTGCACAACCCTTGCTGTTTCCAGAAGCCCTGTCTTGTCTGAAACAGAAATCAAAGCAATTTTCTCCATGTCAATTCTCCAAAAATTTTTTCAGGGCTGAAAAACAATTTTTTTCTGCCTGATAACGACTTTTTTTTCTCCCCTGCAAACACTGCCAAGCTCGAACGAATTAATTTTGTATTTTTGGGCAATTTTTTTTATTGCCTCTGAGCTTTTTTCAGGCGCAATTATTGCATAGCCGATTCCCATGTTCCAGGTTGAATATGCCTCTTCATCTGAAATTTTTGCTTTTTCCTGCAAAAACCTGAAAATTCCCGCTGGTTCAGGAAGAGAATGAATTTCATAGGAAAATGGCTTTTTTGCGCGCATTATTTTTTTCCAGCCATGGCCTGTAATGGGCGCAAGGTAATGAAGTTCTGTTTTTTCAAGCATTTCAATCAAAGGGCGGGTATAAAGCCTTGTTGGCTTTAAGATTTCTTCTCCCAAAAAATTTCCAGTTTCAGGAATTTCAAAAAAATATCCATCGGGGAGAGATTCCGCAACTTTTCTTGCAAGCGAAATCCCGTTTGAATGCAGGCCGCTGCTTTCAAGACCGATGATAAGATCGCCTTCTGAAATATCCTTTCCAAAAACAAGCCTTGTTTTTGGCTGAATAATGCCAACAGACGCCCCCGCAATATCCAAAGTTTCTGGATTTACAATGCCCTGCAATGTTGGTGTTTCTCCGCAGGGAATTGCCATTCCGATTTCATCTGCGGCTTTTCTGAAGCCTTCAAACAAAAATTTTATTTTGTCATTGCCATCAAACCAGGCAGAGTTGCCAGAGCTGATTATATCGCCATAAACAATTGCATCGGCCCCTATTGCCGCAAGGTCGTTTGTGCTCATTGCAACATTGTCAATGCCAACCCCTTCATAATATTTTGCGCCTTTTCCCCTTTTGTCATTGCACATTGCATCAGCTATGAGATTTTTTGTGCCCAACCCTTCAACATTGAAAGCCAGGAAAAAATCCTGTTCAGGAAGCTCGAATGCAATTGCCGGCTCTCCAATTGTGCCTTCAGCAATTTTTATTCCAAGCCTTTTCGGATTTGAAATTGTGCCTGAAAATTTTTCAATTGCGGCTGCCTTTACAGGGTCTAACTTTGAATAATCCACAAAATCCTTGTATTTCATAAAAACCAATTCCATTTTTTTATTATGGCTCTAAATTATACTGCTTTTTCCCAGGTTTTTTGCAAAACCAAACCATACTTTATCGGTGTGTTCTATTTTTTTTTCGAGCGACCTTTCGAGCATTTTTGAGTGCTTGGATTCTTTTGGGCGATGTCGCTCTCCAATAATGCAGGAGCTGATGAATATTTGGATAATCAAACCATTTTATTTTCAGACGGGAAACCCCCAGCAATCGAGCAATCCGAAAAGCATGAAGAGGGTGCATTACCACTATATCCCCAGTTTCTGTATTTCGGAGTTTCAGTGCCCATTTTCGTTCTCGAAGTGAAGTCACTACATGCGCTTTGTCTGTTGGAAGAAAATTAGCTTTCATTGCTTTAAGGGGATCGCGTAATGTGAGATAAATATTAAACAAGGCTGCATTATCTAATGCAACCACGCGCATTCCGCGCTGTCTGGCTCTTTTGGCAAGTGCAGTGTAAGAAAGCGGCCCATCGGAAGTAATTTTGTGCAACATTACAGGCACTGGCAATTTTAAATCTTTTTCCAAGTCAGTTTCAGGATATTCAATATAAAGGGTTCTTTCAGGAGACAAATATTTTGAAAAGCGGGCTAATGGCGGACCATGAGCATGGTCTATTGCCAAAATTGTGGCTTTAAATTTTTTTTTCATTCAGATTCCCATTTCACTTAAAATATTCAACTGCATTCCGGAATATTCTCATTCCTTCGCTTTCATCAGGCAGGCTTTTTCCTTCGCGTTTCAGTTTTTCTTTCTGGAGCAACCAGCCATTCTGCTGCGTAAAAAGAATATTTCTTTCAGGATGGGGCATTAAGCCGAAAACCCTTCCCGTTTCATTGCAGATGCCTGCAATGTCTTCCAATGCGCCATTCGGATTTGCAGGGAATCTGCCTTTTGCCAATGCGCCTTTTTCATTGGCATACCTGAAAACAACCTGCGAGTTTTCATTCAGCTTTTCAAGGACGTTTTTTTCCGCAAAAAATTTTCCCTCGCCATGCGCAACAGGCAGGCGAATTGTTTCAATGCCTTTTGTGAAAACGCATTTTTTTGAAAATGCCTTCAGGTAAACCCATCTGCATTCATAGCGCGCGGAATTGTTGCGCATTAACGCGATTTTTCTTTCACCGAAGCACTTTTCAAAGCCCGGAACAAGGCCGAGGTTTGCAATTGCCTGAAAGCCGTTGCAGATTCCAATTACAAGATTTTCAGCTTCAATAAATTTCTCAATGGCAGGCCAGATATTGCTCTTGATTTTGTTTGCAAGCGCATTTCCCGAACCAGTGTCATCGCCATAAGAAAATCCGCCTGGAAAAGCAAGAATCCGGAATTCACTGAGTTTTTGAGGGGCTGCTATCAGGTCATTTATATGCACAATTTCTGTTTCCGCGCCTGCTTTCCTGAAAGCAAAGGCTGTTTCTTCCTCGCAGTTTATTCCATAACCACTTAGAACAATTGCTTTCACCATCAATAACCCTCAAAAGTTTTTTTATAGGAATTTTCAAGTTTTTTAATTGGAATGAAAAATTTTTTTGTTCCAACAGGCTTTATAACAAGCCCTTTTTTTGCAATAACTTTTCCTATTTCCGCAAAAGAATTGCCATTCATAATTCTCTCAAATTCCTTCTTGTTTTTTTTGCTTAGTGTTGCAACAATCCTGCCCTGTGATTCTGAAAACAAGAGTTCGTCATTCCTGAGTTTTTCTGCAGGCAGTTTTTGCAGTGAAATTTCCATGCCAAGCTGCGAGGCAATGCAGATTTTTGCAACTGCGATTCCAATTCCTCCCAAGCCTACTGGCTGGCAGCTTGCAACAAGCCCTTTTTCAATTGCATTGCTTAAAGCCGAATACAATTTTTTTGATTTTTCAGAATCAACTTTTGGAGCATTTTTCCCTAAAAATTTTTTTCCTGAAAGCTTTTCCCCCATAAAGGAAAGGTATTCGCTTGCGCCAAGCTCGTTTTTGGTTTCCCCAAGCGCAAAGACAATATCCCCGGAAAATTTTGCGTCCATTGAAACGCATTTTTCGGAATTTTCAATTTTTGCAAGGGAACTTATCAACAGTGTGGGAGGAACTGAAATTTTTATTGGATTGTTGTTTTCATCATATCCTTTAAAATCATTGAACATGCTGTCTTTTCCTGAAATAAATGGGGTTTCAAATGCAACTGCAAAATCAAAGCAGGCCTGTGCAGCCTGTTTCAATTGCCAGAGCCTTTCGGGTTCATTGCTGCTGCACCAGCAAAAATTGTCAAGCAATGCAATTTCTTCAGGATTTGCGCCAATGCAGACAAGGTTCTTGATTGCTGAGTCAATTGCGCAGGCAGCCATCCAGTAACAGTCAATGTCACCGTAAGAAGGGTAAAGCGCATGGGAAATTCCAAGGCAAAGCTTTGAATCAAGCAATGGCCTTACTGCGGTTGCATCTGCATTCACTCTTCCTTTTCCCTGCAATGGCTTGAGAACAGAACTGCCCTGCACTTCATGATCGTATTGTGCTGAAACAAATTCCCTGCTGCAGATATTCTGCCTTGAAAGCATTTTACAGATTGCATCTTCAAGGCAGGGCTCTTCAAATTTTGTGCTTTCCTGGATTTGTGTTTTTGTTTCTGAAAAAAGCCTTTTTTTTGGCAGGCCATTGTGCAGGAATTCCAAATCAATGTCCATTATTGTTTCGCCATTGTTTTTTACAATGCACTTTCCCGAATCAGTGAATTCCCCTATTACTGCGACTTCAACTCCCCTTTTCCGCATCAAATCCAAAAATTTTTCAAGGTTTTCCTTTGGAATTGCAAAAGTCATTCTTTCCTGGCTTTCAGAAATCCAGATTTGCCATGGCTGCATTCCGGGATATTTTAAGGGAACTTTTTCAATTCCTACAACACAGCCATTGCATTCTTTTGCCATTTCAGCAACTGAACAGCTTAATCCTCCTGCTCCATTGTCTGTTATGCTGCTGTATAATTCCATCTGCCTTGCTTCCTTGATTATTGCATCGCTCATTTTTTTTTGCGTAATCGGGTCGCCGATCTGGACTGCTGTTGCAGGGCTTCCGGAAGAAAGTGCTTCGGAAGAAAAAGTCGCTCCGTGAATCCCGTCAAGCCCAACCCTGCCACCAGCCATTACTATCAAATCACCGGGCATTGCTGATTTTTCAGAAGAGCTTTTCCCGTTTATCTGCCTTGGAATCAGGCCAATTGTGCCGACAAAAACAAGGGGCTTTCCCTTGTATCTTTCGTCAAAAAACATAAAGCCCTGCGTGGTTGGAATTCCGGAGCAGTTGCCGCCTGAATTCACTCCTTCAATTACCCCAAGCATTATTTTTTCTGGCGAAAGCATTTTGCTTGACTTGTTTTTTCCCTTGTACAAAGGCCTTGAATCAAAAGGAGAGGCAAAGCAAAAGCCATACCTGTTCACAATTGGCTTTGCGCCTTTTCCAAATCCAATCGCATCCCTGTTAACGCCAACAATGCCCGTAATTGCGCCCCCGAATGGGTCAAGCGCGCTCGGGCTGTTATGGGTTTCAACCTTGTCTGTTACCAACCATTCTTTTCCAAATTCAATTGCACCTGAATTGTCAAGAAAAACAGAAACACAATTGTCCTTGCTGCCTTTTTTTTGCCTGATTATGTCAGTTGCCTTTTTTATTTTTTCCTTAAAAATGCCTTGTTTTATTTCATCAAGCTCTGCGGAAAAAATCGTGTGCTTGCAGTGCTCGCTCCATGTTTGTGCAAGGCTTTCAATTTCAATGTCAGTCGGTTTTCTCCCAAGTTTTGCAAAAAAATCCCTTATTGCCTTCATTGATTCAAGGTCAAGAGCAAGCGGGCCTCTTCTAGTGCCTGTGCCAGTATCAAGTATGCCTTCCTTGCCTATTTTTGCAAGCTCTTCATCGCTTAGATTCAAATCAATTTTTTTTGCTTCAGCTGCATTGCCAAGCCTTACAACTGGCGCAATCACATCCATTCCTTTTTCCTTGAGGAATTGTTCCCTGCTTTTTATGTGGATTCTCTGGATAAGGGGATTTGCAAAGCCAAGCGCGATTTTTTCTGCTTCCTCTTTGCTTAAAGCGCCTTTCAAAAAAAGTTCCTGTGAAGAATAAACCCGCGCAGAAATCTTCCTTTGCCTTGCAGCAAAAAAATCCGTGATAAGCTCTGTTGCAGTGTTGCCAATATTGTCAGTCACTCCTGGAAGAAAGCCAATTTCAATGCACCAGCTAAAATCATTTCCAGGGGAGTCTCCCAAAAAAGCTTTTTGTGAAACAGGGTTATGCAAAAGCCCTGGCAATTCAAGCATTTCAGAATCATTCAAATCAGATTCAATTGTGTAAACATCAGCAATCTTCAAATTTTCAGCCTTAAAGCCCATTGAAGCAAGCTGCTTTTTTTTAATTGCTTCCCTTGCATCGCTGCCAGTGTTTACGGCTATCCTCGCTAACCCCATAAAAACCCTGTTAGATTAAGAAAAGCAACAATATTAAAAAAGCTTTTTTTATGTGCCTATAATTTTTCATAAACCTTTTTTCTGTGGCCAATGCTGAGCAGCGTAATTGCTTTTTTTGGAGTGCTGATTTGGGCAATAATCCTGTATTTTCCAATCCTCAGCTTGAACAATTCTTTGCCTGACAGGCGCTCAAAAAACAGGAAAGGAGTTTGCTTTGTTGATTCAAGCTTTTTCTTGATTCTTTCTCTCAAAGGGGCTTCAAGCTTTTTGAGTTCCCTTGCAAAAGTTTCTGTAAGGAGTATTTCAAACAATCAGATTCCCCATTTCTTTTCGGCTTCTTTAAGGGGCAAAACCCTGCCTTTCTTGATGTCTTCAAGGGATTTTTCAATCTGCAAAATTTCTTCCGCTTCCAGAGAATCAGAGTCCTTTGCAATATTAACAAGCCTCTGAAGAATATCGGAATAACTTTCTTTTCCAAAATTCTTGAAGCCATCCAATTCATTCTTAACCCTGGTTTCAACCCTCAAAGTAGTGGTCTGAACAGCCATAAACAATCACAAATATACTCTTGTATACAAGAGCATATAAACAGTGC
Organism: Candidatus Iainarchaeum sp.; assembly: GCA_028713935.1. GTDB lineage: Archaea > Iainarchaeota > Iainarchaeia > Iainarchaeales > JAGVNX01. The sequence continues at coordinate 41,354 of JAQTNI010000003.1, forward strand.
CTTTTGGGTTTTGTTAGAGTTTCCAGTTCGCTATTTTGTATTTTTCTGTTTTTAGGAGTTTTCCAATTTCTTTTTGGATTTCTTTTATATCTTCCTTATTGAGCGGTTCGTTTTGTTCATAGAATTCTGGATGTTCCTGCCTGTGTGGAAAATTGCAAGCTTGCCCATACAACTGGATTTTTGCACTTTTTGCCCTGCCGTATAAGTGGATATGCAAATAAGGCCCTTCTGGATTGAAAACACTCCAATTTCCATTATCCTGATAATTTATCCTTCCAATGTCTATCCCTCTTCTTTTCAAAGCCTTTGTCATGGCTTCTCCAATAAGAACTGTCAAGCGCATTAGTTCTACTGCTTGTTTCGGGGTAAGTGCTTGCCTATCCAAAACTTTCTTTTTTGGCTGTATTCTGATGTGGCTGCCATCTGCCCTTGTAATGTGTGGGCTGTCAACAGCCTCAACAATGAAATCAGCTGTTTCATATATTAATGACATAAAGGTAAATAAGAGTAGAAAGTTATTAAAATTATTTTAATCTGTTGTAATATGGTTTCTGCATGGGTAAAGATGTTCTTGCTGTTTTTGGCTCTGCTTCAGATTCAAATGTTTTTGAAGCACTGATGCTTTCCCTCAGGGAAAAAAAGATTTCTTCTGAATTGAGGATTTGCTCTGCTCACAGAACTCCAAAGGAACTTGAGCGCATTGTTTCTGAAACAAGTGCAAAAATAATAATTGCAGGTGCGGGATTGAGCGCTGCTTTGCCTGGCGCTATTGCCTCAAAAACAACAAAGCCAGTGATTGGAATTCCGATTGAAAACAATTATTCGGGTTTGGATGCATTGCTTTCAGTGCACCAGATGCCCCCCGGAATCCCTGTTTTGGGAGTTGGGGTTAATGCAGCTGAAGAAGCTGCGCTTGCTGCGAAGCTTGCGCTGCAAAGGCATGATTCAATAAAAATAATAAAAAATTTTTATTCTGAAAAATTTGAAAAAAAATTTGTTTCCCTTACTGGGCTGCTCGGGGAATTAAATGCAAAATTTGAAATTGCGGAAAAAGCTGGAAAAATAAGGGAGAATGAAGTTGCAATTAATTTTGTTGGCCTGGATTTGGGCGAGGGAATTGCTTTGAAAGCCGGGCTTGCAATTAATGTGCCTTTGCTTGAAAAAGACTCTGCAGAAGATGCAAAACTGCTCCTGCAAAAAACAGGAAAGGGATTATGGGTTGGCCTGAACAGGCTTGAAAATGCGGGAATTGCTGCTGCTGAATTGCTTGCGATTTCAGATGAAAAAATCCTGCAAAAGCTTGCGGGGCAGAGAAAAGCGGGGGCAGAAAAGGTTGTTTCTTCTGATGCAGAACAATCAAAAAAATGGAATTGAATAATTATTAAACTGAACATGCAATAATTATTGTTGGGGTTGGTTTTTTGGGAAGCGTAAAAGATTTGGAAATAAAAAAGCCCGCAACTGAAAAAGAAACAGGAATCGGGGTTTTCACTTTTACTGATGATTACAGTGTTTTTGATTATGGGAAAATGCCTGACATTATTCCCTGCAAGGGAGAAGCGCTCTGCAGAATGGCTTCTTATAATTTTCAGGAATTGGAAAAGCTTGGAATAAAAAGCCATTTTAGGGGCCTGGTTTCAGGAAGCAAAATGGAAGTGGATTTGGTGCGGGTTTTGTATCCGCAAAAAGGGGAATTAAGGCAGGGAATGCGCAATTATCTTGTTCCTCTTGAAGTGATTTACAGGAATTCCCTGCCTGAGGGAAGCAGTGTTTTCAAAAGAATTGATTCTGGAGAGCTTGACTGGAAAAGCCTTGGGCTTAAAAAAAAGCCTGTGCCTGGAGAAAAACTTTCAGAGCCGATAATGGATGTCAGCACAAAGCTTGAGGCAACAGACAGGTATCTTTCCTGGGAAGAAGCAAGAAAAATTTCTGTTTTGGATGAAAAGCAAATTGGGGAATTGAAAAAAACTGCCTTGAAAATAAACACTTTTTTGAACAAGAGGGCAAAAAAAATTGGTTTGGAGCATGCCGATGGAAAAGTTGAATTTGGAATTTCCCCCGATGGAAAATTGATTCTTCTGGATGTTGCAGGCACTCTCGATGAAGACAGGTTTTTGTTCAACGGGTTTCACATTAGCAAGCAGGTTTTGCGGGATTATTACAAAAAAACACCTTGGTATGCAATAATTGAAAGGGAAAAGGCAGAAGGGAAAGGAAAAGGCAATTATACTGTTCCCCCAGGCCTTCCAAAAGAGCTTGTTGAAATAGTCAGTGACATGTACAAAAGCGTCTGCGAAGCTTGGATTGAAAAAAAAGTGTGGAACGCACCACACATTGAAAGCATAGTGGAATCCTATAAAGGATTCATGGAAAAACAGGGATAGATGATTGTATGGCCGGGGGAAAGCCTAAAAGAACGACTGCGAGAAGGATTGCCGAAGTGGAATTAAAATTATTGCCGAAAGGAATAATTAGACCACGGGGTTCTAATGTTTATCCCGAAACCATGGCACTGCTTAGATATAGTGGGGGAATTGCGGCTTTAAAAATAGCAAACATTGATTCCAAAAGAAATCGGGAATTGGTCAAACAAATTGCAATATTGGAGACAGAATATTGGATTTCAAAAAACCCAGCCATTTTAGCAAAGAAGGAACCAATGGAATTGAATTTGCAACTGCAAGCATTTAAAAACGGGCATGATTTTGAGCTCACTTCCCTAGGGGAAACAGGACGATTAGTTCAACAGGTTCGGCGCATAGTAAAAGAAAAAATACAGAGTAATTAGGTGGTTTTGAATGGATTTGTTTGACAATATCGGGCCCTTGGATTACAGGTATTATGGGAGAGACGCAAAAATTTTTGAATTGTTAAGGCCTTTTTTGTCTGAAAATGCGCGCATAAAATACCAGGCAAAAGTAGAGGCTGCTCTTGCAAAAGCTCTTGCAAAAAAAGGCATTTGTCCAGAAGAAATTGCTGAAGAAATTGAAAAAGCAAGCTTGCTGGTTACAGCTGAAGAGGTTTATGCAGAGGAAGATAAAATAAAGCATGATGTAAGGGCGCTTGCAAACTGCATCCGCGCAAAAGTCAGCGCAAAGGCAAAGCCGTTTGTGCATTTTTCCGCAACTTCCTATGATATTGTTGACACTGCAAACGCGCTTCGTTTTAAAGAGTCCGCTGAACAGGCATTGCTGCCTGCTCTTTTGGCGCTTGAAAAATTGTTTATGGAAATTGCTTTAAGGGAAAAGGAAACTCTCCAGATTGGAAGGACTCATGGGCAGCATGCAGAGCCGATTACTTTTGGATTTGCAATTGCATCCTATGTGAGCAGGCTTGGAGGAAGAATAAAGGCAATTGAAACTGCAAAAAACAATCTGTGCGGAAAATTTTCAGGGGCAGTCGGGGCGTATAATGCGAGCAGCCTGTTTTTTGAAAATCCTTTTGAATTTGAAAACGAAATAATGCGGGAGCTTGGCCTTAAAACAAGTGTTTCCAGCACCCAGATTGTTGAGGCAGAGCCTCTTGCGGATTTGATGCATGCAATAATTTCGTGTTTTGGAGTGCTTGCAAATTTTGCGGATGACATGAGGCATTTGCAGAGAAGCGAAATTGGAGAAGTGGGAGAGACTTTTGATGCAAGGCAGGTTGGCAGCAGCACAATGCCACAGAAAAGAAACCCGATTAATTTTGAAAATGTGAAAAGCCTCTGGAAAGAATTCATGCCGAGAATGAACACTGTTTACCTTGACCAGGTTTCAGAGCATCAAAGAGACCTGACAAACAGCGCTTCGCAAAGGTTTTTGCCTGAAATGGTCGCTGCATTGTTTTTAAGCGCAAAAAGAATGGAAAAAACAGCTGGCAAAATGAGTGTTGACAGGAAAAACATGGAACAGAATTTTGCAAAAAGCAGGGGAATGCTTGTGGCTGAACCGCTTTACATGCTGCTTGCTTTTCATGGGCATCCTGATGCGCATGAAGAAGTCAGAAAACTCACCTTGAAGGCACAGGCGGAAAAACTTTCCCTGCAGGAAATAATAAAAAAAGAGGCTTCCTTAAAACCCTTTTTAAAAAAGTTTTCAAAAAAGCAATTGGAAATAATTGAAAACCCTGAAAAATACACTGGCTTTGCAGCAAAAAAAACAGAAAAAATAATTGAACACTGGAAAAAAGAATTAAGAATAATTAAGCCAAATTTTTATTTGTAAAAAGGAAAAGCCTTGCAGAATTCTTTTACCTCTGCTTTTATTTCGGCTAATTTTGCTGGGTCTGATGCATTTTCAATTCCTTTTGAAATAAATTCGCCTACTTCTTTCATATGGGTTTCTTTCATGCCTCTTGTTGTGATTGCAGGAGTGCCAATTCTTATTCCGCTTGGGTCCCAGGGAGTCCTTGAATCAAAAGGAATAGTGTTCTTGTTGCAATAAATGCCTGCCAATTCCAAAGCATGCTCAACCTGTTTTCCAGTAAGGGACTTGCTCTTGAAAACATCAATAAGAATCAAATGGTTGTCTGTGCCGCCGCTTACAAGGCGAAGCCCTTTTGCAATCAGCACATCAGCAAGTGCCTTTGAGTTTTTCACTATCTGGGCAGCGTAATCCCTGAAAGAAGGCTCCAGGGCTTCTTTAAAGGCAACTGCTTTTGCAGCAATAACATGCTCATGGGGCCCTCCTTGCAGGCCTGGAAAAACAGCCTTGTCAATTTTTTCAGCAAAAGCATTTTTGCACATTATCATTGCACTGCGCGGGCCTCTAAGGGTTTTGTGGGTTGTTGTTGTAACAACATCAAAATAAGGAACAGGATTTTCGTGGACTCCTGCAGCACACAATCCCGCAATATGCGCAATGTCAGCACAGCAATAAGCGCCCACTGCATCGCTTATTTCTCGAAAAGCCTTGAAATCAATTGCCCTTGGATAAGCAGTATAGCCTGAAAGAATCAATTTTGGCTTTGCTTCAAGAGCAAGCTTTTTTATTGCATCATAATCAAGCATTTCAGTTGTTTTGTCAACTCCATAAGAAACGCATTTGTATTGCCTGCCTGAAAAATTCACTGGATGCCCATGGGTCAGATGGCCTCCTTCAGTGAGCTTCAGCCCCATAAAAACATCCCCAAGTTCCATAAGGGCATAATACATTGCCATATTGGCAGGGGAACCGCTTAAAGGCTGGACATTCACATGCTCTGCAGTGAACAATTTTTTTGCCCTTTCAATTGCAAGGTTTTCAATTACATCAATAAACTCGTTGCCTCCGTAATAGCGCTTGCCCGGATACCCCTCAGAATACTTGTTTGTTGCAATGCTGCCAAGCGCTTCAAGAACTCCCTGGCTAACAAGGTTTTCGCTTGGAATAAGCTCTATTCCTTCCATCTGCCTCTGCTTTTCACTAATAAGGGCATTGTAAATTTCTTCATCAGCCTTTTTCAAAAATTTCAAATCTGTTTCAAAAAGAATTTTCTTTGCCATAAAAACCACACAACCCAAAAAAAACCGTGAATAATTAAGGGCGCATTGGTATTAAAATAATTGCATTTTTTGGATTCAAATGAAAAGAATGAGAAACAGTAGAAAAAAATTATTTGCTTGTTAATTCTTTAAGCAGTTCTGTTGTGTTGAATACTTTTACTTGTGATTGTTTTTTTAGTGCTGAATCTTGTGTCCAGAGTGCACAGTTTATTTTTAGTGCTAAGGCAATGAATGGCCAGTCATCCTCATGCCCTTTTGGGCATAGTTCCAGTGCTTTTTGTTTAAGCAAACCATATTCTTCTACTGGCAGTATTGTTACATTTTCTAGTTCTAATGCTAGTGCTGTTTCGAATTCGCTTTCAGTCATTGAGCCTTTTTGCTTGAATTCTTCTTTGTGCGCCAGTATTTCAAGTGTAATGCTTTCAGGGGCAAATAATTCAAAAACTTTGGAAAACAACAGTTTTCTTGTGTCGCCTTTTCTCAGCAAAGAGGCCACGAGAATATTGGTGTCCGCTACCAGTTGCATTTACATCCGCTCGTTGTGCCATTTTGCAATGCCTGCTTTTATTTTTTTTGACAGTTCCGCAATATCCTTGTCTGTGGCTTTTGATTTTGATGTTAATTTATCCATTAATTCGAGTTTTGACAATTCTGTTTCAAAAGCTTTTCTTGCCACTGCTGACCAGTTCACTGTTTCAAATTTTTCCAGCTTTCCCTTCATTTCTTCAGGCACGGAAATACAAACATTAGCCAAACAAATCACCAATATATTATGTGCAAATAATATTTATAATACTTTCTTTGTGGCATGCAAAAATGGGATTTGAAAAATAGGAATTGAAATTGGAAAACTATTTGGCTTTTGGTTTTCGCTTAAGCGCATTTTTTTGCTTGTCTGGCTCAGCATAATTATGCAATTCACTTCGCCTGTCCATCCAAAAAGGCCACAGCCCCCCTCTGCCTTTTTGAGGATCTCTTAAAGATGCCCATCGAGGGTACTCTTTGGCGTCATCACTGAATCTCTGATCCAAGCTTTCTTCGGGAGGAACAAATCCAGGTTGTTCTCCTATTATCATTCCCATCTTTGTGATGGGAATTTTACGAATTTCAAGCGGCGGAGTTGTGCGAAGACGCAAATTTTTTGTTCCAATTCTTTTTGGTCGAGGTCGATGAAAAGCCATGCAATTTCACTAATGGATAATACAATTAGAACTATTTAAAAGTAATTATTTTGGAATTATGCATTCAGCCTGAACATTTTTTTTCCGAAGACATATGCCTTGTCAATGTGAAGGCCTGTTGAAAAAGCGGAATCAACTTTGCTCAGGAAAGTGTTGAATCCAACATAGCTGATGCTTATTCCAAGCGCAAAGGCAGTCCTTTCAATTGCAACAATTGGAATCAGGGCAATCCATGCCTCTGCCGGCATTGGAACAGTATAAAGCCAGATAGTGCTTCCAATTGCATGCGCAGTGAAAGTGGCTCCAAAGCTTCTTGCAATAAGCCTTTTGCTGAACAATTTTGCAAAAACAGGAATAAGCCAGTATAAAGCATAAAACCAAACCTGCTGTCCAACAGGGTTAAGCCAGAACAATGCCATGCAGGCAAGCGGAACAAGCAAGCTTGCATCTTTCAGGCTTTTTTTCTGCAAATATTTTCCAAAGTAAAAAGCACCAAACAGCATTGGAGTTAATCTGAGAAGATTTATTGGTTCAATTGCCTTGCCGCTCAAAAAAAACTCTGATGCCTGTGCAATTAAAACAGAAAGAGCGCCAAAAACAGGCCCCAAAAATCCGCCCGCAATCGGCCCGAAAAACTGGAAAAAAGTGAAACTCTGGTTCTCAGCCCCAATAATCGTGCTGAAATTTATTTTTGAGGCAATAAAAACAATTATTGCAAATGCAATTAAGAAAAAAAGCCCTTTTTTTGAAAAAAATTTTATCTGCATATTCAAGAAGAATAATTACGACTTATTTAAAAAACCTTTTGAAGCCTTCAAAAGCGCTCTTGCAAACAAGGAAGCTTGCGCTCTCCAACATTGGAAAATTCGTTCAAAACCTTTTTTTGGAAAAAAGCCCCAATAACAGGAATTGCCTCGCTAACAAAAAAAATGCTTCCCGCAACTAAAACAATTTCTTCCTGGCGTTTTAATGCCTCTTCAACAGCCGCTTTCACACTTCCAAATTCACGGATTTTTTCGCAGTATTTCTCAGTCTCATGCGCAAGAATCTTTGTGTTGGCACCCCGCCACTCTGCGCTTGCAAGAAAAACCTCGCGCGCAAGAGGCACTATTTCCCTTGCAATTCCACTGATATCTTTGTTGCTTGCAGTGCCAAAAACAAGCAAAATCTTTCTGCGGGGAAATTCCGCAAGCATTGTTTTTTTCAAAACTTTCGCGGCTGCTGGATTGTGCGCTGAATCCAGCACAACTAATGGTTTCCCGCGCAAAACCTGGAATCTTGCAGGCCATTCTGCCTCTGCAATTCCTTTTTCAACTGCGCTCTTCGGAATCTTAAGGCCTTTTTGCCTTAAAATTTTGGCTGCTTCAAATGCAAGCGCTGCATTCCAGAACT
>JAQTNI010000004.1 GCA_028713935.1 Candidatus Iainarchaeum sp.
TGCCTGAGGAAAGCTTGTGGCTCCAGTGCTTCTCATAAAACTTCGGCCTGTTTTTCCAATTTCCCTGTTTGTTTCTTTCATTGCAGAAAAATATTCCTCCAAATAAGTAATTGACGGATTAACTTTATTCCAATCAATTCGTTTCGCTTCTAACGCCTTGCCTATTATCCATGTATGGGTGTTTATATGTTAAAATTTAGCATTAATTTCAGCGAGCATCCTGTAACCTTTCATTGCCCTTCCAATTACTACACTTTCCCTTCTTTGTGCCCGCGGAGTGGTTCTTTTTGGTTTTGGCTGCATTTTCTCACAATAACAAAAAGGCCTTTCTGCCTTTAAAGGTTTCCCTGCAAAGGCCTGTCAAATTAACGGAAATCCGCTTGCGACAGATTAAAAAAGGATTTTTGCGTTTTTACTGTATGGAAAACATTAATTCAGTTATCCGCGATGCTGTTTCCAGCATCCAAAGCCTTGACAGGAAACGCTCTTCTTTTGCAAAAAAGGTTTTTCCTTTTCTTGAAAGGGATTTGTCGGGATTTGTTTCTGATGAATTGTTAGAGCAAAAGCTTGTTTTTCCAGTTAAAAAGTCTTCCCTCGATTGCAGTGTTGCTGGCATCGATTCTGGTTTTGTTAGCAAGGAATTTTTGGCTCTTGACCTGACTCTTGTGCGCGGAATGGGTTCTGTTTTTGATTATAAAAACAACAAGGTTGAGAAAGCCCATTATTTCCCGAATTTTTTTTCTTTTCCAACTCCTTATCTTTCAAACAGGGCTCTTGAGATTGACGAGTTTGCCTGTTCCAAGAGCATCCGCAGGCTTTTAGTGGAAATAGGCCTGGCAAAGGAAATAGTTGAAAAGTGCAGGCCAGAGTTTTGTTTTTTGGACGGAAGCATTGTTCCGCAATATCCTGACAAGCCGCGCAGTGATTCAACAATAAAGGATTTTTACCATGAAATGATTTTTGCTTTCCAGGATTTGTACAGGGCAGCTGAAAAAAACAACTGCATTTTGCTTGGCTGTGTGGAAGATTCAAGGGGAAGCAGGTTCAGGAGCATTCTTCAAAAAGAAATCCTGGAAAAAGAAGGGATTTCTTCCAGTGAAATTGACGATTGTTATGATGCGATTCTCCTTGATTATCTTTTGAAGCAGGGCGAAAGAAGCATGGCTTTCAGATACAGCAATGAAATTGCCAAGCACCCTGTTTTAATGGATTTTGAAAAAAAATTTGCGGAACAGGTGCATGCTTTTTACTTAAAACCAGTTGCATTGGACAGGCCAATGAGAATAGAATTTTTGCATTCTTCCCAAAACTCTTTTTCAGAATTTACTGATAAAATAGCCGGAATTGTTTTTGCGCTTTCCTGCCTGCACAGGGAATATGCTTTTCCAAGCATTTTGATTGAAGCCGACCTTCACGCACGCCTAAAGTCAGAGGAAATTGAAACAGTTTACCAAAAAATTTTAGACAAGTTAGGAAGAAGCGTCAATATCAGGATGAGAAGAAGCAACAGGCCGTTTTAAGGTGACTAAAAATGTTTTCACGAAAACCAGTTGAGATTGATTCCAAAGAACATTTTTTTATTTCTTCTGAGCCTACTGAACTGGAAGATTTTGATTTGATTGCAAAGAAAGGGATTAAAAAAGTAATTTTTTTGACTGGATTTGAACGTTTGGCAGAAAAAAGTGAATTTGAAAAGAGGGGGATTGAATTTTTTCAACCAGATTCATACGAAGCAGCATTTTTATCAATAAATAAAAACTGCCTTATCCATTGTGCGGCGGGAAAAGGCGCGCAGGTTTTTGCCATGTGTTATTTGGTTCGTAATGGCTTGCCTATAGAAAAAGCAATTGAAGTAATTTTGCACAAGGTTGCAAGAAACGGGGCGTTGCCTGTGCATATCGAGCAAATTGACAGAAAATTTCTTGCAAGTGCAAGAGCAAAATTTGTTTCTGCCCACAGGCAAGAACCGGTTATTTTGAAGCCAGATTTTTGGCGAAGGATGAAAAACTGGGCGCTAAAAAAAAGGAGAAGGATTTAAATGCCGGAGAAACTGAAAAAGATTTGTTCGCAGTGCGGTTCTGAAAGCCTGAAGCCCGCTGTTGCGCCTTGGAGGGCATATGCAACTGCCTTTGGGCAGTACAAGTGCCTTGGCTGCGGCTTTGAGGGAATTGCGATTCTTGCTGATGAAAAATCAGCTGAAAAAATCAGGAAAAAGTTAAAAGCAAAATTGGGAATTAATAAAAACTGATTTGACCAAAAATAAAATAAAAAGCAAAAAAGGATTTTTTATGGAAAAAGAAATCGGAACTGTTATCAGCGGGATTGATTCTCCTTCGCCTTCTGCCCTTGATTTTGTAGTGAACCAGGGAGTTGTGCATCGGGGCCAGTTTGTGGAGCTTGATTACAGCGAGGGAACAATGATTTGCCTTGTAACAGATGTTTTCAAAACCAATCGTTATTTTGAAAGGGCTGAAAGCGTAAAAGAATTTGAGAGTTCTGGCGCAAAGCTTTTTGAACAGTTTCCAACTGCGGAATGGGAATACCTTGTTGCAAAAACCCGTCCATTGGGAGTTTTTAAAAACGGAATTACAAACAGGGCAACCTTGCCTCCCGGGCCTGGAACAAGAGTGAGAATTGCTTCCAATGAAAACCTCAAAATTTTTTTTCATTTTTCGGAAGAAGGCTTGTTTTTGGGGAATGTTGAGAACCATGATTTGCCAGTAAAAATTTCAATGAACACCCTTCTGAAAAAACATGTGGCCTTATTGGCCACAAGCGGCGCAGGAAAATCCCATTGTGCTTCAGTTATTTTTGAGGAATTGCTTGACAGGAAAAAAGAAGCAGGCCGCATTGGAATAATTGTTTTTGACCCTCATGGCGAATATTCGAGTTTTGCAGACAGGGCTCCTGAAAAAGGAAAGACTGATTATAGCGGCAAAACAATCCTGGTAAAAGCCATGGACATAAAAATTGGTGTGCCAAAATTAAGCGTTAATGCCCTGGATTCCTTAATCAAGGGCCTAAGCCCTGTCATGAAAAGGGAATTGGGAAAAATTTTGGCAGACCTGCAGAAAAAAATGCGTTCAGGAAAAGGCCCGTTTGATTTGCTTGACCTGAAGGAAGCAATTTCAAATTCTGAAATAAACGAAAATACAAAAGGCCCGTTGCTTGCATGGATTTCCGAATTGCAGGATTTGAATTTGTTTGGCAAAACAGATAATCCAGGAATTTTTGATTTGGTGCAGCCTGGAAAATTGACAGTAATTGATTTGTCTGAATTGATTGATTTGCGCAAAAAGCAGATTATTGTAAGCTATATTTCAAAAAGGCTTTTTTATGCACGCAGGGAAAAGGCAATTCCGCCTTTTTTGCTTGTGCTTGAGGAGGCGCATCAATTTTGCCCGCAACAAGCCTCCGAAGAAATGGCAATCTGCAGGAGCATTATCCAAACAATTGCGCGCGAAGGAAGAAAATTCGGTGCTTCTCTCTGCCTGATTTCACAAAGGCCAATCCAGTTGAGCACAACTGTTTTAGCGCAATGCAATACACAGATTATTCTGCGCATTACAAATCCTTATGATTTGAAGCACATTGGCGAAAGTTCAGAAGGCCTTGACAGCAGGTCTCTTGACATGATTACTTCGCTGCGCGTAGGAGAAGCATTAATAGTTGGGGAAGCAACCCATTACCCGTTATTTTTCAAAGTAAGGCAGAGAAAAAGCGCGGAAAGCAGGCACGAAATGCCATTGGAAAAAGCAGCGCTTGATTTTGAAACAGGCAAAGAAGACAAAAAAAAAGAAATAGAAGAATTTTTGTAGTGGCGCTAATGCAGCAGAAAGAGTTGGAAAGGCTTTTGGGGCAGGTTCGCTGGATTCAGAAAAATGTCCAGTTTGTTCGCCGCAACCCAAAGGATTATGCAAGGCTTTTTGGGCACAAGAAACTTGGCACTGTTGTCAGAACAAGGCAGGTTGGCTATATGAATTCTTGCTTTGATTTGACTGCAATGCTTGCGCTTCGCCTGAAGAAGCAGGTTTTCATGTCCCCACAATGGTTGTGCAAGAGCTTATCCAAGAGCATACTGGACAGCCTTCTCTTCATTTCGCATTGGAAGTTCGTGTCGGCAATGCGGTTTATACTGTTGATTTTGAAACAGGAAAAACCGCTATTGTTTACAAAGGGAGTTTTTCTCCAAAAAAATCCGGGCGCCCTGAGCGCAATTTGGCAGTTACAAAGGTTTCAACTGAAAAACTTGGAATGAATTCCACTATGCTGGGTTTTTTGGGGGCAAAAAACTGGCAGGAGATCGGAAAAAGATTCAAATATTGCAACACAAATACAATGCGCGCAGCAATGCTTGCCATGAGAAAAGCAGATAGCCCAACACTCTTTGAGAAAGTCAGAAAAAGCAGGCCACAAATAAGGCGAATGTGATTTTTTCACTCACAATGTTTGGCTTGCGTAAGCCATTGCAAAAAATTTTTGCAATTCAGTGTGATGTTGACGCAAGCCCGTGCCTTTATGCTCGGGTTCCCAAACATTGTGACTATTGACGAATTTTTTGGAATTTTCAGTTTTTTTGGAGTTGCATTTAAATATTTTTTGCTTCTCTATTCTAATGAATTTTTTGGGGTGAAAAATTGGCTCTGTCAAGTTTTATTTATTCTGCAAGGAAACATACTCCTGAGGCTCAAAAATTTGATCCAAACAAAAAATTAACTAATTTTATTGATGCAACAAAGCCATTGGAAAAAGAAGACCTGGCTTTGCTTGGCAAAAACACAGAAGGGAATAATAATGGCGGCGGAAATAATGTAGCAGCAATGCCTGCCCAAAAATTCAATTGGGAAACATGCGAGCATGTAAAAAAAGCCTCTCCAAATTGCCTTTGCAGGCGTTTTTTCAGCATCTGCGTAAAGGAAAAATGCAAAGGCAGATTCAACAGCCCATAACAGGGGAATAGCGGAAATTTGCTGCCTGGAATTGTTTTTAAAGCAAAAAACCGTTTCTTTTTCATGAAATGCCTTTTGCAGACTTTTCAGGATAATGAAGTTTCACCTTGCATTGATGGGCCTCTGCAGGCTTCTGTTTTCTGGCTCACTGGATTAAAGTATTTGGAGGAAAAAAAAGCTGTCCTGGCAGAGTTTTCCTGCTCAGGCTTGAAGAGGACAGCCAGCATGGCTTTTTTTCCTTCTCTTTTGGTTTCAAAAAAAGCGCTTTCCAAAGAAGCCCTGAAGCGCGAGATTTCGCTTCTGGGAAACCAAAAATTTGAATTGATTGAAATGGATTTTTCCTTCAAAGTTGTTTCTTCAAATTTTTCTGTTTTGCAGAAGCTTGCAAACAATATTTTTTCCTCGGCAGGCGCTCTTGCAATAATGCCCTCTCCCGAAAGGCAGTTTTTGATTGAAAAAGACTGGGGCTTTTTTGATGCCTTTGCATTTGAAGAAACTTCAAAAGGGGAAATTCCAGTGAAAACAAATTGCCTTGATTTGCCAAATGTAAAAACAGGCTTTTTTTCAGAGCCATTGCCGAAAACAATTGCGGAACTCTCAAAAATTGATTCCGCAGAAGCCTGCTCTGTGCTTTCCCTTGTTTCGCTTTCAAAAATACTTTTTTTGCCGCTTGAAAAAATTCCCGGAACAGGCTTTTTGAGGCAGGAAATTTTTTTGGAAAACCATTTGTTCAAAAACAATTTTGCGCCAAGGGAAATGTCAAAAAAAACAACCAATGAAACCCACAAAACGCAATTCGCGAGTTTTTTAAGGGGCACTCCTGAATTTGACACTGCCCCCCTGATTCCAATGCTTTTGACAAATGCCTGCTATAACCTTGGCTTTGAAACAATTGATTGCGATTGCTGTTCCCCTGAAAAAATAACCGCAAAAAATATTTTGTCGAGTTCCCTTGTTGAAGTCGAATTTTTGAAGGAAGCGTTTTATTTTGATTCGGCAAGCGCTTCTTTTGCGGATTTTTTCCATGAAAGCAATCCCCTGAAAGAAAACCGCTTAAGGAGAAAACGCGAATTTTTTTTAGGGCAATTTCCTGTCGGGCCATTTTGCAGGAACCAGAAAAGCATTGTTCCCCTTGCAGACGCCATTGCGCTTGAGCAGGGCAAAGACGCAAAAATTCTTGGTTTCAGCGAAAGGCACTGGTTCTGCATGGAAAAAGAATCTTTTTTGTCAAAACTAATCCTTGAAACAAGGGAAAAAATTTTTGGCCTGGACTTGTTTATTGAAAAAGCCCATGAAAAATGCTTTTCGGGAAACAATGTAATAACAGGCTTTGCCGCACTGGAAAATGATTTTGCTGTCCAGCTTGCCCTTGAGTGCAAAAAAAACCTTGAATTTTTTTTGAACAACCTTCCTGCGCACATTTCCGATTCGGAAAGCAGGTTTTTTAACACTGCAATTGCAGGAGCTGTTGATGCAATACAGGCAAGCGCGGCAAAGGCTTTTGGCAAAACCCGCTTGCAGGAAGCAGAAGCGGAAAGCGCCATGCAAACCCCGTTAAGCGAATACTTGCTTTCAATTTCGAAAAAAGCGGGATAATGGGTTTCCCCAACTTTTTTAACCCTTTCCTTTGATAGTTTCTTTAATTGAGCCTTTAATAAAAAAATTTAACCTGTTTTTGAAAGTGATTTTTTTGGAAAAAACTTTTCCAAGAAAAGTTTTATCAAAAGCGTGGACAAGAAAGTTTGTAAAAAATGTGAATTTGCATGGAAAAGATTTCAAGATTTGAAAGAGCCAGGCTATTGTCTGCAAGGGCATTGCAATTGTCCCTTGGCGCGCCTCCGCTTGTAAAGGAAGAGCATGAAAAGACAATGTATGAAATGGCAAAAAAGGAATTTGAACAAAAAGTTTTGCCATTGAATATTCTCAGGACTTTTCCAAACGGCGAAGTAAGGGAAATTGACTGGAACTAAAAAAGGTGTTTTTTTGGGAAAAGCAGTGCCAAAGGCAATAAAAATGCGCGTTGAAACGCTATTGGAAGAAATTCACGACAAGCTTTCCCCTGATTTTGAAAAAAACAAGGCCTTATTGTATTCTTTTCATATGCCTTTTTCCAAAGTTGACAGGAACATAATGGCAGCTTATATAACAAGGCGAATAAAAGCTGAAAAAAAGAAATAATCTCCTGATTTGTTTTTTGAATTCTTATTCTGTATCTACAATATCTGGCTAAACAATGCTTTTTAGCCAAAGATTACTTTTTATTATGTTTTGTTACTATTTATTATAAGGTGGTTTTTTAATGGCCCAGGCAATTGTTACTTTGGATGAAAGGCAGGACAGGATTGTTACTATTGTAAAAGGCAAATACGGCTTGAAGAATAAATCCCAGGCAATTGGCTTGATTGTTGACAGGTTTGAACGGGCATTGCTTGAGCCTGAACTCAGGCCCGAATATAAAGAAGAGTTGTTGAAGATTGACAAGGGAAAATTCAAGTCTTTTTCAAGCATTGATTCCTTGAGAAAGGAGCTTGCCAATGTTTGAATTTGAATTAAGCGAAAAGCTTCAGAAGATTTTCAAGAAGCTCGCCAAAAAAGACAAAGTTCGGCTTGAGATTGCATTAAAGAAAATTGAAGAAATTTGTTCAAGCCCGGATATTGAACATTACAAAAATCTTTCATATGATTTAAAGGAATTCAAGAGAGTTCATATTGATTCGCATTTTGTTTTGACTTTCAGGTTAGACAAGCAAAACAAAAAAATAAGGTTTGAAGATTTGCAGCACCATGACACTATTTACAAAAAAATTTAATGCAATTATACAAAAATTCCTGATTTTTCCGGCACTGTTGCGCCGTCGTTTTCCTTGTCTCTTTTCAAAACATAAATGCTTCCGGAAGCAGCGTTTTCCATTTCCCTGTCATGGGTTATAATAAAAATCTGTTCAACAAGCTCCGGCAATTGTTCCCGCATTATTTTGCCAAGAATGCTTACTGCCTGCCTGTCAAGATTGTGGGTTGGCTCATCAAGAATAAGCCAGGACAAATTCTGCGTTAACACCAAAGAAAACGCAATCCTGATGCAGAGCGCTGCAGCACTTCTTTCTCCTCCGCTTAAAATTCCCTCCACCCTTACCCAGTTGCTATCCCTGCCCCGCACTTTCAGCTCATAGCTTCCTTTTTCTATTTCAAGCCTTGCGCTTGTAAAATCCCCGTAAGGGTAGATTTTCTGCCAGATATTGTCCATTGCAATATTTGTGTTTTCAACAAGCTCTTCGCGCAGCTCTCCCTGCGCAGCAATAAGGGAATTCGTGAACAAAACCCCTTTTTCCTGCGCCTTTGAAAGCCTTCCAATTGATTGTTCAAGTTCAGCCACTTGTTTTTTTTCTTCCTCTGCTTTTTTCAGGCCTGCTTCAAGTTCCGCAAGCAATTCATTATTTGACTTTTTTTCGTTTTCAATGCCTTGCACTGCAGCGCTTGCTTCTGCAAGTGCTTTTTGGTGCTTTTTCAGGTTTTCCTCGTCAAAGCAGGTTTTTTCAATTTCCCTTGAAAGCTTTTCATTTTCAAGTTCCAGTTGGCTTAATTGCTTTTCCTCTTTTTCCCTGTTTTTCTTTTCCGATTCAATTTCCCTTAACAGGCTTTTCAGTTCAATAATTTCCGCTTTTGTTTTTTCCCTGTTTGCAGCAAATTTTTTTTTAAGGCTGTTTTTTTTGTCAAGTTCTGCCTTTAGTTTTTTCATTTTTTCAATAAGCGCATCCTGCTTTTTTTCAATTGCCTCTTTTTCCAGCCCATTTTCTTCCTGCAGCTCTTTTTTTGTATGCCCTGAAAGGTCCCGCTTGCAGACAGGGCAGTTTGCATTTGCCTGTTTCAGCTCGCGCAAAGCCTTTTCAATCTGAAGAATTTTTTCTTCAAAAAGCCCCTGTTCCCTTATCAGGGAATTTGCATTTTCCTGAATAGTCCCAATCTCAGATTCATTAAGCTTTTCTTCTTCCAATATTTTTTCAATTTCTTTTTCTTTTTCAATTGCCTCTTTTGCAATTTTTTCAGGGCTTTTCCCTTCAAGCAGCCTTGCGGCCTCTGCAATGCTTCTTCGCAGTTCTTTTGCAGTTGCCTCTCCCGATACAAGCCTTTCTCTTAATGCGCGGAATTCTTTCCACTGTTTTTCCAGTTTTGCTCCCAGTTCCCTTAACTTTTCAACCTCTGCTTTTTTCTCCACGATTTTTTTCCTAGCCTCTTCCTGTTCTTTCTGCTTTTGCCTGATTTTTTGCCCTGTTGCAGTAATTTCTTTTTCGTCAAGATTTTTTTTCCTGCTTTCAAGCCAGGATTTTCTTTCCGCAATACTGTCTTTCAGCCTGTTTGAAATGCTTACAGAATTTGACCTTGCATTCTCATATTTTTGCAGGTCAAGGAGCTCGTCAAACTGGATTTTTCTCTGTGAAGGGGAGAGTTTCAAAAAATAGTCAATCTGGTTCTGTTCAGAATAAACTGCCCTGCTGAACAAGTCATAATTTATGTCAAGGCATTGTTCTATTGCTGCTGTTGCATCGGTTGTTTTCGGGCCAGCCAGAAACTTGCCATCACAGGACAATTTTGCCTCGTTAGTTCCTTTTCTCTTGATTGTTCTTTCAACAACAAAATTTTTGCCTGCATAATCAAATTCAAGCATTACTCTTGCAAAATTTTCCTTGTTGGGCTTGCTTGTGATTATTTCTTCCAGAGAAACCCGTTTTGCCTGCAGGGCAGGAAAGGTTCCAAAAAGCGCAAAGCAGATTGCATCCATGACAGAGCTTTTTCCCGAGCCCATCTGCCCTACCAGTACATTTGTGCCTTTTTCAAATTCAAACTCGCTTTTTGCATGAGTGCGCCAATTCTCAAGAACAACACGCTTAATCATAGCATCAATAAAAAACCAGCAATGGAAATTAATTAAAATGGAATGAGAAAAGAAAGAAATAATAAAAGAGCCAAATAAATGGTTATTATGAGAAAACCGCGCAAAGCAATTCACAAGGTTCCTCGCCAAGTAAGGCGACTAGTGAGTGGAGAACAAAATTTGGCAGAAGCGCACGCCGAAATACTCACGCCACTGGTTTTGGTCAAAGCCAAAAAGTTAGATCCCAAAAAAATGTCAATCTTTAAAATATGGGCGGCTTCTAAAGCTGTGGAGTGGCTGCCGGAAGGCGTTCCCTACAAAATTTCTAGCGAGAAAATAGTTAGAAATGCAGGGGGCCTTTTTGTTGCAGGCTTGAACAGGCCTTTAATTCTGGTTGCTGATTTTTTAAGTCCTGCTGAAAGACGCAATTCAGCCCGGCACGAGCTTCACGAATGGGAAGTGCATTTCGCGCGTTTTCCACATGTTGACCTTTCACATGCGCATGCTGTAAGAAGAGAGAACCCAAGATTGAGAAGAAGCACTGTAATTAAAGTAGCGGAGAACGATTAGAAACCAAGCCAGGAAAATTAGTCTTTTTATAGCAGTGTCATGTTTTCGACTTCGGCTTCTTCAATGCTTTTCAAAGAGGAAACTTCTTTTTGCAGGGCTTCCAAAGCGCCTTCTTTTTTTTCTTCAATGAGAATTGCTGCCTTGATTATTTCAATTCCAAAGCCAATAGGCACTTTCTGGATGTCTTTAACTGTGCCGTTCTTGATTGCCTTTATTTCCTTTAAGGCGGTTTCAATCTGTTCTTCTTTTGGAGTAATTTTCATTATTACAATTGTTTTTCCCATCAGGACACCAAAAGCAGTTTAAGGACCTTCGAATCCGCATTCTTCGCATTTGTATGTTTTTGCTGTTTTCCTGCAGTGAAGGCAGCGCAGGATGCGAGTTTTCCCGCATTGCGGGCATTTGAATTCCACATAGTCATTTACGACTTCTCTGTTGCAAGTGCTGCAAGTTTTCAATCAAATCACCATTAATAACAAAACCAATCAAATAATCAGATTATATTTATTTGCAATTAAACAATTCTTTAATCAGAGAGGTTTTTAAAGTTAATTCCAAGAGTATGGCCCGCTAATTTTTCCTCGAACCACCCCCAATTAATCGAATTTTTTCTTAGGACTCGAATTTTCTCGGCTTAAACCTTTGCCTTCGTTTAACTCAGGACAAAGGATTTAATGCCTCCAAAATTCGCAAGACGTCCAAGAAAAAATTCTTTTTTATTTTGGAGGCGGTTCGAATGAACTTTGAAAAATTTGAGTTTCCTCTTCCAACACTGGAAGAGATAAAAATAGCAAAAAGGCTTGCAGCAAGCAATCCAGAAGACTTGGATGATAGAGACATCTGGATTCTGAACGAATTCTGCGGAAGTGATTCCTATGAATAGCGGAAATTCACAGCTCCAGAATTGTTTTAAACTGGAAAAACAGGGTTCTTTGAGTGAGCCCTGTATGGACCAAGAGATGACACCTGAACTGGCAGAAATTTGTGGGATTCATGCAGGTGATGGTTATTTGAGAAATGATGGAAAACACAGGGAATTGGACATTAGTGGTGGCTTTGATGAGCAAGGCTATTATGATACCCATGTTGTGCCACTATTTGAAAAATTTTTTAATATCAAAATAGTGCCAAGGTTTTTTCTTCACAGAGGGACTTATGGTTTTGTAATAAGAGACAGGGCGGTAATTGAGTTTATGCACACTCTGGGCTTTCCTTATGGAAAAAAAACTTTGACAGTTAGTGCTCCAGAGACAATATTGCAGTCTAAAGATTTGGATATCATTTATCGTTTTGTTCGAGGAATTTTTGATACTGATGGATGCCTTTCTTTCAGGAAACGAGAAGGTTCAGGTTATTCAAAGATCTACTTGAAGAGACACACATACCCCAGAATATCATTAAGTGTATGCTCTAGAAATCTCTGGAGCGGCGTTTGTATTCTCCTGGCCAAAACAGGATTTCAGTTTACCGTCTCATATCAAAGACCAAAGAATAACGAAAGTCAAAAATATCTCGTGATGCTAAGAGGTGATGCTAATGTAATAAATTGGATTAATAACATTGGTTTCAAAAATCCAATAAAATATAATCGGTTCCTAATTTGGAAAAAATTTGGATTTGTGCCCTCTGGATTAACTCATGAAGACCAAAAAAAAATTCTAAACGGCACAATAGACCCAAATTCATACTATGTTGAAGAACTTCTGGAAAATGATGGTCTTGTTCCAATGCTAGTTAAACGAAGGCTTAAGGTCAGCCAAAACTTTGAATCTTTTATTCCTAAAGATTAAAAACACAATTACCCAAAAATTCATTAGTTGGGCCTGTAGCCTAGCCTGGATATGGGCGCTCCGCTTCGGACGGAGAGGTCGGGGGTTCAAATCCTCCCAGGCCCGCAGTTATTTTTCTTATTGAAGCAATTCATACAAGTTGTTTGACTGCCCAATAGGTTGGGTGGTTCTTGGCACCCAAGCGACGCTTGAATGCATTTAGTTCAGGCGTTTCACTTCCCCCTAAATCAATTGTTTCAATTTCTGGCAATTGTTTTTTTGCTTCTGCAAAAACATTGAGAAGTGCAAATGTGCTTAATGCCCCAAACCCAGTTGCCTTTCTTGGAATGCCCAGTTCATTTAGCAGGTTTTGGCTTCTCTTTGAAATGCAGCAATAGAAAGCAAGTTTGTCATTGGAAATTTTTTCTCCGACAAAAATGCTTGTTGGAATGTCTCTGCTTTTTCCGCATAACCTGCCAACAATGGCAAATTTTTTTTCATAATCTGATTCTAAAAGATTCCAATAATCTTCCGGCATTGAACCAATGGTCTTGTGTTCTTCGCCAAGCATTTTGAAGTGAGACGCAACTATTTGCTTTGCTTCCGAAACTGAATATTCGCCCCATTGCCATTCAAGCCCGTGTTGTAACAGAAAGTTGCTGAATCTGTTATAGGAAGAACGGTTCCATTTTGATTTTATGTAAAGGTTTTCATGCCTGTGAAGGTTGTCAGAATAATTAAACATCTCGCTTAGCTGCAAGATTGAATAGGAAAAAGTTTCGTCTTCGGCAAAAGCAGTTTCATGCCAAGGTTGCTCTTGAACTGGGGAATAGCCGTGCGCCAAAAAGTGCCTGAATTGTTCCAGAGAAAGGAACCGTATATAAAAAAACTTTCCTTTGAGTTGCGGGCATGTTTCCAATGCGGTTTTCGCAAAGGCATTTACTGCCCTGAATGAATCTATTCCCCGTGGCGCAACTGCCATGAGATGCCCTCCATCTTTTTCTTTTTCTCTGCGGTAAACACTGATGCCAAAAATATTTTTTTTGTCAAAATAACGCAGCCCCATTGGATTCAAAATGCTCAAACCTCTTGGATTGCGGCCAGTGCAATATAAGAGAAACCCAAGATAAGAAAGCCCAAAGGTCCCGTCTTTGAAGTTGTTAATATATGCAGCGTCGCGCTCAGTTAATTGTTTGACATGCTGCAATGTAAGAAGTTCTTTTTCTATAGACTCTCTGAAAGAGGCATTCATTAATATGTTTTCTTGAACCTAAAATATATAATTTAAAATATTTTTTAACTAAAAAAGTAATATTTTTAATATTTTTTAACCAAAATGGTAAAATATGAAGTCAGATGCTGCTTTGGACAAGCAAGATTGGAAGATTTTACGGGCTATTTCGCATGATGCTCGCATGCCTGTCAGCCATATTGCGAGACAAGTGGGCATGTCGCGCGAAACAGTCAAATATCGATTGAAAAAATTGAAATCCAATGGATTCATAAAGTACTTTCTTACTTTTTTGGATGTAGCAAAAATTGGTTATCCTGTCTGGGGGTTTATGCTTATTTCCTTCAAGGATTTGGATGCCAAAAGCGAGGATGAATTTGACAAATACATCAAAAGGAATCCTTATGTCCTTTTTGCTTACAGGGCATTAGGCGAATGGGATTATGGCATTGAATTTTTTGCAAAAACCCCCCAACAGTTGTATGAAATCCAGCTTGAACTTAAAAAGCAGTTTTCAAAAATTATCAAAGATATACGGACAGGTTCCATTATTGAAACTGTAAAAATAAATTATGTCCCCCAGATCTAACGGCTCCGCAAATCGCCTTTTGTGCATTGTTTAATAAAATAATTCGCATTTTTATTGTTATATGCCCGAAGTTCCGAGAAAACCAAAGCCCAGGGAACAGCGAGTGGTTTCTACTTCTGTAAGGAATATTATCCCAAAGATTCGTGCATCGCAGGCAGCTGAAAAAAATGCTTTGCTTGAAGCCGAGAGGGCAAAAGACCCAAAGAGTAGAACGCTCTGGCTTGAACAGGCTGCAATGGAGAGAAAAATCCAGGAAGGCTTTGCTTTGGCAGCCAGGATAAGAATAGGGTTTGACAATCCACGGGACACACGCCTAAGAAAGCTTGAGGCTAAATCCAAATAGCCGCTTACAAAAAGCTTTCTTTTCCTTTAAGGTAAGAAGTTAGGAATTCCGCGAATTCCTTGTTTTTTGAATAGAGCGCAAGAAGGTTTTTTTCATGCAAGATAACTGTTCTTTTTTTTATTGCTTTTGCAATATCCCCGCTTTCCTCTTTTGCAAGGATTTTAAGGTAGGTTTCCAAAAATTTTTCCGCTGAAGTGAATTCCCTTTCTGTTTCAAGCACCCATCTTCCTTTTTCAATGCGGGGCCCTGACAATGGCTTTGGGTGTGCACGCAAAAATTTTTCACTGTGCTCTTTCATTGAGGCAAGCGGGCCAATTCTTTTCTCTGCTTTTTGGAGCAGGAGGCTTTCCAGTTCAAACAGGAAAACAATGCTGTTTTTTTCATCGCTCCATTCCGCTGTCTGGCTTGCCTTGAAAGCAGCCAAATCAAGCTGTTTTGCAATTTTGCAGCCTATCCTTTTTATCTGGCCCCACGCAATGTCAGGCAGTGTGCCTTTCGGATAGGCAATTTCAATTCCGATTAATTCTTTTTTTTGCAAAATTTTTCTTATTTTTTCAATTGGAAAGGGAATTGTTTTTTCCGGGAAAAAGAATTTCATTGAAGGCTTTTTTAAGAAAGCATTTGCAGCCGCAACAATCCTTTCAAACTGTTCAAGCGAAAGCGCTGCAGCAACATTCCTGTTTTTGTCAACAGGGTCAATTATTGCCAGGTGCCCTGGAAATTTTTCCCTCGCCTCTTTTGGCGCATAATATTTTTCAATGTCAATAATTGTTCCGGGAACCCATTTTGAAATTGCTTTTATTGCCCCCTTGAAACTTTTGTATTTTAGCACAAGCAATTCAACAACATATCCTGGGACAGAGCTTGTTTTTATTTCAGCGCCATAACTGCCGATTCCCTTGAAAAATTGCCTCAAAAGCCTTGTTTCATTGCACAATTTTTTTGAAAGCCTTTTTTTAAGGAAAAGATTGTGCAGAATGCTCCTGTCAACGCTGCTCTGCTTTTGCGATGCATTGCTTATTTTATAGCTTGGAACAATTTCAACTTCAAAGCCATTAATCACACCGCGGATATAAGGGTGCTCTGAATACGCTTTTTCCCATTCATGGCCTTTGAAAATTGCTTTTCCTATCCGCAGGCCTTCTTTTTCAAATTCCCGCCTGCCAAGGCCTCTTGAAAACAAAACAAAAATATCAAGGTCCCTGTCGCCTTTCAAATGAGTGTTTCTTGCGCTGCTTCCTGCCCATGCAACTCCAATGTGCTTTCCTTCCATTGCCCTTATTTTTCCGATTATTTCTTTGGCAAGTTTTTTTTCAGATTTTTTTTCCTGCTCTGAAGGGACTGTCCTTTCAAGCACTTGTTTCAGCATAAGCTTCATTTAAACCCAAAAATTAATGAAAAAACTAATTTATATAGGTTATTCCAATTATTACTATTGCGTTTCTTGCAGGGATTCGGCTTGATTGAAAAAACACCAAAAAAAATGTTCAGGAAAAGGCTCGATGCCTATGCCGACATTGAAATTTTTGAGGGCTTTCCGTTTAACCATTACATTGTTTCCGAAACAGGCCTTTCGCCAAAAGAAAAAACAATTGCGGGCGCCCTGATACAGCTTGCTTCTAGAAAATCTTCTTTTGGAGACCTGGAAACAGCGCTTGGAAAAAACTCTTCTTTGGTTGAGGACATAAGGCGGAAAATTGTCCAGCCAATTGACGCGGAAGAAATGATTCTCAGGTTTCCAAGCACTGAAAGTGCGGCTTCCATAAAAAATTCCCTTTTTGAAATTGCAAAAAAATTCGGTTCTGAAAACCCGGAATTGTTTTCGCAGGAAGTCACTGACGAAACAATTGGCTTCAAAAAACTTTCACCTTTGATGAGAGACCCGAACCTTGAAGAAATAATGGTGAACGGCTTCAACAGGACTGTTTTTGTTTTCCACAGGAAATTCGGGTTTTGCAGGACAAATATTGTTGCAAAAGAAACAGGCTTCCTGAAAGACCTGATTGAAAGGATTGCCTCCAGTGCAAACAAGCAGCTTACTGAACAGCACCCCTTGCTTGATGCAAGGCTGCCCGACGGAAGCAGGGCAAACGCAACACTGGAATATGTAACGCCTTTGGGGCATTCCCTTACAATAAGAAAATTCAACCAGGTTCCATTGTCAATTTCAGACATTGTCGCAAACAAAACAGTTTCAAGCGAAGTAGCTGCTTTCTTATGGCTAATGGTTGAAGGCATGAACATTGAGCCAAAAAACATTATAATAACCGGCGGCACAGGAAGCGGAAAAACAACTCTCCTCAATGTGCTCGGCTTTTTCATAAGGGCCCATGAAAGAATTGTTTCAATTGAAGACACTCTGGAAATAGACCTTGCAGGAAGAGAAAACTGGATTCAGATGGAATCAAGGCCAAAACTCAGGGACATAGCGGAAGTTACAATGGACGATTTGCTCAAAAATTCTTTAAGAATGCGCCCAGACAGGCTGCTTGTTGGAGAAGTCAGGGATGAGGCGGCCCAAACTTTGTTTGTTGCAATGGACACTGGCCATGACGGGATTCTTGGCACTTTGCACAGCAACAGTGCAAGGGAAATGCTGTTAAGGCTGAAAAGCCCGCCAATGTCTGTTCCAGAACAAATGCTTCCACTGCTTGATTTTGTAGTTGTAATGCAAAGAAACTACAATGACAAAACAGGCGTTACAAGAAGCATAAAGCAGATTGCGGAAGTTTCAAGAATGGACGACAAAGTCCTGCTTGCAAATGTTTTTGAATTAAACGACAAAACAGGCCTGCTTGAAAGGACAGACATTCCGAGCCATGTTTTTGAAACCCTTGCGCAAAAATCGGGAATTTCAAAAAACGAGCTGAAAAGAGAGCTTCTTGTAAGGCAAAAAATCATTGACTGGCTGCAGATACAAAAAATCCATTCAAACAAGGAAGTAAGCGAAATAATCCAGATGTATTATTATGACCCGGAAGCAATCCTAAAAAAAGTAAGCGGCTCACTCTGATTAAATTTTCAGCCGAGTTCCACCGAAAAAACCTTTTTGTAAATGCTTCCTTTTGGAGACAATTTTGATTCCATGAGTTCAAGGCTTTTTACTGCTATTTTTTCCGAAAAATTTTTTGCGCCAAGTTTTTCAAGAACAGCATCAAACTCTTTTTTTGTTGCGCTTTTGTTCCGTGCAAGAGTAACATGCGCATGAAAATTTTCTTCATCAATGCCTATTGCCTCACACAATTTTTTTGCAAGCAGCTTTACTTCTTCAGAGCCTTTTCCAATGCCAAGCCACAAAATTCTTCCCTTAAAATGCCTTATTTCGCAAAGCTCTGCCTCAAAGCCTTTAAAATTTTTCAATTGCATTGCTTTTTCCCGCAATCCAGGAATTTTTTCTTTTGGAAAAAACCCTAAAAAAACCAGTGTAATGTGCAGGTTTTCCCTGCTTGTTTTTCCAAAGCCTTTTTCAGGAATTTCCACAGCAAGCTCATTGAAAATTTTTTCTTTCAGCTCTTCGGAAAAATTTACTGCAAAAAACAATCTTGAATTTTCCATTTCAGATTTGAATTATTTTTATATTATAAAACTATCTGCAGGGAAGGAATTGCCTGTTTTGCTGTTGGCAATTGTCGAATTTGGGAATATGTTTTTATACGCCTGCAAACACTATTTTTGTTATCATCTGAACAGGCGTCAATATGAAGGGAAGTTTTTTGATTAAGGCAAAAAAAGAGAGTATCATTACTGATAAGGGTGTGAGGGCATTTGTCATGGACCATCTGCTGAATTCGCCTTTTCAAAAAGCGAGCGTGACAAATATTGATAAAAAAACTGTTGAAGTAAAATTGGAAGGTGACGAGAAGCAGATAAAGGAATTCATTCAAAACCTGCAGAAAGCCCTTGTTGTTGAGTTTGGCAATCCAACAATTTCTTTCACTCCTTTTGAGGAAAATCCTGTTTTGGAAATTCCAGAACTAATGCGGGCAAGCCAGGCATTAATGGTTGGGCAATTGCACAAGGGTGTTAATGTGCAGTTGGAAATTTTAGGCGCCTTGAAACAAATGTCTCTCGAATTAAGAGGGATGTCAAAAGGCTTGAAAGAAATGCTGGGAGAAATTGGAAAAGTTTTAGGCAGGCAACAGTAACCTTTTTTCATTTCAATGCCTTTCTGAATTCTTTTTCAAGCCTTTTTATTGCCTTGCCGTTTTTCTTCATTTTTTCATTGGCTCTTTTGACAAGAAAATCCAGAAATTTTTTTTCCAGGAGAATTTTGCCATTGCTTTTTACTGGCACTGAAATTCTCTGCGTGCCTTCTATTTCAAACAAAAATTTTCCAGGCTTTGCAACAATAATTCCGCCTCTTTTCACTCCAGCTCTTTTCATTGCCCCAAGCGCAATATTGGCATTTTCAAGGTTGTTTGTGCCAAGATGCAGTATAAGGGGCTCCATTTTGAACCAGATTTCCCCTGAAGTGTTTTCTTGCAGCGCATTCCAAGCTTCTTCAGGCTTTACCTGCCTGTGCCATTTCCTGTGAAAATTTGAGCCAAGCTTTTTTTCGTCTTTTTGCAGTTCAAGCAGCAAAATTCTCCCTGAACAGCAGCTTGAAGTGAAAAAATTTTTTGTTTTTGCAACAAAACTGCACAAGGGAATAAATGCTTCATCAGCTTTTTTTTCCTTTACTGCCTTTTCAAATGTTTCTGCATGCCTTTTTTTTGTCATTCCAAACCTTGTCTCTTCAGAGTTCATTGCAAAACCTTCCGGATTTTCCTGTTTGCTATACCCTTGGGTCAAATTTTTTCTTGAGAATTTCAAAAATTTCCGCGAAAGTTAGCTTTTGCAGGGTTTCTATGGGCTGCAAATCTTTAGGGAGCGGCGCAGTTCTTACTTTTTCAAAAAATTTGTCCTCGGGCAAATAACTGCCACCTGCCGCAGCAAATAGTTCCCTGAATGTCCAGAAATAATTTTTAAGCATGATTTCTATCCTTTGTTTGTAAGATAATTTTTGCATTTCACCTATCGCATTTTGTGTTATTTCAGAAATTCTCGCGCAGAATGAGTTTATTTCTTTGTGGGGCAAAAGTTTCCCGTCAACTATGCAATAAAGCTGCTTTACTGATTTTGGCCAGTTGCCTTTGCAATTAACATGCTGGAAATTGTCAATGCTGATTTCAAAGCTTTTTGCTATTTTTTCTATCAGGGACACTTTCTTGAACCAAAGCTCCCTTGTTGCTTCAAGGAAAGGGCTGTCAAAATCAAATAGGTCCATTACAACAAACCGGCCTTTTTTTGTTTCATACAGCCCATGAATTTCGCAGCCGTTCACTCGCCTGTAGCCATAGACCGTTTCCACAAGCGCAAAAAAATCAAGGTGCAAGCTTTTTAGTTTTTCCTCGCAGGCTTTTCCATCAAGAGTGGGGATTTTTCCATCAATAATTGAAACAACCTGTTTTTCTGAAAAAACCGCGTTTTTGCCATTCCTGTTGTAAGGGGTCTGTTTCATTGTTTTGTAGATTGAATAAGCAAGCTCTGCAAATTTTTTTCTTTCCTCCACTCTTAAGATGGAATCACTTTTTCTCCCAGGCAAAAGCCCCAGATATAAGAGGCGTGACGGCATAAAGAACATCCTTCCTATTTCTTCAATGGTTTTGCCTTGTGCAAGGAGCGTGTTTATTTTGCCATATGCCATTTTGCGTTGCGCTGTTGCGCCGAAGTGTTCTATGTGCCATGCTTCGGCAGGCCAGGAAGTCCAGCCTGATTGCTTGTTCTTCGCAGAGAGCTTTGCGAAATCACTGATTACCCTGTCTGTAAAATCATCAAATTTCATAAACAAGCCCCCTATTTGCATCAACCACTATTTTTTGACCATCTTTGATTTGTTTGGTTGCCGTGCGTGTTCCAACTATGCAGGGAATTCCAATTTCTCTTGCAATAATCGCTGCATGGCAAAGAATCCCGCCTGAATCAGTGATGATTGCCGACGCCTTTTTTATTAAAGGGACAAAAACTGGCGAAGTAAATTCTGCTACAAGCACATCACCATTTTCAAATTTTCCTGAGAGATTATTTTCGCTTACGACTCTTGCAATCCCAACGGTTTTGCCTTTTTGCGCTGTAATGCCGCGCAGTATTTCTTTCATTGCCATACCTTTTTCCTTTCAAATTTTACTTCCCGGCTTTTTTCATCCAGTTCAAGCAACAATGCATTGCCGTCTTTTACTGGGCCTGCATTGATGCAGATTGTTTTCCCTATTTTGTCTTCGCCTGCCGCTTCATGGCAGTGCCCGCACAGGTTCACAATGGGTGAAAATTCCTCGATTATTTTTCTCACTGCCTCAGAGCCAATGTGAACGCCATTGCCCGACAAATCAATTTTCGTGTTTATGGGGGGAAGATGCGTGCACAAAACAATGTTTTTTTCGCCTTTGCACAATTTTTTTAATTCAGAAAAAATTTTTTCTTCTGAAGAATTTGTTTCTCCGGCATCTCCTGTTTTGCCGCCTCCGAAGCCAATGAATGCAAACCCTGAAATTTTTTTCTTTTTTGCGTGCAGGGAAATTCCTTTTTCTTCAAATGTTTCAAGCACTTCTTTTGTGTCAACATTGCCTGGCAAAGCAAGAATTTTTGGAAACCCGATTGTTTCAATTATTTTTTTGGTGTCGCTTATTCCGCCATAATGCGTGTTGTCGCCAAGCAAAACAACCAAATCAACGCCTTTGGCGTGCTTTAATGCCTTTTCAAGCATTTTCAAGTCGGAATGAATGTCAGCAAAAACAGCAATTTTCATAATACCGCCCTTTTCTTTTTCTTTACAAGAAAAATAAAAGTATAGGGTGCCCAAAAGAAAAAGAACCCTAAACTTTTGATAAACAAACAATCACTGTTCAATAATAACCTTTTTAATGATTTATTTTTATTAAATAATCGTCAGGTTGCGTTTTTAATTGTTAAAGGGGTTTAATTTGTCCAAAGTTTTTTTTGTCAAAGGGGCTTTTTTTGTTTTTGCAGCAATAATGCTTTTTTCAGCTGCAAGCGCGTCCATCAGCGTTGTCCTGCCTGTCGATGTCAGGCTTGAGAACAAGGACGAATTTCAATTGGGAAATGTCGCCGTAGGGGAAACCTTCAGCGTTGTTATACAAAAAAAATCCGGCAATGGTTTTGACTGGGATTCGCTTTCAGTAAATGGCCCTAACAGCTGGATTGTGAATTACAGGCTGAGCGACAAAACACTGATTGCTGACATTTCAATTCCTGGAAATGCACCTGAAGCAACTTCGATTTTGACATTTACTCTTTCTTCCTCTGAAAGGCCTTTGGCCAGCGAATCGTTCAAGGGAATAGTTAATGTAAGGAAAAGCCTTTTGGCAGTCACAATGGATGACTTAAAACAGTTTGCCGCTGTCGGAGGCAATGTTTCCTACAGGTTTGTCGCAAGCAACGATTCAATTGCAGAGCACAGGATTTCAATTGAATCTTCTTTGCCGAATTACTGGTTTGAACCAAAAGAGGTAATCCTTCAGCCAAAGCAGAAGCAGGAACTTGCCCTCAATTTGACTCCAAGGGCAGATGGTTCGCGCAATTTTTCCTTTTTTGTCAAATCAAGGCAGAATTCCTTTTCAAAGTCTTTTAATGCTGAACTGGATGTTTCTTCCACTCTCCAGGGAAAAATTTCAGCGCCTGCCTATGCCTTCCCGTTTTTTTCCTTTTCCAACTTTGCCTTTTACCTTTTCAATTCTCTCTGGGTAACGCCCTACCCATGAACAATTCTTAAATAATTCCTGTTTTTTATTAGTTAAAAGGTTTTTTTTTGTCCTCTGTAAAAAAATTTTCAAGGCAGATAATTGCACTGGTTGAAGAAGGCAAAATAAAAAACAAGCAGGAGCTTAATAAAAAAAAGCTTTTTTTGTGCAAAAAATTTTTTTTGAAACAGGTGCCTTCAAACCCGGATATCCTGGCTTTTGCGAAAAACCCAAGCGCTGCAACAAGGCGCATTCTCGGGATAAAGCCGACAAGAACCCTTTCCGGAATTGCAATTGTGGCATTAATGCCCCCGCCTTCAAACTGCCCTGGCAAATGCATTTATTGCCCCAATTCTTTGATAAAAGAAAAAACACCAAAAAGTTATACTGGCAGGGAACCTGCAACAATGCGCGCAGTAATGTCCGGTTTCAGCGCAAAAAAACAAATTTTTGCAAGGCTGAAATCACTGGAAGAAACAGGGCATAACACTGGCAAAATTGAATTGGTTGTAATGGGCGGGACTTTTTTGGCTTCCCCTCTTCCAAAGCAAAAAAAATTTGTTCTGGACTGCCTGAACACTGTTTCAGGAAAAAAAACTGTTTCGCTTGAAAAGGCGCGCCTCTTTTCCGAAAAATCAGAAAAGCGCATTGTGGGAATGGCTTTTGAAACAAGGCCTGATTTTTGCGGAAAAAAAGAAATTGGCAATATGCTTTCTTTTGGAGCCACGCGCGTTGAGCTTGGAGTCCAAAATGTTTTTGACGATGTTTACAAAAAAATAAACAGGGGACATTCAGTTGCGGATGTTGCAAAAGCAACCCAATTGCTCAAAGATTCTTCTTTCAAAGTAACCTATCATTTCATGCCGGGCCTGCCTGGCAGTTCTTTCAAGAGGGATTTGCTTGGAATAAAAAAAATTTTTTCAGAACAACAATTCAGGCCTGATTCATTGAAAATTTATCCCTGCCTTGTAATTGAAGGCACAGAGCTTTTTGAGCAATGGAAAAAAGGCCTTTTTGAGCCGCTTTCAACTGAAAGTGCTGTGAGGCTTGTTTCAAAAATAAAGGAATTTGTGCCTTCTTATGCGAGAATAATGCGGGTGCAGAGGGACATTCCCCATACTCTTGTAAAGGCGGGAGTGCAGAAAACAAATTTGAGGCAGCTTGTTGCAGACCACATGCACAAAACTGGCAGAAAGTGCAATTGCATCCGCTGCAGGGAAGCAGGCTTGCTTTCCCTCAAAAATGAGCCTGTTTCTTTTCTGGAAAAGGGAAAAATTTTTGTTGAGCCTTATGATGCGAGCAATGGAAAAGAATTTTTTATTTCTTTTGAAAATCCTTCAAAAAGCGTTTTGTATGGGTTTGCAAGATTAAGAATTCCTTTTCAGCCTTTTCGAAAAGAAATTTCAGCCGAAACCGCTGTTATCCGCGAGCTGAGGGTTTTTGGAGAATCCCTGCCATTGGCTTCTTCAGAGCCATCTGCTTTCCAGCACAAGGGCCTTGGAAAAATGCTTTTGCAGAAAGCAGGGGAAATTGCGCTTTCTCAGGATTCAAAAAAGCTCCTTGTAATTTCCGGCTTGGGCGTGAAACAATATTACTTTTCGCTTGGCTTTGAAAGTGATGGCTTTTTTGTTTCAAAAAAACTCTGATTTTTGCCTTGGGAAAAAATAATTAAGCCCATTGCACTTATTTTACTGCATGCCTGCACAGGATGACTGGGTTGTTTTTTTGGAATCAAACCCGGTTTATTGGAAAATTTCCCAGTCCAAAATAATGGTTAATATTTTGAAAGAATTTGCAAATGAAGCGCTTACTCTTGAAGCGCTTTATTTCAAGAATCCCAAAATGCCTTTGCCTGAGCTTGAGGAAATCCTTAACACTTTTGTTTCAGTAAGGCTTGTTGTAAAACGCATGATTGCAGGCACAATTGTTTTTGCCTTGACTGCAGAAGGAAAAAAATTTTTGGAATTATACAAAAAAGCCGAAAAATCTTTTACCATAAAATAGGCTTTTTCAAAGCAAATTGCCCGGGTTCTTACTAATTTATAATAATTATCAATTATAGAATAAATTAATTAATAATCAATTTTTGGGTGTTTTTTGTGTCAAAATCCTTGATTGCGGTTTTAGGCGCGGGAAAAGGGACCTGGGGTCATATTAACAGGCTTATTTCAGAAGAAGAATGGAGCAAGGCAATTCTAATTTCAAACGAATGGGGCCAGCAGAATTTTTCAGCCGCAAAGCCAGTTGAATGGGTTCTTGTAAACAACCGTTCAGGCTTTGAAGTGTTGAAAAATGCGATAATGGAAAAGCTGCCTGAAGACGAAATCTGCGTTTCTCTTGTGTCAGGCAGCGGAAAAGAGCACATGGCAGTGCTTGCTGCCCTTAAAGAGGCAAAAAAAAATTACAAGCTTGTAATTCTTACTGGGCAAGGCACTAAGTATTATTAATTCTTTGGCATTTCTAATTTTCCATGCTTGAATGGATTCTTTTTTTGGCAATTGTTGTCCTTGCTTTGTTTCTTGTTTTTTTGCTTTACAGGCTGCAATCCCTCAGGAATTCCCTTTCTGACCTTGAATTCAGGAAAGGCAGCCAGTCAGTAAAATATGGAAAACTTACTGAGCAATGGATTCCTTTTTCAGAAAAATTTCCCTTTCCAAGCAATAATTTTCGCTTCCTTGGAAACCCGATTGATGGCATTGCCTTTAATGATGACAAAATTGTTTTCTGCGAATTCAAGGCAAATACAGCGGGATTGAGCGAAAAGCAGAAGCGCATAAGAGAATTAGTGCAGAACAAAAAAGTGGAATGGCTGGAGCTAAGAGTGGAATAATCATTCATAAGCCCTTTTTGTTTCTCCCTTGCTATAGTTTTCCCAGGCTGTTTTTTCAAGCTTTTCACCAAAAGAAGTTGGATACCTGCCGTTTAAGCATGCCATGCACAAATCACTGCTTCCTGTTTCCAAGCCTATTCCTTTTACAAGGCCCTCAATTGGCTGGTATGCAAGCGAATCAGCCCCCATGTGTTGCCTGATTTTTTCAAGCTCGCTTTCCGACAATTCAACCTGAATATTTTCAAGTGCAATGCCTTTTTTTGGTGCAGCAATAAATTCCCCAAATGTTGACATGTCAATTCCATAAAAACAGGGAAACCTTATGGGTGGGCAGCTTACCCTTACATGGACTTCTTTTGCTTTTCCTGTTTCCTTTATGTATTTTACAATTGCCTTTGTAGTGGTGCCCCTTACAATGCTGTCTTCCACTAAAATGACTTTTTTTCCGCTGACAACTTTTTTGTTTATCCCGTATTTTTCCCTTGCTTTTTCAAACCTGTTATCCCCTTCTATGAAGGTTCTTCCCACATACCTGTTCCTGATTATGCCTTCCCTGCTTGGCGCGCCAAGTGAAAAGGCAAGCGCGTCTGCAGCCGGTTTTGCAGTGTCAGGCACTGGAACAACAATGTGCTCTTCTGAAATTTTTTCTGTTTCAATTTTTGCCAGTTCTTCTCCCAGGGCATAGCGTGCATTGTAAACATTGACTCCCTCTATTTCCGAGGCAATGTTTGCAAAATAAACCCATTCAAACATGCAATGCGCTTTTCTCTGGCTTTTGCAGAACCATTTTTTTTCAATGCAGCCATTGTGCATTTCAATCAGGGCGCCCGGCTTTACTGTTTCAAATTTTTCAATGCCAATGCTTTCAAGCGAAGCGCTTTCGCTTGCAGCCGCAATAACTCCGTCTTTTTTTCCTATGACAAGCGGCTTGAACCCAAGATGGTCTCTTGCAACAACTGTTTCGCCTTCGGCATTTACAAAGGCAATGCTGTAAGCCCCGTCAAGTGCAGGGTGCAAGCTGGAAAAAACATCCACTATTTTTGGCCTGGAATCCCCCCTGCAGCCTCTTGCAAGAAAGTGCATCATCAGTTCAGTGTCATTATCAAGGACAAAATGATACTGGTTTTTTTCCAGGTCTTTTTTTAATTCTGAAAAATTTGCAATGTTTCCGTTAAAGCAAAAGCTGAACCATTTCCATTTTCTGCCGTGTTTTCTTTCAAAGGGCTGTGCAAAAGCCTTTTTGTTGCCGCCAAAGGTTGAATACCTTAAATGCCCAATCCCCTTTGAACCAAAAAATTTTTTCATTGTGCCATTAAAAGCAGCAGTGTTCTGGACTTTGAAAACCTCATTTACAAGGCCTGTTTCCCTGAGAGTGCTCAGCAACTTTTTTTTTGAAGTGTTGAAAGTAGTTATTCCCGCGCTTAGCTGGCCCCTGTTTTGTTCCTGCAAAAGCATTTTGTACAAATAGTAAGCTGCATTTTCCTTTTCAGGAACGCAGGCAGCCGCAATTCCGCATTCTTCCTTTGCTTCTCCCATGTTACAACCCAAAAACAATAATACAATAAGAATATGATTTTTAATACTGCAGTTTGAATTTTAAAATAGCAGCAATTCCGCCAAACCCTTCAAGTTTTTTTCCAGGTTCCTGTTCTGCATTGATTATGTGCACAATGCCCTTGTTTTTTTCAGTTGCATCCATCAGGGAAATAATTTTTTCCCTGTTTTCAAAAAGCAGTTTGTCAAGCACAAGCAGTTCTTTTGCAGCGCCAAGTTCCACTGCTTTTTTCACCTGTTCAAATCCGTATTCCGCAAAACCAGTGTTTTTTCCCATGTTCAAAAGCAATTCTTCCAAAAGCCTTTCTTCAAGGACAATCTGCTTTTGCCTTGAAATTTTGTCCAAAACATCGCTTTTCAATAATTCTCTCAGGCCAGTAATTCCAGTTGAATTTGTGCTTGCAAACAATGCCCCTGCAAAGCCTTTTTCCTGAAGCCATTTTTTCAAAGCATCTTTTTCAAAGCCAGGCCCTGCAAAAACAATTGTGCCCGCCTTGATTTCCTTTGCTTTTTGCAGGATTTCTGAAAAATATTTTTTTTGGGAGCCTTCTTCCTGTTCAAATCTTTTTCCTCTTGAAGAACCCCTTACAAGGCCTCTTGGTTCCAATTCAAATTCCTTCAAGAGGCCAAAGCTTGCGCTTTCTTCATCCAGAACAATTAACAGTGTGTTTTCGCTTTGCGAAGCCTTTTTTGCCTTTTCAAGCCTTTCAACCTGGTAATTTTTCAATTCCTTTTTTTTGATTGAAACAGGCTTGTTTAATTCTATTTCAATTGTCTGGTGAGAGCCAAGCTCTTCAAATTCTGCAGGGGAACATTCAACAAGCACTCCCTGTGCCCTTAATTGCCCTGAAAACCTGTGAAAATCAAGCTTTTCAATTTCAATTGAAACAAACAGCTTTACTCTTTCGGATTTTTGCTCAACATCCTTTGCCTTTATTCTCCTGTCAGTCTCTCCGCTGACCAAGTCTCCTTTTTCAATCACTTTTTCCAAATGCCACAAGTCATCTGCATTTTCTGGAACGACTTTTAGCAGATTAAGCTTCCTGTCAATTGAAAGAATTTTCATTTTCCCACAAAAAACAAGTGCAGGGAACAATTTAAAACTGTTTTAATGCACGATTATTTTGTTGCAAATTAACGTGATTTGATATGGCTGGTTTTACAAAAGGAAAGCAGCGAGTAGCTGTTGTTGACAAAGAAAAAGGTATCAATGGTAGGTGTCATATTTGTTTTTTAATTGGGACAACGCTACTTTTTTTGTTATTTTCTTCCAATCTTCTCCGTCTCCAATTAACCAAATTTTTTCTTAGGGCTCGAATTTCATTAGCTTTGACGGCAATTGCCGTTTAGCGAGGAAGATTTATAAATACTATTAATTTACTATTGATAGTAATCAATAGTAATTGATAGTGTGATTTTTTTGGATTTGAAGCAAGTTTTACAAGTCATTGATTCGGGGGAATCCCAAGAAATTGAGTTTAAGGAATCTTTTCATAGTTCTCAAAAGTTTTCCGAGATAATGTGTGGTTTTGCAAATACTTATGGGGGCATAATCCTATTGGGGGTTAATAACAAAAAGCAGGTTATTGGTGTTTTGGACAAAATTGATGAAGTGCAACAAAAAATATCGTGTTCTGCCCAGTCTGTTTCTCCTCCAGTACTGCCTTCTATTGAAGTTCATGAAGTGAACGGAAAAAAAATTGTTGCAATAGTTGTCCAGCGGGCTATTGATAGTGCTTTTCATACTTTTCAGGGGGTGATTTGGGTAAAAATAGGCAGCACTCTTAAAAAAATAGAAGGAAACCAAATTGTAGATTTTTTGAGAGGCAAACAAATATTGTGTTTTGATGAAACTCCAACAAATGCTAAAATTGAAGACTTGGACATAAACAAGCTGAATGCATATCTCAAAGCAAGAAAGCAAGCAGATTATTTCGAATCGCATTCTATTGAGGATTTTCTTGTGAGTCTAAAGCTTGCTACAAAAAACGGGGATTTAAAAATAAAAAATGCAGCTTTGCTGGTTTTTGCAAAAGACCCCATTTTTTTTAATCCGCAAATAGAAATGAAACTAGTCCGTTTTGATGGCAACGAACCAGTAAAAATAATAGCTCATGAACTGGTTCAATCTGGCTTAGTAGAAGGGATAGAAAAGGCACTTTCATTTGTTAAGTCAAATATTTCCAAAAGCATTCAAGTAAAGCTTGATGCAAAAAGAGAGGAGCAATTCCAATACCCAATAGATGTTATACGAGAAGCAATAGTAAATGCGGTTGCACACAGGGATTATTTCAGCAAAGATGCCATACAAATTTATATTTTTAATGATCGCCTTGAAATAACTAATCCGGGTTCTTTGCCACTGGGCCTGCCAAGAGAATTGTTTGGAACCCTCTCTGTTCAACGAAATCCTCTGACATATAGAATACTTAGAGACTATGGCTATGTTGAAGGCCTTGGCTCTGGGGTGCCGAGAATGATAAACAGCATGAGAAAACAGGGATTAGCTGATCCGGACTTTGGGATATATGAACATTTTTTTAGAGCAATATTAAAAAGCAGGCAAAGTTCATCAAAGCCAACCAAGAGTCATGCTGACCTTAATAAAAGGCAAATAAAAGCAATAGAATTCTTAGGGAAAAACAAGTCAATAAAAACAAAAACATACATGAAAATAAACAATGTTTCATTTGGCACTGCAAGGCTTGACATTAACGAAATGATAAAATTAAGCTATCTTAAAAAAATAGGTTCTTACAAGGGAGCTTACTATATACTAAAAACTCAAGAACCAAGTAAAGAGGATTAATTTTTATTTTGCCAATTTGATGTGATTTCTAATGGCAGGGTTTAGCAAAGGGAAGATGCGTGTCGCAGTTATAGATAAAGATATTTGCATTAATGGCAACGGATGCAATTTTTATTGCGCCTCAGTTTGTCCCATTAATCGAAGTGGAAAAGAGTGTATTGTTTTGGGAGAAGACAACAAGCCTATTATTAATGAAGATTTGTGTACGGGTTGCGGAATTTGCCCTAAAAAGTGCCCTGTTTTCTGTATAACAGTCATCAATCTTGCCTCTGAAAAGCATTCAACTCCTGTTCACCAATATGGCGTGAATGCTTTCAGGCTTTTCAATTTGCCAAATCCAAAGCAGAATTCTGTTGTCGGCTTGCTTGGCAGGAATGGAATTGGAAAAACAACTGCCTTGAGAGTGCTTGCCGGGCAATTAGTGCCGAATTTTTCTGTTTTTGAAAAGCCTGCTGATTACAAAAAAGCAATTGAATCTTTTAAGGGAAAAGAATTGCAGGGTTTTTTTGAAAGGCTTTCAAAAAAGCAAATCCGGCTTTCTTACAAGCCGCAAAAGGTTGATGAGCTTGCAGAAATTTTCAAGGGCAGGGTAGTAAGGGAACTGCTTGAAAAAGCAGATGAAAAAAAGCAATTATCAAAAATTGCAGCAGAATTGGGAATTGATTCCATTCTTGGCAGTGAAATTTCAAAGGTTTCAGGGGGAGAACTGCAAAGAATTGCAATTGCAGCCTGTATGCTGAAAAAAGCTGATATTTATTTTTTTGATGAGCCTTCTTCTTACCTTGATGTTAGCCAGCGCTTAAAGGTCGCGGAATTGATAAGGGGCTTGCTTGATGAAAGCACCAGCATTATTGTTGTGGAGCATGACCTTGCGCTTTTGGACTATTTGAGTGATTATATTCACATTTTTTATGGCCAAAAATCTGTTTATGGCATAGTGAGCGGCATTAAAAGCGTGCGCAATGGCATAAACGAGTTTCTTGATGGATTTCTCCCTGAAGAAAACACAAGATTCAGGGAAAAAGAGCTTTCTTTTGGAGTAAAACCCCCTGTACTTTCAGAAAAGCGCAGGATACTTGTCGAATACCCTGTTTTGCAAAAAAAACTCGGAAATTTTTCAATGCAGACAAGCGCAGGAAGCTTTATGGAAGGAGAAGTAGTCGGGGTTTTGGGGCCGAATGCAATTGGAAAAACAACTTTTGTAAAATGCCTTGCGGGAGAAATCCTGCCTGACAATGCAAAATTAAATTTCAAATTAAAAATTGCCTACAAGCCGCAATACCTTAAGCCTCCGGAAGAAGTGCTGGTGCGGCAATTGTTTTCTGCAAAAGAGATTAATCAGCAATTGTTTGAAACAGAGATTGACAGAAAGCTTAATATTAAAACACTGTTTGAACACAAGCTTTCCGAGCTGAGCGGAGGGGAACTGCAAAAAGTCAGCATTGCCTATAACCTTTGCCTTGGCTCTGACCTGATTCTTTTGGATGAGCCCTCCGCTTTCATTGACATTGAGGACAGGTTAAGGGTTGCCGACTGCATAAGAAGCGTTGTTTCAAGCACAAAAAAAATTGCCTTGGTTGTTGACCATGACATTTTGTTCCAGGATTACATTTCAGACAGGTTAATTGTTTTTTCAGGCCAACCTGCAAAACAGGGAATTGCTTCAAAGCCAATGCCGATGCACGAAGGCATGAACCTCTTTTTGAAAGAAATGAATATTTCTTTCAGGAGAGACCCCCAGACAGGCAGGCCAAGGGCAAACAAAATTGATTCCCAAAAAGACAAAGAGCAAAAAAAGAAAGGAGAATACTATTACCAATAATTTTTTTTGCAGTTAAATTTAAGTAGTAATTTGCTGGAATGCTATTATGCGTGTTGCTAAAATTTTGCCTTTGTTTTTTCTTGCTTCCTTATTCCTGTTTCTTGGCTGTGTTGGCAACCCGACAGCAGAGTTTAATAAGGCTAATTGCAATAGGCTGAATTCCCTTTATGGCTCTTTTCAAGGCGCTGTTTGTGCAAAAGAATTGACAAAAAGCTTTGCAGTGGAATTATCGCAATTGCAGCAGGCAGGCCACAAGGATATTGCAGACAACGTTCGCGCGGCAGCAGAAAAAAATTCCATTGTTTCCTATTCCTGCAATCAAAATAATCTGGATGCAGGGGTTGTTTTTAAGGAAGCCAGCATTTGCAGTGAAAACCAGGAGTGTGTCCAGTCGCAGAATATTGCTTCCTGCAAATCCGCAGTTAAAGCAACAGAAATTCCTTCTCTGGAAGAAATTTTGGATTTGTGGGATAAGCAGGAGTTGCCTGTAGTAAAAATCGATGCTTTTTGCGATGACTTGTATTCTGAACACAATAAGGGCAACAAGGTCATTGAATATGGCGCCAATAGTTCAAAGCGGGCAGATGGCACTGTTGATTATGCTTATTGGGTTAAAGCTGGTTATTGCGATCCAAGGCAGGGAAAAGAAAATAACAAGGTTGAAGTTCTTTGTGAACAGTTGGTTGGGGCGCGGTGGAAAAGCCCTGAGAGAAGTTTTGAATGGAAACTTACAGCGGCTTATTCCCCCTGTAGTGAAACCGAATCTTGTTCTGTGGTTTCAGAGTTTAATGCAAAGTGCGTTGTTCCCAGTGCCCAAGAATTATTAGGCGATTGTGAAACAATTTCAGGGGAAATTGGGGTAACTGGGCCTGAAGCTGTTCCTCCTGTTTCTTTTAATTATTCTTTTTTTGACAATCCTGATTTGGATAATGAAAAAGTTTTTTTGGACGGAGAACAATTTTTGATTAAATTGTACAGGAAATTGGCACAATTTGAAAATTCCTACAGAAATTCCGAGTATTCAAAAACAGCCTATGCAGGTGACGAAATTGCAGGCCTAAAAGGAAAAGGCGCTTTTGCCGGAAAAGAACTCAAAATAAAAATTGTGGCAATAGTCCTGACTGAAGCTGCAGTTACTGCTTACCAGGCAAGGATGGAGTTATATGACTCTGAAGGCAATTTGGTTGAT
This sequence comes from Candidatus Iainarchaeum sp., assembly GCA_028713935.1. Classification (GTDB taxonomy): domain Archaea; phylum Iainarchaeota; class Iainarchaeia; order Iainarchaeales; genus JAGVNX01. Next base: position 32,262 of record JAQTNI010000004.1, read on the forward strand.
ACCCAAACAGTTGGCGCAGGGGCATTTTTGAGCGATTTGTTTGTAAGCAGTGAAAACTATGTCCTTGCTGAAACAGTGTCTGTCCCAACAATAACAATTGACAATTCAACTGGCAAGGGTTTTGCAATAGTAACAGTCAGGACAAGCCCAGATGAAAAGCAATTCAATAAAGATTCTGAGTTTGTTGTGCGATTGAGAACAGAGCGTTACACAACCCAAATGCTGCGGGATTTTGCTGATTTGCGCAACACACAATTTTTTTCTACGCCGGAATCGTTCAATAATAAGTGGTATAAGTTTTTTGAAGAGCCGATAATCGATTTTGGCTTTACAAATGTTTCTGCCGGGGAATACAGGGCAAAAATGGTTTTTGATTGGGCAGAAGAGCCTTACAATTTTTTTGACAGTGCAGGTAAGCCTGCTGTTAAAAGTGTTGGGGTAACACTGCAAAAAATTTCTAATCCTGCAGAAAAAGAGAAAAGCCCTTTTTTGGAATTTTCTTTGGATTATGATTTGGCAGGGCAAAACCAAGGCAAGGCAAAGGAGTATGGAGCGCAATTTACAGGCTCTTCAAGCCAGGAAAATCTTATTTTGTATCAGGCATCTGGGCAGCAGACAGCAATGACCAGCCTCCTGGCTGGCGAGGCATACAAGCAGATTTTGTTAACAAGCCAGAATGATTTTAGTGCTTTGAACAGTGCTGGCCAGAGGGGAAATGTGCTGGCAATGCATAATTCTGCGTCAAGCATGGCTGTGAGTTTTTCCCGTGCAATTCCTGTTGGCGCCTTGATTGATTTGTCCAATAAAAATTCCGGCAGTTATCAATTGGAAACAATTGCAGGGGAACCCGCTGTTGGGCCTGATGTTTCAAGTTTTAATGAATGGGCCAATGCCTGTTCTGATTCTGTTTCCTCTTCCCTCCTTACTGTGCAGGATTCAAAAATTTCAGAGGGCCAATCAAATGATTCCTGCATTGGCGGTTATAAAATTGTTTTTGATTCCGGCAATCTCGGAGAAATTTTTGCACAAGCAATGTTTTTCACTCCAACAAACAATAATGAACAGGCAATTCTTTTGTCAAATTGCGGCACTAAAACTAATTTTGCAACAACTGAAAATTCAGCCCTGGTCAGCGGAACAATTCAATTGAATACCGCAAAAAACGGCCCTGCAATTCAATCAATTGAAAACCTTTTTGTGCAAATCAAAAATAAAAACATTTGTGTTGTGCGAAGCCCTGACAAAACAATTTTTGCCTGGAACAAAAAGGCATTTGAATCACAGCAGGAAAACATTCTGCGCAGCCTGGGCATGGCTGATTACAGCCAATTGCCTGGCAATGGAGCAGGGGGATTCCAGCAGAATTTTGATTGCAATGTTGGAGATGAAAGCACAGATTACCTGCTTTTTGACATTGACTCAGCAGCTTCCGAAGGCGATAAGGTAAAGGTCAGCCTGCATAATTCAATTGGCCATGGCCTTGCAGCTGTTTTTGACTCGGAAAACAATTTGATAGAAAGAGCCCCAGTATTTGAGGGAAGCTATTTGCAAGTGGTTATCCGGGATAAAACTGCCCTCAGAATTGGCTTGGCTCCCAGTTATAAAACAAAATGGGAAGACACCAAAAAAGATTGTTCCCTTGAAATTAACAAGCAGCCAGGCCATGAATTTTCAGCAACTCCCCAAAAAGTGCTCCTGGATTTTGACGGGGGCAATGATATTGTTGTGTATGACAGGGGGCCTTATTCATTCGGGCCTATGGATGCAGGAGAACTTAACCCGGAATTTGAAGGCCAAACAGGCATAATGAAAGAGCTCATAACCCAACTTGTCAGGGAGCAATATGCAGGATACAATGTAGAAATTTCAACTACTGATGAGCCTCTTCCAGCAGAGCCGTATTCCACTATTTATTTTGCGCCCATTGGGGATAAACTTTACCTGGGCCTTGCTGACGACATAGATAATTATAATTTTTTTTCTTCAGACAATGCAATTATTTACCTTAAAAGTTTTTCCGTGGATTCAATTGAAAAAACATCGCAAATGCTGGGCAATACAGCAAGCCATGAACTCGGGCATTTATTGGGGCTGTACCATGTTTCAGACAATGAGGATATCATGGTCCAAGGCAGGCCTTCGTGGTCTGCTACTGAAAGGCATGATTTTAAAACGTCAAGGCTTGTGGAAGTTATTTTTCCAATTGGCAACCAGAATGCGCCGCAATTATTGGCTTGGGGCGTTGGTAAAAAATGAAAAAACTATACTGGCTGGCTGCAGCATTGCTGGTGCTTGTTATTGCAATTGCTTTTGTTGTTTTTTCAGGCGCTTTTGTTGTTATTGCGGGAAACTTGTTTGGCTCAGCAGATAAGCCTGGAGCAGGGCAATTTTCTGTTCAGGAACAGGAAAAGCTTTCCCAGGCAATTGCTGTGCTTGAACAAAGCAGTGGCCAGGATATTCAAGGTTTTGTTGAATTGGCAAAAATCCTTTCTGTTGAAAAAATTCTTGAGGTTTGCAGGAAAAATTATTTTACTGACAACCAGGCTCTTTGCCTCAGGACAATGGCTTTGGGAAAAGAAAATCCAGAAGAGGTTAGTGCTGTTTGTGAAAAAATCAATTCTGATTTTTGCAGTTCCCTTTCTTCAACAGAAGAAGAAACCCAGTGCCGGGAAACTGTTTTGCAGCATAAAGAAGAGTGCCCTTTGCAGTTTCCCATCTGGCAATGATTGCCTGATTTTTGATTAAACTTTTTATGCCAGGCCTGAAAAAATCCCTGCCTAAACAGTTTTTTGCACTTCAACAATGCCTGATTGCAGGTCAGTAATTGTAATTGTGCAGCTTTCTGGCGCAGGAATATAGATTAATTCCACTTTTTTTGCAAATGCGACTATTTTTTCAAATTTTTTTATTTCAAATTCATTGCTGATTTTTTTAGAGCAAATCAGGGCAAAGTGTATTTCAAAATTGGCCTGTGCGCTTGAATCTATCTGCACATCCTGAAAATTGCAATTTTTAATTGAATTGCCAATTGTGCTCCTGAAATAGGCGTCTATTTCAGAGGGAGCCGGCGCAGTGAAAGTGCATGCCGTCATGTCCACACTGTCAGCCAATTTGTCTGCAAGAGTTTTGTCAAGCAAATATCCTGCATTGTTCCATTCTTTTTTTATTTCCAGGATTTTGCCAGCAAAATCCTCATTGCTGCTGTTTTTTACATTGGCACTTGTGGTGATGATTATTGCGCCTATTAGCATAATTGCAGCTGCCGCAATTATTCCGCTGAAAATTCCTTTGTTCATGTGCCATCACAATAATTCCTGTCTTCCGGAGCAGATTGTGTTCCAAGAGGACCATTATCAGGATTGTAATCAAAAATTCTTCCGCAAAAACCCTGTTTTGCACCGCTTGCAATTGAATTGTCCAGCCCCATGTCTGCAGGGCTTTTGCCAAGGTAAAAGCCCATTGTTGCGCTGTCAGAAGCATTCTGGTCCATTGCATGAAAAATTTTTGGGCTGCTTGAATCCTGAAGGTAAAAAAAAGTCATGCTGGACATTGCAATAAAAATCACTGCTATTCCAATTGCGGCGTCAATGCTGAAAATAAATCCTTTTTTCATTCTAAACTCTCCAGACATAAATTGACAATTCCGTTTGCGACATTGGGCAGTTTCCCACTGAATTTCCCTTGCAAATTTCAAGGCCTTGTTTTTGCACAGGCCCATTGCTTATCACAACAATTCTTTTTTCCGAATAAATGTCTGCAGGCACGGGATTTGGAGAAATTGGCAAATCAGTGCCAGCAATTTTTGCGCCAGCTTTATAAACCGCAAAATCATACTGCCCGGGCCCTGTTGGAATTTCAAGATTTGTGGCAGTTATTTTTGAATAGTTTCCAGTTGAATCAATGCAATTTTCCAAATAGCCAATTTGGGACGGGGGAATTGTGGAATCCACAAGTTCACAAATTATGCTTGGGTTTCCAACAAGCATTGTTGAGGCTGTTTTTCCAATTCCTTCAAGCTCGTTTTGCAGGGTTTTTTCTTTCTGTGAATAAATCATTGTCTCATTAAACTGGATAAGCAGGCCAATGCTGAAAACCACTGCAATCAGTGCAATCACCAAATCCATTGACAATAATTGTGCTTTTTTCATAATTTCACTAGGAAATACTTGTAATGCTAATTGTTTCGCCGCAATTTAACTGTAAGACAGCGGGTGTAAAATTATTGTTTATTTTAATGCCACTGGGCTGGATAAGAGCGGCTTTTTCAGGAGGGTCTGTGCCAAGCTTTACCTGAACTTCGGATGCAGTCACTGTAATCGTGCATTCTCCTGGCGCATCACCAAGTGTTTTTACTTTTGGAGTTTGGTAAGCAATTTCAAAGTCTGCGTTTCTTTCATTCAATGCCTGTGAAGCGGAAATTATCAATGCTGTGTTTAATGCAATTTCTTTTGTCTGCGCCCTTATTGCTGTTTCTTCCTGCAGTGCAATTACCTGGCCGCTTATGACTGAAAACGCCTGGAAAAAGATTATTGCAAACACAATTGCAATAAGGAAGTCAAAGCTCGACTGGCCCCTGTTATTTTTCTTGTTCATGCTATCCAATAACGATTTTATATTATTTAAAATTAGTTGTTGGCATTTTTATTGTTTTATCAGGCTTTTGCCTGTCATTTCTTTTGGTTTTTTCAGGCCCATCAGATCCAGGATTGTTGACTCAATATCTGAAAGCCCGCCTTTTCCAAGCCTTGCGTTCCGCAGTTTTTTATCGTTGCTGATTAGTAAGAATGGCACTGGGTTTGTGCCATGGCTTGGCTTTGGCTCTCCGTTTGGGTAAAACATGCTTTCAATATTGCCATGGTCGCCTGTTATGATGCAAGTGTAATTTTTTTCAAGCCCCCGCTTGATTATTTTTCCGATGCATTTGTCAACTGCTTCGCATGCTTTTATTCCAGCTTCAAAGTTTGCTGAATGCCCGACAAGGTCGCCGTTTGCAAAATTGATTGCGACAAAATCGTATTTTTCTTTTTCAATTTCAGGCAGCACTTTTTCAGTTATTTCAAAGGCTGACATTTCCGGCTTTTCCGCATAAGAAGGCACTTTTGGCGAGGGAACCAGAATCCTGTCTTCTCCACGATAAGCTGTTTCTGCCTGGCTGTTGAAAAAAAATGTCACATGCGCATATTTTTCGGTTTCCGCAATTCTCAATTGCTTTAACCCTGCCTTTGACAACGCCAGGCCAAGGTTTGTATCCAATTTTTCCTGTTCAAAAGCAACTGGCAGCCCAAGCTTTTCATCGTACCTGCTCATGCACACAAACACAATTTCAAGTTTTTTTTCCCTTTTAAATCCTGAGAAATCATTTTTCACAAAAGCATAAGCCAACTGCCTTGTCCTGTCGCTCCTGAAATTCCAGAAAACAATGGAATCCTTGTTTTTTATTGTTGCAATTGGCTCTCCTTCGGGGCCAACAATTGCAATTGGCCTTACATAATAATCTGTTTTGTCCCCTTTTGCATACGCGTTTTCAATTGCCTTAAGGGGATTTGTTTCCTTTTCCCCCTCCCCTAAAGTTAGCAGCCTGTAGGCTTTTTCTGTCCTGCCATAATTTCCATCCCTGTCCATTGCATAGTATCTGCCCACAATTGTTGCTATTTTTCCAACTCCAATTTTAGAGGATTTTTCTGCAAACTCCAAAAAATATTTTTTTGCGCTTTTTTCTGGCACATCCCTGCCATCCAGGAATGCGTGCACAAAAACCTTTTCAATTTTGTTTTTTTCCGCAAGCTCTAACAGCGCGTAAAGGTGCTGTGTTGTCCCGTGGATGCCTTCATCTGAAAACAAGCCCATCAAGTGCAGTGCGGAATTGTTTTTTTTGCAGTTATTTATTGCAGACAGCAAAGCCTGGTTCTTGAAAAATTTTCCCGACTTAATCTGCCTGTTTATTAATTCAAGCGGCTGCCAGACTATCCTGCCAGCCCCAATTGTAATATGCCCGGCTTCCGACCCTCCCTGAGTCCCTTCAGGCAAGCCAACCGCATTGCCGCTGCATTTTAAAATTGCCATTGGAAAATTTTTTTCATAATAATTGTTATTTGGAACATTTGCTGCTTTTACTGCATTGCCCTTTGTTTCTTTGCTGTAGCCCCAGCCGTCCCTTATAATCAGGATAACCCTGTTTTTTGCTTTTCCTGTTTTCATTCAATTACTTCCATTTCAATTTCTTTTCCTTCTGCATCATATGCGCGTATGCTTGAAATACTGAAAGGAAGGCAAATTATTAAATGAATTTCCCCTGTTTTTTTGAAAAACCTTTTGTCAGCGCTGCTCGGCCTGTTGCTGTCAGAGGGGTGTGAATGCACGCTTCCCAATATGCTTTTGTCAAAAGGCAGCAAATCAAGGTAAACAGATGAAAAGGAATCCCCAAAAGTTGCAGGAATTATTACAAGCTCGTCTATTATGCTATTTTTGCTTTTGCTTCCAAGCAGTGCAATGAATTCTTTTGGAAAAACGTTTTTTGAGGCTTCCGCAATCGATTCCAGGGTTTGCCTTTTTACAAGAATTTTTTTCAGGTTATTCATAGTCCCAGGTAAAAAAACAATGTTGGAATTATTAAAAAAGCCATGCAATTTGCCCTTCTTGCTTTTTTTGAAACAGCAATCAGGCCTATGGATGAAGCGGTTGCAAACGCGATTATGCCGAAGCAGTTTGAGAGGAACAGTACAAGAGCGCACAGCACAAAAAGAATTGCAAGGTTTATCCTGCCATAATTTATTTTTTCCATTTTTCCAATAAAAAATTTTGCAATTGCCCTGGCTGCAATAAACCCAAAGCCAAGCCCGATTGCACATTCAGCCATTATCAGCACAAGGTTTTGCTGGTTTGATTCAATAAGGCCGCTTATTACGGCTGCACTTCCGTTGCGGGTTTTTTCCCAGGCAAACAATCCAGCAAACCCAAAAACCATGTTTGAAACGCTGCTCCCGCCGACAAGCACAAGAAATTTTTTTGTTTTTATTTTTCCAAAAATTTTTTGCAGCAAAAAAGCTGCCTGGCTAGAGCCGGTTGCAGGCAGGATAGTGGTTATTATTCCTGCAGCAAAGCCAAGCGCCCCTCCCTCAATTGAATCCCCTAATCTTATTTTTGCATCTTTTTTGCTCTGTTCCGGCAAAATTGTTTTTTTCCTTATTGACTCGATTATTGTTGCTGCCCCAAAAAAGCCTGCAATGCACACAAACAAGGGTTCCTGAACAAAATTTTTTCCATTCAAAACAACCAGGCCAAGGATTCCCGAAAGCGCAATTATTATAATTGCCCAGGCTTTTCTTTCAAATCCTTTTTCGCTGAGAACCATTGTTGCAAGGACAAAAACCAGTGCAAAAGGAATTATTGTGGAAAAAAATTTTTCCCCTTTCCGGATTAGCAGCAGGAAAACAGGCACAAAAGCAAGTGAAATTATTCCTGCAGAAAGGGCGCCTGTTGCGGCAAGCTTCACTGCAAGCAGGCCTTTCCCTTTAAGAAGAAGCCTGTGCCCTGGAAGCGCAGCCAAAAAATTTTCTTCTTCCGGAGCTCCAAGCAGAATGCTCGGGATTAAGTCTGCAAAACAATGCGTAATGCTCATGCTTGCAATCATGAGGCTTGTTCCAAGAGGGTTGGAAAAACTCATTGTTGAGGCAATTGCGGCAACAGTGTTTGCATGGATTCCAGGCGCAAGCCCTGTCAATAGGCCTGCTATGCAGCCAAAAAAAACCCAGAAAAAAGCGCTTAAATCCATGCACTTACCCCTGCCCTTGTCCAGGTTCAAGGGGAATTATTTTTTCAATTACAATTTCCGGTTTTTTTCCGTTGAATTCTTTTTTTCCTGTTATTTTCACGAATTTGTTTTCCCTAGCTGTTTTTCTTTCTTCTGCTGTTGGATTGAATTTTATTGCAAAAATTTTGTTGCCATCATACAATTCAAAAGAAAGCGTTTTTTCTGTTTCTCCAAGATTGTTTATCCTGCCCTTTGTTTCAAAGCTTATTCCTGCTTTTGCTTTTTCAATTTCCCCTATTGCAAGCCTTTCCGCTGGAAAAAAATTTTGTGCAAAAAAAAGGCAGATAATTCCCGTTATTGAAACAGCAAGCGCGATTTTTTCAGTGCCCAATTTTAATTGCATGAAAAAATCCAAAAAGAGAGAGAATAAAAACAGGCATTTGTTTTCGTTGAAAAGCGAATCTTCAAAAGTAGGTTTAAATATCTTTTTTTGTTATAGTTGTTTTTATGGCTCCTGAAAGAAGGCCTTTGGGCAGAAAACCAAGCAGTGCCCCAATATCGCCTGAGCGGGCCAGGCTTATAGCAGCTGGCAGGATAATTCCTGCAAACCCAGCTGAAGCTGAAACTGCAAAGCAATTGCTTGAAGCATTGAAAAGGCAAGCTACGGCACAACCTGATATCAGAAAAAAAATTGATGCCCCTAGGGCCCCGGTAAGAGGAGTCAGGAATTACAGAACAATTCCTGAAACCCACCAAATTGTGCCTTTGGGAAAAAACACTTTTTTGACAAGGCTGGCCTTGCCAGTTAATTCATATACGGGCAAAGGCAGAGAAAACAAACCTCTTTTTCAAGGGGAACAGGTTTCTCTTGACTTGCTTGTAGAATTTACTGAGGCTGATTTGGAATCTTTGGGCAAACCTGCCACGCAAAAACGGATTCTTCATGCCCAAACTGCAGATGGCAAACATTTGGTTAAAATAGTTGGCCAAGGCAAATATGATTTGCTAGGCAGAATAACTAAAATCAGGAAAGGGCAGGCGCCCTCGGAAAATTGGACCTGGCATCCTGCTTTTATAGAACCGCCATTGGAATAATTTTTTATCTCTTTAACATTCAATGTTGTTTGCCCTTATTGTAACGCTGCCTGCTGAATAGCCTGCTTTTGCTATTATTAATTCCCTTGTTCCAGAGCCATTAATGTCCGAACACGCCATTGTATCCGGAATTGTAATAATGTTTAAGTCAATGTTTCCATTGCTTTCAACGCTTAAATCAATTTTTTCTATTGAAAAATTTGTTTGGGCTTTGTTCAGTGCATCAAGAGTGTTTGTTTTTGCAAGGCCAAGTGCAACAGTCTGCCCTTTTATGGAATTGAAATAACCAAGAATTGCAATGCTGATTACTATGACAAGTGTTGCAATAAAGAGCAATTCCAGGCTTGCCTGGGCTTTTTTGTCAGCCATACTTTACACTTACTGCCCCTGAAGAACCTTTTTCAATCACAACATCCTTGAACTGCTTTCCGTTGATTACCTGGCTTCCACTGTCAAAATCACAGGCAATTGCCACTGTTTGCGGGGCAGAAAGCATTGTTTCCCCTGTGCAGACAAGAGGTGTGCCGCTGCATGCAGTGGCATCTGGATTGTACTGCGAAACAATCATTTCAGCGCTGAAATCTATTTTTTTGTTGAGAGGGTCTGTAAAATTGCAGGCAACAGAGCTTTTTTCTTCCACAAAAACCTTTATTGTTGATTTTGCATTGCTTGGCGCAATTGAAATCGCGTCAATTTCATTTGCAATCTTTTGCGCGGAAATTTTTGCATTGCCAATCCTTGAAATTTCTTCTGCGGAATTGTTCGCCATGTCAATAGCGGGAATTACAACGCTTGCAATAAAAATTATTACAAAAGACAGCAAAAACATGAATTCAATTGAAATCTGCCCACTCTGCCCTTTCTTTTCTTGAAAAGAAAAGAAAGTGCAAGGTGCCCAAAGAAAAGAATCCCGAATCTTTGATAAACAGGACAAATCCTTTTGCGGAGCAAAAGGCTCTTTTCCCGAGGCTTTTCTCTTTAGAGAAAAGGCTCTCAAATTGCAAATAACATGTTCCAAATCACATCACCAAAAATGTTCAGCAAAATATATCCAATCAAAATTGCCGGCACAAGGGCCACGCTTTCCCTTATTGAAATTTCCTGCCCGATTTTTTTTTCCTTTGCCAGTTTTTTCAGTTCCCTTATTTCTTCTTCTTCAAGGCCTGCTGCCCTTGCGCTTGAAATAATGATTTTGCCTTTCGGGCTCAGCATGCTGTTCAATTCCCGCAATCTATTATGCATAAGGTGATTAATAATTTTTTTGATTTCAAAATCAGGCGCTTTTTCGATTTTTCCGTTGTTTTCAACCAGGGTTTCAGCCGGAATCATTCCTTCTTCAAGGCTGTCAATTCCAATTTTTTTTCTCATTAATTTTTTTGAAAGGGAATACAATTTGAAAAGCAGCCATGCCCCCATGAACAGCAAAACAAGCCATGCAAGCCACTGGGCATCGGAAATGCTTTTCCACAATGCAAATCCAAACAGGGCAATTGCAATTGCAACGCGGAAAATTTTTTTTCTTATCAGGCTGAAAACAAAAATCAATGGCAAATCAATCAGGAGAGGCAATCCAAAAAACAGGAGAACTGCGCCTATTCCAATTATTGCCATTGAAAATTCTATTGTGGAAAAAAGCTTTTTTTTGAAATCTACAACAAACTCTTTTTTTGCTTCCTTGTTTTTCAAAAGCCTTTGCGCGCTTACAAAAGCAGCGTATGGCGCCATTGAAAAAACAGAGAAAACAAAAATTGAAAATGGGAAAACAGGCAGTTGCACTGCGCCGAACAAGCCAATTCCTGTCAAAGCAAAAATTCCAATGGCTGCAGGGTTAATCGGATTCAGTGCTGAAAGAGCAGTAATCAGTTTTACATCTCCGCCTGCCCAGACCCCGATTTTCCAGAGTGCATAGGAAAAAGCGAATGCGATTGCTGTTGCCGCAATGCAGAAAACAAGAATCATTGCGTCATTTGCAAAAAAAGCCCAGACAGCATGGCCTGCAATTCCTACTGCAAGAATTCCGTAATTCAATTTGTTTGGGACAATTCTTGCCTTCAAATCAGTGTAAGAAGCAATTGCCAAAAAAACAATTGAAATTAAAAAAAAAAGAAAGGGAAAAGGAAACAAAAAACCACCAATTTCCTTTTTAACCTAAAATTGATTCAATGGTTTTGTTCCTGTAATTCAAAATTTTTGCCTGTGAAGACAATGAAATTGTGCGGAGAGTATCTAAAAGCAGGGCAGCAGCAATTGCCAGTATAATGGCAAAAGTAGCCAAAACCAGATACTCAAAAGAAATCTGCGCCCTGCAATCCATAAAAAAAACCTTTAAGCGCCTGATCCGCCAAAGCAATCGGTTGGCCTGGTAGATGCCCCTATGCACTTATTATTTGTTGTCCAAGTGCAAGAAGCAATTGCGCAAGGTCCGTCTCCATCAGGGTCCAGAATTCCGCATTGCGTAGTTCCATCAACAAATTTTGCGCACATTGCGTCTGCGAGTGCCTGGTTTGTTCCGCCTTGCACTGTTGGCGCTGTTGTTATGAGCATTGTCAGGACTATTCCTGCCACTATTACTGCTCCGCCGATTATTAACAAGTATTCCAATGCGCCTTGTCCTTTTGTATTCATGCAATTAACCTCCTTGGATTTTTG
>JAQTNI010000005.1 GCA_028713935.1 Candidatus Iainarchaeum sp.
GCGCAGACCAAATCGCTGCAATAAAATACATTGAAAACCAACCAAGCCATCACAACATCAAAGTAGTGCAAGACGCCCCCGCAATCTGATACTCCGTGGCGCGAAGCGCCCGGAGAGATTCACAGGGCCATAGGGGCGGAGCCCCTATTGTCATAGAAATAATTGCCCTTTAAAGCTTTGCCAGCATACTTTTTTAGTGTGCGGATTTGATGACCTGACGATGACACAGATCCTTCGGGAAATGATGATAGATGGGCGAACTGATCCGCACACAATTATTTTTATTTTGGTTTTCTGAATGGCTGGAAAAATGAAGCTTAAAGATATAACAGAAGATGACATAACTGATTTTGCTGATTCGGCAGTAATCGCAGGAAGAGGTTTCGACTACTATGAAAGCGGGATGGTAAAATCTTTCCAGGTGGAAGGTGACAGGATTATTGCCAAGGTTTTGGGAAGTTCCGGAAAATACGACCCTGAAGTTTGGATAAAGGATGGAGAACTGGATGCAAGTTGCAATTGCCCTTATGAGGGATATTGCTGCAAACATATAGCGGCAGTGCTGTACAAATGGGTGAACGAAAAAGGAAAGCAATCAAATAAAAAAACTGAAAATACAAAAATGCCTGATTTGAAAAAAGTGCTTTCTACAGTTGAAAAGCCAAAACTAGAAGAAATACTGAATCAACTTGCTGAAAAAAATGAGGGCACAAAGGCAGACATATTGGCATCAATCGCAAAGCCAGAATCAAATGAAAGCCGTGCCGCAAAAAGCATAATGCAGAAACAAATAATCGAAACACTTTCCGAAAGAGGCCTTGGCTATTACGAAGTTCACGGAGTAGTAAAGGAACTGGATGCGCTAAAAGAATGCATTCTAAAATTTCCGGCAAAAACAAGAACTGGGCTTTTGCAGGAAATCATAGAAAAAACAATAAAAGTCGGTCAAAATTCTGATGATTCTGACGGGGACATTGGAACATTTATCCAGATGTGCATTGAAGACCTGGCAAAAGCACTTGAAGAACAAAATTTACCCTTTGAAGAAAAAAAGAAAATATTCTTAGAGAATCTTGATCAATATGAAAAAGACGATTATGGTTTTGAAGAAGGCCGCCTTGAGTTGGTGTTGCACCTATCAAAATCCAAGGAAGAATTTGAGTTTCTGATTGATGAATTAAAACGCAGAAGCTCGAAAAAGAAAGAAAAATACGAACGAGGGGCATACGACGAAGCCCTTACCGAAATTTACCGGAAAAGTGGAATGGAAAAGGAATACCTTGAAATGCTTGAAAAAAACTGCAAGGAAAATGGAGAATACTTGCCTCTTGCAAAATTCTGGAAAGAAAAAGGCCAAGTAAGCAAGGCAATAAAGATAGCTGAAGAAGGTATAAAGAAAGACCGTGCCGATTGGAGTGATAATGCAGGATATGATTTTCTTGAGGCAGTTTACGCATCACAAAAAAATAAAAACGACTTGCTCCGGATAATGATACTTCATTTTGAGCAAAGTCCGTCACTCACAAAATACAAAGAAATTCTCGCGCTTTCAAAACACAGCAACATCGATAAAATCAAGGCAGATCTTATTGCCAAAGCATCAGACAACGAATTGATTGATATCCTGTTATACGAAGACATGCTTGAAAAAGCGTTTGACGAGGCAATGAAACTTGACGGCGCCTATTCAGACAGGACTAAGGACAAAGTGGCAAAAGTGCTGATAAAAAAATATCCTGAAAAATCCCTCAAACTATACAAATCAATAGTCAGTGAGTTCATTGGTATGGCCGAAAGAGATTCTTACAGAACCGCAGCTATTTACGCAAAAAAGCTCAAAGAATTGTTGCGCAATGAAAACAAAATAAATGAATGGGAAAAATATATTGCGGGAGTACGCGATGCAAACAGAAGGCGGCCTGCACTAATGCAAGAATTCCAAAGACTTTGAAAAATAACTGGTGAGAAAATGAAACAACTGTTTCCCTCATACGCAAATCCCAATACTTGGAGAACAATTGCCGCAGATTACACTGGCAAAGATGAATGGAAACAAATCCGCCTGAAAATCCTTGAACGCGATAACTATTCCTGCCAGTACTGTGGTTTCAAATGCGACAAGTGGCAAATCGTCCACCACATTGACGGGAACCCAAACAACAATCAGCAGTCAAATCTAATGGTTGTCTGCCAAATGTGTAACCTCATCGAACATGCGGGAATGGGCTGCGTCTTGCAGGGTATTGTTGACCTTTACAAAAAAGCAAAATATGGCCAGAATGAAATTGTTGCAAAGACGAGGGAACTGCGAGCTGCTGGAAAGATCGATGCTGAAATAATCCGGGAACTCGGCCTTGAGGAAAAAGTCGAATTCAAGCAGGATTGGAATTATCTCAGGCCACTTTTTGGCTTTGTGACCTCACGAAAGGCAACCGATGAAAAGACAAATATTGCATTGGCATATCAATGCCGAACAATAAAAAATCAGGCAGGACAAGGCCAGCAGCAGCGGAATCTCGCCGACTTTTAGGTTTTCCCATTGTTACATCAAAGTTAACGTTTTGCTTATTTTGATGTAACAACAGGATATATTCGTTATATTTATATACTATTCGTTAAACGAATATAGTCATGGTTGAGTTGACTGAGAAGCGTTTGGTTTCGCTTTTGTGGGTGCTCAAAAACAAAGGGAAAAAGTGGAGCATTTACGAACTGCGAAGAGGCGCGGCTGCAATGCTCGGAAAAGACGATGCGGTTTACAAGAAAAACACGCGGTTTCCGATAGTGGATTTGGCTCTTACTTATGGCCCCACATTTACCTTTGTGAAAGAACTCGAGAAAAATGGTATTTTGGTTAAAGATCCAAAAACCGCGGAGTATACTGTTGCAAAGGCAGGGGATGTTGTAAAACTCATTTCCCTTGCAAGGCCGTTTTCAAGCCTTAAAACAATTAACTTTCATTCGCCACTCGATTTCTCGGCAACACTGAAAATGATTAAAGATTCAAAGCTTGCTTTTGCCTTCACGATGTTTGCTGGAAGCGAGCTTTACAGGCCTTATGTGAAAACTGACCAAGTGCACGTTTACATTGTGGAAGGTGAAGAGGAAAAATGGGGCAAGTATTTGCTTTCCAAAAATTGCCTTAAGGCACATAAGAGCCAGGCAAATCTTTTCTTGATTCCAACCAGACAGAAAGCTTTTTTCAGCGAAGCAGCCAAAATAAAAAGATTCTCGATTGTTCCTGCGCCGATTCTTTTGAGCGACCTTTTTAGCTTTGGTGGTTTGGCTGAAGAACAAGCAAATTTTCTAATGGAAGAATGGCTGAACGGCAGGTTGTGATTTTCAAATGGAAAAGTTGATGATTGAAAAGTCTGATGAACTCCTTTACGAGTTCTTCCGCAGGCTTGGGAAAAATGAACTTGAAGAAATCGGTTTGATGGGTGGCTGGGCAGTGCACTACCTTCTCAAAAACAAGGACGTGGTACATATTGGTTCAAGGGACATTGACATTTTCTTTGACCCTGCAAAAATAAAGCCGAAAGTTATCGAGGAAAAACTCAAGGGCATGGGTTTTCACCCGCATTCGACTTTCCGCTGGGTAAGAATCTTCCACAGCGAAACAGAAAAAGAGCTAGGCTTGGAAGAAAGCAAAAAGCACCCGATTTACAATCTTTCATACATTTACTTTGACATTGCAACGCCGGTAAAAATTGGGCATTCGATGCCGGAGCCATTGCTCAAAAAAGTTTTCAAGAAAGAAAAAGAGCATGTGAAAATCAAGGACATTCAGATACTGGTTCCTTCTCCCAAAATTATGATTGAAATGAAACTGAAATCCATTCCCGGAAGAAGCGATGCCTTCAAAAGAACAAAAGACATCGCAGACCTCTACGCACTGCTCAACAGCCATCACGAACTATGGCTGACAAAAAAAGGCGAATTGGCGAAAACAAAAGGATTGAATAAAAAACTTGTAAAGAATTTCAAGGAAGGGCTTGAAAGATTCAAAATTGACGGAACAATTGCTGCGTCAGCAACAATGTTGAGGATTGGGCAGGACAAGCTCACGGGCCTGCTGGAAAAGATTTGACGGGCATATGCCTAACTCAAGCCATTTATAAACAACAGGCACATACTCCAAACAGCCAATTCAACAGGCTTTTCACGACCAAATTTTAACCACTTCGCCGCATAATGACTTTTGTATTGTGAGTTTTGCCCAAGAAAGTGAGTAACACCAATAACCAATATCGATGTTCACCTGACGATGACGCCGACCTTCGGGAATGAAGAGAGATGGGCGAACTGAACCGGACACTTAATTTTAAGGGGATTTAATGCTTGATTACTGGCGCACGGAAGATAAACTCGCATTAGGACTAATTATTTTTATTGTTGTAATGTTTGTTTTGGCAATAGTAGTGCCTATAATTAACCCAACTGATTTGTCTCCAGGCCAAAACTGCAGTTCAAACGAGCAATGCGTATCCAAAAGATGCATAGAAATAAATAAGCAAAAAATCTGCGATAAAAGTAAGATGGGCGAGAAGTGTAAATCTGGCTTGGACTGCTTAGAAGGCTATTGTATTGAGTCAACCTGTGCACCTGCACCCCAGATTGGGCAAAAATGCGCTGCAGGAGTTCCATTACCAGAGAATACCAAATGCGTTGGCAACACAGTTATAAGTAAAGAATGGTATTGCCCAACTTTGGGGCCTTTGTTTTATTTTATAATTGGCATTTTTATTTTTTCAATAATCGGCCTATTGTGTGGGTTAGGTGGATACACTGTTGGTGGTAAAGAACAGTATTGGCTTACTGTGGCAGGAGCATTTATTTTATCTGGAGCCGCGATATTTGCCATTATTATAGGCTGTTAAAATTAGGGATTTGACAATATGCAAGAGGCAGAAATTCTAAAGGAAGCAAAAAGCATTGTTTTTGGCAGACGGGGATTGCTTGATTTATTGCTACCAAGCAAATACAAAACAATCAACAGGCTTCTTGATGATATCCAAAAATATGATTGGCTAATCATGCAGACTTACGAATTGATTGAAACTCTTAACGTAGAGGAGTGGCAAAGTGGGGACATTCTTGACTTAAAAATTTTCAAAAAAAGAATGTTGCGTCTTGCAAAGAGGCTTGAGCAATTCAAAAAACAAAAAATTAGCCTGTTAGAAATAATAGCAAAATCCGAGTAATACTTGAGCATTATGCAAACTTGTTTTTTCTGAACCAGTCAGCGTAACAACGTTCTTCAACAAATTGCCTATGTTCCACATCTGATTTTCGCACTTTAAATTTCCTTTTGCAATTCTCACAAAACCAACTCTTTGACAGAAGGCTTTTGTTAAATTTTAATTCAACGAAACACTGTGGGCAAAAAGGGCCTGTCAGTCGCACATATTCCTCTCGAGGAAATAAGTTATCAAAATTTATTGGAACATATGCAATCCATTTCATCCCATCAAATTCAAAAGAATGTTCATTTTCCCTAGCTATGCCCCCATGTAAAGGAACACCCGCAATATAAAAATTGCCTTTTCTTTGTCTATTCCTGATAAAAACAATCAATAGAACAACAAAGACAGTGAAAAACAAAACTAATAATGCCTGCCCAAGCGGAATTGTTGTGTTCCCAATAATTGCAATAGCCAAGCCTAAAGAATCCTTAAAAACGTAAGCTGCACCGGATAGAACCAAAAAAGCAATAATTAGCTGTACCAAGATACTTTCTGTTATTCCACGAATAACACTTAAAATAAATTTTGAGCCAAACATCAAAAAATATCTTTTGCAACCTTGTTTAAAAATTAACTGAGCAGAAAATAAAGCATTTATATGACCTCGAGTTGTTCAGGGTAATTGTCAGGTCTTCATCCCGGCAAATATTCTTTGAAAGAATCATTTTTTATGGGTTTTTTATGCCTTTTGCATTCTTGTTTTTTTATGGCTTTTGAGAATCAGGATAAGATTAATTTGCAGTTTAATGTCAGGAGAAGATTATCTTGGTTAGTTGAATATTTTCAAATAATTGGAACAAACCGCGATGTTTTCAACAAGGTCTTGGGAATAAATTTTGCTTTTTCCAACCTGAAAAAAGATTCAGATTACAATGAGTACATAGACCGCGCAGAGCAGGATTATTCCTTGGCAATGGTTAAAGAAAAAACAACACAAAATTTTGATTTCCTGAGAGAGATTGCAAAAAAAAGCTATGAAAAAAGCCAAGTGCTCGTTTCAACAGCAAAAAAAATTTCAATCACAAATTACAAAGACTTTTCCAATCCTGAATTGAAAATTCTTTTTGACAAAATGGCTTTGGAACTGACAGAATACCAGCCAATAATGTTTCTCATTTTTCCGATAGAGAACTATTTGGAAGAAAGCCTGCGAGAAAGGATAACTGGCATTTTAAACAAAAAAAATCTGCAAAACAAAATAACAGAGTATCTTCTGGTTTTTTCAATACCAAAAGAAGAACTTGTCGCCATAAGAGAAGAAAAATCTTTGCTTAAAATTGCGGTTGCAAAAAAACAAGGCAAAAAAATTGAATCCGGATTAGAAGAACACATCAAAAATTTTTCTTGGATTCCCACTGATGACCCAACAGGAAAGCCCTGGGCCAAGAAAGATTTGGTTGGCAGGATAAGCTTGTTCTTGCAGTCCAATCCGGAAGAAAAGCTGAAAAAAATAGAAGCCGGCGAAGCGGAGAGAGAAGAAAAATTTGCTGAATACGCAAAAGAACTTGAATTGGATGACAAAACAATTGAGTTAATTGGGCTTGTCAGGGAATTTGTTCATTTAAGGAATTACAGAGTAGAATGCTGGGTGCAATCCCAATTCTTAATCAGACAGTTTTTGGAATTTGTGGCAAGCAAGGCAAGGCTTTCCTTTGATGAATTAATGGCATTAAGCTCTGAAGAAATAAGTGCATTCCTGGAAAGCGGGAAAATAGTTTCAAAACAGGAAATAAAAAAAAGATTGCAGGCTTACGCGTACGTAAAAATCAAAGAAAAATATACTGCTTTTTTTGGCGAAGATACAAAAAAAATTGCTTCGGAGAAAAAAGAAGAACAAAATCAAACCGAACATGCGCAGGAAATAAAGGGCAGCATTGCAAACAGAGGAAAAGCAATCGGAATTGTAAGAATAGTGAAAGAACTTTCTGACCTGCCGAAAGTCAAAAAAGGAGACATTCTTGTTGCATCAATGACTCTCCCGCAGTACATCCCTGCAATGGAAAAAGCAGCAGCCTTTATAACAGACGAAGGTGGAATAACTTCACACGCCGCAATTATTTCAAGAGAACTTGGCGTTCCCTGCATTGTAGGAACAAAAATTGCAACCAAAACATTCAAAGACGGAGACAAAGTAGAAGTAAACGCGGACAAAGGAACTGTAACAAAAATAGTGTGAATTTTGTATCATCTTTCGGAGCAGTTGGGCGAACTGAGCCATTTTTTGATTAATTTTTTTGCATGCAAATAATCCTTTGCCTTTCGTAGCAGTTGCTGAACTGATGGGTTTGTCGTTTCTTTTTTTGCCAATAAAAATGGTTAAATTAGGTTTGTGGCAGCATTAAATTATGGAACTTGAGTTTAAAAAGAACAGGATTTTTCTTGAAAGGGAGCTTTCAAATCTTGACAAATTAGTTGTCAGGTTCACAAAAATTTTGCACAGGCTTGGAATTGATTATGTTATTATTTCTGGTTACATTGCAATTTTGTTTGGCAGAAGCAGGCATACTGAAGATGTTGACCTGTTCATTGAAGAAATGCCATTTGAAAAATTCAGGCAATTCTGGCAAGAGCTTGACAAAGAAGGCTTTGAGTGCATGAACACTTCGAATGTTGAAGAAGCTTACACGGATTATTTGAAAGAAATGCTTGCATTGCGTTTTTCTGAAAAAGGAATGATTCAGCCAAATTTTGAATTAAAATTCCCAAAAACAGATTTGAACCAATACTCCCTGAAAAACAAGATAATTGTCGAAATAGGAAAAGAAAAGCTTAACACTTCAAAAATTGAATTGCAAATTGCCTTCAAGTTGTATCTTGGTTCTGACAAGGATATTGAGGATGCTGTTCACTTGTGGGAAATGTTTAAAGGCAGTTTGAATATGGAATTATTTAATGGGTTTACAAAGAGATTGAAAGTAGAAGGTAAAATAAGATTGTTAAAGTGATTTTTTATGGAAAAATTCCCAAAAATTGATTTGTCTGAATTGAAAAAAGAAATGGAATTAAACAGGCAGCAAAGGCTGGAGTTTGTAAGGGTGTATGCGGAATGGCTCAAAAAAACTCCAAACAAAGTCTGGAGCAAACAACAGGCAAAATACATGGATAAATAAGCTAGTTTTTCTACTTTTTTGGTTTTGTTTATGGCTGATGTGAAAAAAATTGTGAAAGAAAGTTATTCCAAAATAGCAAAAACAGGCCGCGGTTGTTCCTGCAATGCAAGCAAAGAAGATATTTCAAAGCAGATTGGTTACAGTGATTCTGAATTGGCCAATGTGCCTGAAGCCAATATGGGCCTTGGCTGTGGCAATCCGACTGCTCTTGGGGAAATAAAACAAGGGGACACTGTTCTTGACCTTGGAAGCGGTGCCGGAATCGATTGTTTTTTGGCTTCAAAAAAAGTCGGAGAAAAAGGGAAAGTAATTGGAGTTGACATGACTGAAGCAATGGTTGAAAAGGCAAGAAAAAACGCCGAAAAGTATAGCTACAAAAACGTTGAATTCCGCCTTGGAGAAATTGAAGCCTTGCCAATTGAAGAAAAATCAATTGATGTTATCATCAGCAACTGTGTGATTAATCTTTCCCCTGACAAGGAAAAAGTCTTCAAAGAGGCGAGGCGCGTTTTAAAAGAAAACGGCAGAATGTATGTTTCCGACATTGTTCTTTTGAAAGAGCTTTCGAAAGAGCAGAGAAAGGACAAAAAATTAATTGCAGGCTGTGTTGGCGGTGCGCTTTTGAAAGAGGATTACCTTGCAATAATAAAAAAAGCAGGCTTGAAAGCAAAAATCCTGCACGAAGACAAGCAAATAAGCAAGACACAATACAATGGCATCGCGCTTGAAAGCCTAAAACTGGAAATTACGCTTCAGAAATAATCCTTCGCCTTTCGACGCCAGTTTTGGATGTTCATGCAAGCGCTGTTGCTTTTTCCGGCTCGATTTTTTCCATGGCATTTTTCATCAGCTTGTTGTCCAATTCAATTAGCTGTTTAACAACTGGGTTTTTTTTGTTGATTTTGTACATTTGTGCCTTGCCAACCTTGCGCGTGAAAGTAACCACGCCTGTTTCTTCTAAGTTGTTCCAAAAGCCTTCCAAAGTATTCCAGGAAACATTGGCGTTCTTGCCAATGTCCTTTTTTGAATAGTCAAAAATGTCATTCTCTACTAAAAAGTCAAGCACCCTGATTATTGGATAGTCCCCAAAAAATTCCACAAACAAAGATTTATCTTCACTCATAAATTACCAACAATTATCAATTTTATATTTGTTTATAACTTTGTTTATAATCTAGTATAACACAATTACAATATAAATAAGTTTAAATATTTTACTCTTAATATTTCAATAAATGAAACTTTCTTCTTTTGAGATTAGGCGGAGAATTTTGCATAAAATGGTTAGGCATAATTTGTGGGGCAGCAAGCACACTGCCTTTGATAATATTCCAAAAGGCCTTCCAAAAGAGCTCTGGAAGGATGTCAAAAACGAGCTGGAACAGCTTATAAGAGAAGGTTTTGTTGTAAAAAAGCCCACTGGCTATGGTTTGCATGTTTCACTTAATGTTGGCATGAAGGCAGAGATTGAGAAAATAATTTTTGATAATCATTCAAGTTTGGAGGCGTAAGAATGTGTGGGTGGACACACATAATTTTGGAAGCTTACTGTAGCAGAAAGTGGAGCACAAAAAAGGACAAGCATCTTTACAAATTGGTTGATTCAAAGAGCCTTAAAATGGAGAAAGAGCCTAATCCCAATTATGACCCGAATTATAAGACTCCGAAAAAGCCAAGCTATTGCCCAAATCTTCCGCGCTACATTTGCCTTGAAAAGAATTGCCATCACTTGGCATACACTGATGCTTTGGAGGGAGACTATCACTTTCTGGACAAAAAATATAACAAAAGCAAGCGTAAATAATTTTTTGCCCTCGGGGGCAGTTGGGCGAACTGAGCCACTTGTATTTTTAATTATTTTTTGGCGTTTTTTCCTTCGATAGCTTTTTATTTGGCAAATTCCTTTTTGTTGGCATGCAGAAAAAGGTTTTTTTTGCTTTTTTTCTCTGCTTGGCTGTCCTTTTCAGCGGCTGTGCAGAGCAGCCACAGGGAGACCCAAACAGCAATCCATTTGGCGGAAATCCCGCTGGGCCTGGGCAGTATGATCCGCAGGGAGAACATTCTTCCTGCACTGATGATTCCCAGTGCATTATTGACAATTGTTACGGCTGCATTTTCAAAGGAGAAAAATTAACTGACCAGTGCGCCCAGATTGTTCCTCCTGATTGCAAATGCATTCAGGGTTATTGCAATCCAGGGCCTCCGGGAAATCAAAAACCAGGAGAACAGCCAAATACAGGGCCTGGCCAGCCTCAAATAAATCCAAATGCGCCTCTGCCTGGCCTGCCAGAAAATTTTCCTGAAAGCAAATTTGTTTCAAAAAAATTGGATGCTGTTGAAATAACTTATTTTTCAAGCGCAATTGCAAGGGGCCTGACTGAAAATGGGGCTGATTTTTTCATTGGTCTCAAAAACACTGGAACTTCAAAGGCAAGCCTTTGCTTTGATTCGATGAATGGGGAATTCAAAAAGCCAATTCCAGAATGGAACCTGCATTTTTTTTCAATGCAGGACCCGCCAGTTGAAATCGCTCCAGGCGAAGAAAAAAGATTATGGTATTTTTCTTCTGTTGATGCTGAAGGGACTTTTGCTTTGACTTTCAAAATCTGGAACTGCGGAGATAGTGCTGATTCAATTGAAATTCCAGTCACTTTCGGTTCAACAGGCGAGAGCTTTTTTGGAAAAGAAACAAGTTATATTTCAGGAACCGTAAAGGATGAGCAGGGAAGCCCTGTTGCAAATGCGCGTGTAAGCGCAATAATGAACTGTGGCCGATTAAATTTTTACGGCAGTGCAGATGATTCCGGCAATTATTCAATTCCCCTTCTTGGAATGGAGGACATTGATGCAATTTATCTCGGAAAGCAGCTTGCCTGCGATTCAACTGATTATTTTGTTTCAGTGGAGCAGGAAGGTTATGAATATTATTTCAAGGGCAATATTGCCCCAACCAGAAAAGATCCGAAAAATCTTGACATTGTTTTGAAAAAGAAAATTTCTTCGGCAAATTATTCCCTTGAATGGGAAAAGCAAGTTCAGGACAACTTCGGTTTTTTTTGGGTAAAACCCTCTTCTGATTGGAGTGTTTTTGCTGCAGCTCAATCAAAGCACCCCCCTGAACTGAACAAGCCTGCAAATTTTTACCTGTTTAATTCCCAAGGGGGGATTTTGTGGAAACAGCCAACCGGCAATGAATGCTGGGGAATTGCAATTGCAAAAGACGGAAGTGAGATTGTTGCGGGCTGCCATGATGGAAAAGTTTATGCTGTTGACAAAAGTGGAAAGCTCCTCTGGACTTCTGATTTTTCTTCAATGGTGAGGAGCGCATGCATTTCCAATGATGGAAGCAAGGTTCTTTCAGGAGCAATGCCTGCACTGCTTGATGCAAAAACAGGTGCAAAGCAGGAGATTTCCTGGCAGGGAGACTGGCTTAGGAACTGCGCCTTTTATCAGGATGATTCCGGCTTTGTCGCAGGCGCAAGAGAATTAACTGGGTTTGATTTTTCAGGCAAGCAGGAATGGCGCCAGATAATTGGAGAATTCCCCATGTTCTTGGCTGTTGATTCCCAGAACAATGTTTTTGCATCGGGAAAAAGCAGGACTTTTTTCTCATTTGATTCACAGGGAAACCTGCGCTGGAAACACAGGATTCCGGATCATACTGCAGGAGCAGGGGCTGCAACTCCTGATGGAAGCAGGATTGCATTAGGCACTGTAGGCGGAATGGTTTATCTTTTTGACCTGCAGGGAAATCTGCTCTGGAAAAGGGGTACAATGGCTTTTCCAAAATGGGGCGCAACAGGGCATAATGCTGTTGCAATTTCAGAGGATGGAAAAATAATTGTTGTTGGGACAGCGCCGCAAAACTGCATTACTGCTTTCAATGATAATGGCACAATAATCTGGGAAAAATGCTTTGAACCCGATGCCAGCAACAAAGACCTTTTGCTTGGAGTAACAAACATTCAAATTTCAAAAGACAAAAAACAGATAATTGCGGCTTACGGAGACAATTACATCAGGAAATTCACTTTGCAGGAATAAAAAAAAGAAAAAATTCCAGCCCCATAAGAGCTGGTTGGTTTGCTGTTTTATTTTACTGTATTTCGAACTGGACTGTTACTGTTGTTGTCAGTTCTATGTCTCCTGCAATTATTGGCGTTGTGACCTTTGACGATTCAGCTGCGCCTGCATCCATGGCTGACCTGTAATAGTAAGGCAGGTTGATTGCAGAATTTTCGCTTGCACTGTAGACTTTGCCGATTGCAATTCCAAGGCCTTCTGCAATGCTCTGGGCTTTTTCTTTTGCGTTTGCAGATGCTTCTTTCAGTGCTGAAACCCTTGCTTCTGATTCTTTCGCATTGGACAGGCTGAAGTAAACAGAGTCAATGCTGTTTGCCCCTGCTTCTGAAGCAGCGTCAATTATTTTTCCTGTCTGGGCAAGGTCTTTCACTGTCACCTGTATGCTGTTTCTTGTCCTGTAACCAACTGACTCTGATTTTTTTGTCATGTCGTTCCATTGGAATTCTTCGTTGAGGGAATAGCCGCTTGTTTTAATGTCACTCTCGGCAATTCCGGAATCTTTGATTGCTTGTACAACTTTTGCAGCTGTTTCCGCATTGTCACCCTGGCTTTTTGAAGCGCTTTTGTCAAGAGTTTCAACGCTCAATGCAATTACTGCCTTGTCTGGAGAAATTGTTTTTGTTACAGAACCACTCACTGTAACCAGGCGTGGTGTTTCAGCGCTGCCAGTGCTTGCCAGCAAAACTGTGCTGTCAGCAGGGGCTGTTTGCTCTGTGTAACTTGCAAAATCAAGTTTTCCAGTTGCAGTTGCTATTGGTGCAGTGCTTCCAAGGCTGTTCTGGCTTTCATTGCTCATTCCAATCCAGAATGCCATTCCTGAAACAAACAGAATTGACAATGCAATTATTGCTGCAGGCAATACCAGGTTATTTCCAGATTTTTTTTCCATTATTATCACCCCCTTTACACTATAAAAAAGATAGTAGGCTCTTGTTTTAAAAGGCTTTTTTTTGTTAGCAAAAAAGCTAAAAACATTTTTTTCCAAAAAAACTTGTTTTATTTTTATGGCGAGCATGGCTTTAAATTCTTATTGCAGCACTATTTTTTTATCAATTTTTAATGCTAATAATGCGAAATTTTGTGCTATTTGGGGGTTTTTTTGATGGCTAAAGACAAGAATGCTGTAACAGCCCAGCAGACCGAGGCAGCAGTTGAAGAGGCAAAAGAAGAAAATATTGAACAAAAAATTGAGGAAATGGAAGAATCAGGCGAAGAAATTCCAGAGGACAAATTGCCTTTTCCAAGGGCAACAATTGTCAATATGCTCAGAAAGCACTTAAGCAGGGGAAAGCAGATTAAAGGCCAGGTAAAAGACGAATTGAATGTCTGGCTTGGAAAAATGGTCGAAAGGCTTGCAAAAAAAATGGACACTCATCCTTACACTTATGTTGACGGTGGAATGTTCCGCGAAGCAATAGAGCCTTACGAAACAGTCCAGGACATTGAAAAGGAAAAAGAAAGAATAATCAAGCAGCTTGAAAGCATAAAAGCAGCCTGCGATGTGCTAATAAACGAAGTTGACCGCAAGTTCGTGAAATAAAAAAATTCTTTTTTTTTAGTTTTTAATCAGGGAGAATTTTCTCTCTCGCTGGATTCAGGCTTGCGGCGCATAATACACTTTTTCTATTTTGAATATTGTTATCCAGCTGAATTCTTTTATTATTTCCGGGAATTTTTGGCGGATTTCCCTCATAAGCTCGTGGAACTCTTTCGGGGTTTGCAGCATTGCTTCAAACTCGAGGTCTGAAACCCCAATTGCTTCTGTTACAAACATTACATTTGTTTTTGATTTTAAATAAGAAATCAGCCTTGAATATTTTTCTTCGGAAAGATTCTGCAGGCGCAGAAAAACCTTGTGCCAGGTATAGCCGATTTTTGAATAATCAAGCATGATCATATACCCAAGAATGAATTTATTTTTTTCAAGATTTTTTATCCTGTATCTGGCTGCCTTGTCTGAAATGCCAAGCTGCTTTGCCATTTCAACAAGGGAAGTGCGGCTGTTCTTTGCAAGAACCTGCAGAATTTTTTCATCAACAGCATCTATTTCAGAGCGCGAAAATTTTTGCTCCATCACAAGTTCATGCAGTGTTTTTTCTTTTGTAAGATACCTGTGCGAAATGTGGTGTGCCCTGACAATAAAAGAAATATCCACTTCTTTAAGGAAAGCCCCAAAATTAAAATTGAGCTCTTTCAATGCATTGTCAAAATCTTTCAAATCCTTTGACCAGAAAACCATTGCCATGTCATATGCGCCGTCAGTTTTCAGGACCCAGCCTGCATCGGGCATTTTCAGGCAGAATTTTATGATTTCATCTTCATTGTAACTGCCCTGCAGCTTAATCCAGAGCCTTGCACTCAGCCTCTGCAGCCTGAAAATATCAATCACTGCATAATAACCAAGAATTATTTTTTCATGCTCAAGCTTCTCAAGGCGCTTCTTGACAGCCTGCTTTGAAAGCCTGACTTTTTTCGCAAGCGCAGAAACAGGCTGCCTTGAATCAATATCCAGCTCAACGAGAAGGCGCCTGTCTATTAAGTCCAAACCAAGCATAAATTAACAATTGTAAAAATCTATTAATAAATTTTTCCTTTTATTCTTAAAATTCTTAAAAATTATTATTAATGTGGCAAGCAGCTATTAGTAGGTGGTGGTAATATGCAGAAGTGGATAACTGGCACTGTGGCAAAAAGGCACTGTAAAAATAAAACCAGTGGAGGCTGTTGTTCAAATCTTTAAACGCAAAACTTGGGGTGAAAAAATGGAAAAGAACTGGATTAAGAATACTTCAAAGAAAAGAGTATCTGCTTGCAAAACTCACGGCGGCATGGCTCCTCTTGTTTAGGCGATTGTATGGAATGGATTGAATTCAAGAAATGCGAGAGAAACCTCAAGCAAAAGAGTGGCGGCGGGTTCTGTTCAAATTGTTAAGTGGAACTTATGAAAAAATGGGTTAAAGGCTTGCTTGCTGAAAGGCAGAAGAAATCTGATAATAAAAGGTATGCGTCTGCATCAGATATCAGGTTATAGCAGCACAGAAATCTGAAAATAGTGCCGGCTTTTTTTTTCAATCAAGGATTTTCAATGAAATGCATTTTGGTCCGTTTAAAGGACAATCGCAGCAGTGACGTTCTCTATTTTCCAAAAGTGGAAAGCCTTGCAATTGGATATCTTGCAGGTTACCTGCGCGCTAATTCTTTTGAAGCTGCAATTGTTGATGAAGAGCTTTCAGGCTCTTCAAGAGAGCAAACAATAAGACAATTGCGGGATTCTGATTTGATTGGTTTTACTGCAATAGCAAAAACACAGATTTTTCAGGTAATCGAAACAACCAAAGAGCTGAAAAAGAGCAGGTGCAATGCCCATATTTCAATTGGCGGGCATTATCCGAGTTTCTTGCATAAAGAACTTCTTTCCTTGAAAAATACTTTTGATTCTGTTGTAAGGTTTGAAGGCGAAGAAACTTTTTCAGAGCTTGCAGAGGCAATCGAAGAAAAAAAAGCCTTTTCTGGAATCAAAGGGCTTGCCTTCAAGCAAAATGGAAAGATAATTGAAAATGGATTGAGACCGCTTATTGAAGACCTTGATTCTGTTCCTTTTCCTGCAAGGGACACTTTGCCAATGGTTTTGGAACAGGGAGGGTTGCCTGTAATTTCTTCCAGCAGAGGCTGTTATAACAGCTGCAGTTATTGCTCTATCAGCAGTTTTTACTCTGCTCCTGGCGGAAAACAATTCAGGACAAGAAGTGCGGAAAACGTTTTGGCAGAGCTTAGCGAATTAAAACAAAATTTTCCCGCAATGAATGAAATCTGGTTTGTAGATGATAATTTTGTAATGCCTGGAAGCAAAGGATTAGAGAGAACAGTCAAACTCTGCAAAGGCATAAAAAATCTTGGCCTGGAATTCCAGATTTACTTGCGCGCCAACCACATCAACAAAAAATTGCTGTGCCTGCTTAAGGCAAGCGGCCTGCAAAATATTTTTATTGGCGCCGAGGCAGCAAATGATTTTACTTTGCAGGCTCTTTTCAACAAAAATATTTCTGTGGAGCAAACCCGCAAAGCAATAAAACTGTGCAATCAAATGAAAATCAGCATTGACCCCGGCTTTATAATGTTTCATCCCTGGAGCACAATGAAAGAAATAGAAGAAAACATAAAATTCTTGGAAGAAACAAAACAATTCACTCTTTATGGCATTGCAAGCTTTCTCACGCCTTATTCCTTTACCCCAATTGGCAAAAAAATGCTCAGCAAAGAATTGGCCTACAAAAAGCCGGCTGTTCTGCCTGCACAGAAACTCAATGATTTTGTGCCTTATGAAATAATGAACGAAAAAGCAGAATTGTTGCTTTGCCTTACTCTGGATGCTTTCGAAGAATTCAGCCGACTGCCAAAAATTTTTTCAAAACTAAAGCAAAAAATAAGGAAGCTAAAATCTGAAAAAAATCAAGATGCGATTGTGCTTGAAAAAAAATGGCTTTTTGAAATCAAAAAAATGAACCAGTCAGGAATGCGCTTTTTCAAGGAATTGTTTTTTTTCATCAAGGCAGCAGAGTTAAGCGACAATGAAATAAAGCCTTTTTTTGAAAAATTCAGGGCAAGAATCAAGGCAGAAATTGAAGAAACAGCAAAAGGGCTGGAAGAACTGGTTAACAACTAAGTTTGTTCCAGAATTTTTGCAACGTGCCATTTTTATTTTTTTGGTATCTTCTTTGCTTTATCTTCTCATTGATAGGGGCAATTAAATGAAGCTGACTTTCGTTGAGTTTCAAGGGGAAATTCCAGATATTGCGGCAGCTACTCTTGCTGCAATATCATACGACTCCAGAAATATTTCTCAGCCTCCTGAAGGAGCATTTAAACTTATTTCAAAAAGCATACAAGACAGGCTTGGAGCGGACAGTCATCTGAGAATAGCATTAGCAATGGATACTGATGTTCCAAAGCCGAATCCGGTTGGTTATATCGAGTATTCCGTGATTGACGGCAAAGTTTTTGCGCATGCGCGATATGTGCGTGGTGAAGGCAAGTCTTTTGGGATTGTAAAAAAAAGACTGTTAGAACACATACGAAGACAGGGCGAGTTTCACTGTTGGACTCAAACCATAACTGGCAGGCGTGCTTTTCGTGCTGCTGAATTAAGATTAGAACGAAAGCAAAAACGGGAACAAAGGAAAAGGTTCCCCCTGGGAAGGCGCCCCATATAGAGACAAAAAACCTAGAAAGGAAATTGTTAATTTTCCAGAATTTCCCTTATTTTTTTTGCAACGCTTCCTTTTGGATTTCTGAAAAGGAAGGCCTGCAATTGGTTGAAGTTTTTGCTTTTCCTTGCCTGAGAGGCTTTTTCAAAATCAATTATTATTGGCAGGAAATTTTTTTTCACCAAAATGTTTGCGCCCCTGCCTGCAAGCTGGCCATGGCTTAATCCGATTTCATCAAGTTTTTTTGCCTGTTCAAGAAGTGAATCAAGGCATTTCTGCAGATGTTTTTTTTGGGGATTTTGAAAAAGCCATTTTGAAAAAGGGATTCCTTCAATAAATTCCATCAGCACAATTCTTTTTTCACAATCAAAGCAGATTAATTTCGGGCCAATTCCAATTCTGTTTGCGGCTTTCAAATTTGCAGCTTCTTTTTCAACCATTCTTTTGCGCTGGCTTTTTTGCTTTTCAACTTTTGCGGCAAATTTTTTTCCTTTCCTGTTTTTCACCAAAAAAATTTCGCTGCTCCAGCCCTTTGAAATTTTTTCAGCAAGCTCCAAGTTTTTTTCATTCAAAAATCCAGCCAATCGCAAAGCAGAATCAGGAATCATAAAAACCAGTGTCAAGCGCCTGGCAAAATTACATCAACAAGAATCCCTTTTGTCTTGCCCTGGTCAAGAAGCTCTTCAAGAGGCTGAAACACAGGGCCTTTCATATTATGCATTACCCAGTGAGTGCCATTGCGTTTTCCAAGATACAATACTGTGTGGGTATAAAGCCTTCTTGGATGGCTTATTTGCTCTGGGCTCCAGGGCAGATAAATCCCCAACAGGCAGCCAGGCACAAGATGATTTTCAATTTTTTCCAATGGAACAACAGGCCTTTCAATTCTGCTTGAACCCCAACCAGTTTTTGTTGCAAGCCTTAAGGACAAATGATTCCATTTCGCCAGGTCCCATGCATGGCCTTTTTCATAATCCAGCCCGAAAATAATTTTTGCAACCCTTACAGCATAGCCAGCACAATTACCATCTTTGTTAAAATCCTTGGTTCTGCCTTTCCTGTCAGTTTCAATTGGAACACGAATTGCATTGCCGGTTCCAATTGCAGTTAATCCTGCCTGTGCAAGCCCCGGAATCCTTTCACTCCCTACTAAGTGGGAAACCCTTGGCTTAGAAAAAATCCTTTTCAGCCTGCGCATTCCCCTCATACAGCCACTTTCCCAATATCAATTATAATCGGAAGAGTTTTAAAAAAGAAAGCCCCTTACTTTAGCGTGGTTTAAATGGAATGTTATTCTCCCACAAAACTCGGCGCACTGGCTTATGCAGTTGTTTTGACAGTTGCTGCAGTAATTGTCCTTGCAGTTGCAAGATACTTGCTTGCAAAGCCAATTCTCACAATAGACCTTGCAGCCACAGCCGCAATTGTGTTCATAATAGGCTTCGCAGTGCAATGGTATATGCAGGCACGCTGCTGCAAAAGCCCTTCAAAAACAAAGGCAAAAGAATAATTGTTGCCTCAAAAAGCCGAGTTTTTTTCAAATTAATTTCAGGAATTCTTCTTTTGAGAGCCCTGCTTGTTTTATTATTGCCAACAGGGTTCCCGGTGCAATTGTTTTGTGGTTTGGAACAGTTACTCTTCGGAAAGGCATTTTGTTTTCCCTGAGAATGAAATGGCTGCCTGTTTGATGATCAACTTCAAAACAAACTTTGCCTAGTGCTTTTACAATTTTTAATCCCGGTAAAACAGGCAATTTCATGCAAAAAACTTCCTGAGAATTTGAAAAAAATTATTTAAACAGAAATTGCTTCAATTTGCACAAATCGTTCAAAAACTTTTTCTTCCGGGTGTTTTTTCAGGCTTTCGAGATAACCCAAAACAGCATCCTTGATATTCAAAAGCGCCTGTGCTTTTGTTTTTCCCTGGGAAATGCAGCCAGGCAGGTTTGGTACTTCTGCAACAAACCAGCCGGTTTCAGAATCCTTAGTCAAAACAACCTTGAAATCCATATTTATCACTATAAATATAATTCCCTAAGCGGCTATAAAAACATATCCTGGAATCCGACAATTGCAATTCCCAAAGAAAACTGGGAAGCATTGTCAAAACTCGGCAGCAAGAATGAAACTTTCGACGAGATAATAACAAGGCTGCTGAAGGAAAAAAAATAAGTAGGCACTTTGCTTTCATTGCTTCTTCTTTTTAGCTACGGATTTTTTGTTTTCAGATAGCTGGGAATTTATTGTGTTTATCTTCTGGCTCAGATTATCGGTTATATCCAATAGCAATTTTTCTGTGCAAAACATTCGGACAAGCAAGTAAGTATTTATTGTATTCTCAACTCTTTGCCAAGCAAATTCATCTTCTTTGCCAAAAACCTCAAACGCTGTTTCTGTCAACTTGTCATATACATCCATATATTGGTTGTAACGCATTTCCGTGCCAACATTGTCAAGAATTTGCATCATGCGATACTCAAATTCAACTAACTTTTTCCCTTGTTCTTCTTTATTCAAACGGCTCTTTTCCATACATAAACATATTTTGGAAAAGCGTAAAAAACGATGCCGACTTGCACTAGGTTATCATTGAGATAAGGCGTTTCGAAATAGTAAAATAAGTTCTTTTAGTTCTCTCTTAATTTCTCTGGTTCTGTCTGGGCCAACATAATACTCTGCGTCTTTTTCCTGAAGTTGGATAGAGTAAAAGGTGATAGCCCTGCCATTTGCCTGTATTATTTTTGGCGGCGGTATTTTTTTAGGGGCGCGATAGTTTTTGCCTAATTTTTTAGGTTCTTTGTGGACATCAAGCCCACGTATTGTGTTTCCTTTTTTTTTGCTAATCCAATGGGTTATTTTTGGGTCATTTTTGTATTTGTCATAGAATTGCACGTTTAGGCACTTTATATAATTCCAAGAAGTATAAAGTGTGTTTAAGCAAGCCCAAAAGTAATAGTTTTGATACTCTCTTTTTTTGGCTGTTTTCATTTTCTTAAAAAAGAAATCAGCTGCA
The DNA here is from genome assembly GCA_028713935.1 of Candidatus Iainarchaeum sp. Taxonomy (GTDB): domain Archaea; phylum Iainarchaeota; class Iainarchaeia; order Iainarchaeales; genus JAGVNX01. The sequence goes on from JAQTNI010000005.1 coordinate 20,656, forward strand.
TTTACCCTTTCTAAAGCATCTTCTTTTGTGGGCATGTAATTTCCACTGCCCTCTAAGCAGGTTATAAATCTTATAATGAGTATAGGTTTTTAAACATTCATATCCATCAATATTTTAGTCTTTTTTCTATTCAAATAATCAAATTAATTCAATTGTGAGCTTTGCTTTAATTTGATTGTAAATTTTGAAGAAATTGAATTGTGAATTTTGGAGGGTGAGTTTTATGGCGGACAATAATAATCAGCAGGTTGTTTTTCTTCCTGAGGGAAGCAAGAGGACAAGAGGAAGGGATGCGCAAAGAATAAATATTCTGATTGCAAAGGCTGTTGCGAATGCAGTCAAATCCACTTTGGGGCCGAAAGGAATGGACAAAATGATTGTGGATGAGCTTGGCGACATTACTATTTCGAATGATGGCGCAACAATTCTCGGAGAAATGAGCATTGAGCATCCTGCGGGCAAAATGATGGTTGAAATTGCAAAAACCCAGGACCAGGAAGTTGGCGATGGAACAACCACTGCAGTTGTAATCGGCGGCACTCTTTTGAAAAATGCGGAAGAACTGCTTGACGATGAGATTCACCCGAGCATAATTATCAAGGGTTATAGGTTGGCTGCAAAAAAAGCAAAGGAAATTGTTGCTGAAATTGCAGAGCCGATTTCTTTCAAGGACACAAAAATTTTGAGGAACATTGCCCTGACTTCAATGACTGGAAAAGCCGCTGAATCAGCTGAAGAACTCACTGACCTTGTTGTAAAGGCAATTACGCAGATTGCGGATGAAGAGGATGGAAAAATAAAAATTGACATTGACAATGTCAAGGTTGAGAAAAAGCATGGAGCTTCCCTTGCCGAAAGCCAATTGGTGCAGGGAATAATTGTTGACAAGGAAATAGTTCATAATGGCATGCCAAAAAAAATCAAGTCGGCAAGAATTGCCCTGGTTGATGCCGCTTTGGAAATAAAAGGGCCTGAAACAGACACAAAAGTGGAAATCAATTCTCCTGAACAATTGCAGTCTTTTTTGGACAAGGAAGAGGAAATGCTCAGGAAAATGGTTGACACAGTAAAAAAATCAGGTGCAAATGTCTTGGTTTGCCAGAAGGGAATTGACGATGTTGCACAGCACTTTCTTGCAAAAGAAGGAATTGCTGCTATCCGCAGAGTAAAGCAATCAGACATGGAGGCGCTTGCAAGGGCAACTGGCGCAAAAATTGTTTCTAGGATACAGGACTTAACTGAAAAAGATTTGGGAAAAGCAGACCTTGTGCAGGAAAAGAAAATCGGCGGCGACTCAATGGTTTTCATTGAAGGCTGCAAAAACCCGAAAAGCGTTTCACTGCTGTTAAGGGGAGGCTCAGAGCATGTGGTTGAAGAAGCAGAAAGGGCAATCCACGATGCATTGATGGCAACAGCCACAGCAGTAAGAGACGGCAAAATTGTTTATGGCGGGGGAAGCCCTGAAATGGAAATGGCTGTAAGATTAAGGGAATTTGCCACTACAATCGGCGGAAAAGAGCAATTGGCAATAGAAGCCTTTGCCTCTACTTTGGAAGAAATCCCAAGGACTCTTGCAGAAACAGCGGGAATGGACCCATTGGAAACCCTTGTCAACTTAAGGTCAAAGCACAAGGCAAAAACAGGCAGGACAATTGGCGTTGATGTTTTCAATTCCACAATTGGGGACATGAAGCCATTGAATGTAGTTGAGCCTCTTTCAGTTAAAATACAGGCAATCACTTCAGGAATAGAAGTAGCGGAAATGCTGCTGAGAATTGACGACATAATTGCCGGAAACAGCAAAAGGCCATCAATGCCCCCAGGCGGAATGGGCGGAGGCATGGGCGGAATGGGAGACATGGAAATGTAACTGCCCTTTTCTTTTTTTGAAAAAAGAAAAGTGCAAGGTGCCCAAAAGAAAAAACCATGCACTTTTGCTAAACAGAAAAGAAAATGTAGGTTGCCAAAAGAAAAGAAATCATAAAAGAAAAAGAAATTCTGAATTTTTGAATCGGGAATTCTTTTTCTTTCTTTTTTTAATTTTTTATTTTTTTTAAAACCAGTTCCAATTGCAATTCAAATTCTTTTTTTGTCCCCTCGTTGATTATTGTATAATCTGCCATTGCAATCGGGCCGCCTTTTTCAAGGTTTTCAATTTCCGCCTTGTCTCTTGCAATGCACTCTTCTTCCGGCAACGGCCTTTCTTTCCTGTTTAACATGCGGGCATGCCTTGTTTTCGGGGAAGCAAAAACCGCAATTGTGGAAATTTGCGGAAATTTTTGCTTCAAAAAAACAAGCTCGCTCCAGCCCATCAAGTCCTCTATTATAATATCCTTTTTTTTTGCAATAAGCAAATTTATTTTTTGCTCAGAAAGCACTGCAATTGCAGCCATTCCAAGCTTTTTTCTCAGGTCTTCGCGCACAGTTTTTTCATTCTGCTCATTGATTTCCAGGCCGCGCTTCCGAGTTTCTTCAAGCACAACCCCTCCAAAATAAACCTTTTCAAAGCCCTTTGAAACAAAAAAATTTGTTGCAAAACTCTTTCCAGCTCCTGTCATTCCCACAATTACTGCAAATTTCATAAAATAACTTAAAATAGAAACATTTAAAAACAAGAAAACCTTTTCTATTATCGGTGATTTTACAATGGCTTCTGATTTAATCGGCATGCTCCGGGAACAACTTGTCTTTCCAATGGCAAGCGTGCTTCTCTGGCTAGTGCTGGCTTTGGTAATAATGGTTGTCTTTTGGCTGATTTCAAAAGCAGTCAAAAGAATAGTTGTGCAAATACTGCAGAGCTTCGGGGTTGACGCCTGGATTGAAGAGCACAAAATAGGCAGTGCAATCGGAAACAAAAAAGTTTCAGAAGTCCTCGGAAGCCTTGCAAAATGGTACTTCATAGTTTTCGGATTGGCAATCGTGGTTGAAACACCAGCCTTTTTTGGAAAATTCCTTGGCTTTGACATAATTCCAATGCCGGGCCTAAGCGATTTCCTATGGACACTCGCAAAATACCTTCCAATGGCATTAGGCGGAGTACTATTCTTTGTGCTAGCACTCTTGTTTGCCAAATACATCGGCAACCAGGTCCTTTCAATACAGCACAAACTAAAGCACCTCGCAGCGGCAATACTTGAAGGATTAATAGTATTGTTTGCCGCAGTAGTGGCACTCCAAATGATTCTTGGAAACGCAATTGCCCAGACAATACTCCAATTGTTGCAAATATTCATACAGCCATTCATTATTGCATTGGCAATAGTATTTGGAATAGTGGCAGGATTGGCAGCAGGGCTTGGATTCAAGGACGAACTGCAAAAATTCGCCAAAGAAGTCAAAAAAGAATACTGGCCATAAATCAAACTTGGCGCAATTGTAAAAAGGGCTTTACAGCCCCTTTCTTCTTTTTTTTAATTTTCTCCAAAAAGGCGAATCCATACTTTTTTAAACAATTCACAGGCAAAATTGTGTTATGAGAAGGGATTTACAAATACTGCGAAGGGATTTACAAATCTTGGGCACTTAAGCCAGAAACTGTTTCTTTTGCCCGCACAAAACAAATAAATACAAAAAAATTCATTTTCAATGCATTCAATTCTTATTTAAATAATTGCAATTTAAAATTAACAAGGCAACAAGGAGGAAACAAAAAGGGCGTGTAGCTCAGCCTGGTTGGAGCAATGGTCTTATAGAGCCTTTTCTTGCAAGCAAGAAAAGCCTCGGGAAAAGAAGCTTTTGCAATGCAAAAGCAGTATTGTCCCAAAAGAGCAAGAGGTTGAAGCAAGCCATAGGTCGAGGGTTCAAATCCCTCCATGCCCACTGCCCTTTTCTCTTTTGAAAAAAGAGAAAAGTGTAAGTTGCCCAAAAGAGAAAAACATGGACTTTGGATAAACAGATTCCAAAACAAAAAAGAGCGTGGAAAAAATGGGGAAACAATTGGAACAGTTTTCAAGGCAAAAGGAAGAGGAAATAAGGGAATTCTGGAAAAAACAGAAAATTTCAGAAAAGGCGCGCAGGCAGAATGCAAAATCCAAAAAAAAATTTTATTTTATGGATGGCCCGCCATATGCAACAGGCCATATTCACATGGGAACAGCCCTGAACAAGATTCTCAAGGATGTTGCAATGAGAAGCAGGCGCATGCAGGGCTTTGATGTTTTTGACAGGCCAGGCTATGACACACACGGAATGCCAATTGAATACAAGGTAGAGCAGAAATTCGGCTTCCGCACCAAGGAGGAAATTGAAAAATTCGGCATTGAAAAATTTGTCCAGGAATGCAGGAAATTTGCAACAGAATTCATTGGAGTAATGAACAGTGAGTTTGATGATTTAGGCGTATGGATGGACTGGGAAAATCCTTACAAGACACTTGAAAATTCTTATATTGAATCAATCTGGTGGACATTCAAAAAAGCAGAGCAAAAAGGCTATTTGTACAAGGGTCTTTATCCTGTTCATGTCTGCCCGCAATGTGAAACAGTGGTTGCCTTCAATGAAATAGAATATTCAAAGCAGACAGACACTTCTGTTTATGAAAAATTAAAGGTAAAAGGGACTGAAAACAAATATTTTGTGGTATGGACAACAACTCCCTGGACAATTCCTGCAAACACCGGAATAATGGTTCACCCGAATTTTGATTATGTCGAGGCACAGGTAGGCGGAGAAATCTGGATTATTGCAAAAGAAAGATTGCAGGGCTTAATGACTGCAATAGAAGCGGGCTATACAATTTTGCGCGAATTTAAGGGAAAAGAACTGGAAAACATGCAATATGAAAATCCCCTTGAAAAATATCTTGCGCTTCCCGAATTAAAAAATGCTTTCAGAGTGATACTTTCAGAGAGGTATGTGCATCTTGATGCAGGAACAGGCCTGGTTCACACTGCTCCAGGTCATGGAAAAGAAGATTTTGACGCCGGAAGAAAATCCGGCTTGCCAGCGATCTGCCCAGTTGGCTTGGATGGCTTAATGACAAAAGAAGCGGGAAAATATGCTGGCAAAAAAGCCAGGATTGTTGATGCGGAAATAATTGAAGACCTTAAAACAGAAAATGCTTTTGTTTATTCGCATCCAGAAACGCATGATTATCCAATCTGCTGGCGCTGCAAAAGCCCTTTGCTCATGCTTTCAGTTGACCAGTGGTTTTTAAGCATAAAAGAAATCCAGAAAAAAGCAATTGAACTGAATAAAGAAGTGAACTGGGTTCCTTCCTGGATGAAAGACAGGATGAATGACTGGCTTGAAAACATTTATGATTGGCCAGTGACAAGGGCAAGATATTGGGGAGCTCCCTGCCCTGTATGGGAATGCAAATGCGGAGAAAGGTTAGTAATCGGCTCTTTGAAAGAGCTTGAAAAAGCCTCTGGTCAGGAACTGAAAAGCCTTGAATTGCACAAGCCATACATTGATGAACAGGTGAAAATAAAATGCAGAAAGTGCGGCAATGAAATGAAAAGAGTTCCAGATATTCTTGATGTTTGGTTTGATGCAGGGGTTAGCAGCTGGGCAGCGCTTGGTTTTCCCCAGAGCAGCAAATTGTTTGATGCTTTCTGGCCAGCAGATTTGAACATTGAAGGCACAGATCAGGTAAGGGGCTGGTGGAATGCGCAATTGCTTTGCTCAATAATTTCTTTTGAAAAAAAGCCATTCAAGGCAATCGGCACTCACGGAATGGTTCTCGATTTGGGAAAGAAAAAAATGTCAAAATCATTCGGGAATGCTGTGCAGCCAAAAGAAGTTGTTGAAAAATATTCAAGGGATTACCTGCGATGCATGTTTGCAAAAAAAAGCACTGGCATTGACATGGCTTTTGACTGGGAAAGCCTCGAAGAAATCCACAGGTTTTTCAATGTTTTTTTCAACACATATAATTTTGCTGGAATGTATCTTTCAATTGATTTTTCAAAAATCCTAAAAACAAAAAAATTCTCTTCCAAAGGGCTTAACCCTGAAGACAAATGGATTTTAAGCAAATTCAATTCCCTTGCAAAAGAATGCATTGATTCATACAATAATTACGAATTTTTCAGGGCAGCGAATGCAATAGAACAATTTGTAATGGAAGAACTAAGCAGGACTTACATAAAAATAATCCGCGACAGGACAGGCGGGAAAACACAAAAAGCGCTTGAAACTTCGCTTGGAACAGTATTGCTCGGCCTGCTAAGGCTTTCAGCGCCAATAATTCCGCATTCCTCTGAATTTGTTTACCGGGCACTGCGCTCAAAAACAATGCCTGAATCAGTGCACTTGCTGCAATTGCCAATGCCAGACAAAAAACTGGTTGATTCAAAGCTGGAAACAGAATTTGAAAAAACAAAGCAATTATTGCAGGCAGCGCTTGCACTGAGGGAAGAGCAAAAGCTCAGGCTCAGATGGCCTTTAAGGGGGCTTGTGATTGTTTCAAAAACAGGAAAAGAATTCTCAGAAACAAAAAGCATAATTGCAACAATTGCAAACGTAAAAAAAGTTTCCGAATCAAAAGTTTCCCCTGAAGGAAATTTTGCAAAAAAAGAAATTGCAGGAATTTCATTGTTCCTGGACATTGCTGCTGATGCCGCTTTGAAAGAAGAATGGGAATTCCAGGAGCTCAGGAGAAAAATACAGGAACTGCGGAAAAAAGCAAACCTTGCACCAGGCCAAAAGGCAATTCTCCTGCTTGACTGCAGCGACCCGGCCTTTACAAAAAAATTTTCAAGGCAGATTGAAGAAGAAACAAGCACAAAAATCAGGCCAGCAAAAGGGCAAATGGAAAAGCTCCTTGAAAGGGAATTTTTTGTGCAACTTGAAACCAAGTGATAACAAATGGAGAAACCGGATGAAATAATTGATTTTTCCCTTGAAGGAAAAAAAACTGCGAATGATTTTGTGCAGGGCCTTGCAGGGGTTGGGTTTCAGGCAGGGCATCTTGCAGAAGCAGTTGAATTGATTGAAAAAATGAAAAAGGAAAAGGCAACAATTTTTTTCGGCTTTACTGCAAATCTTGTTGCATCTGGCCTGCGAGGGATAATCGCTGAAATGTGCAAAAAAAAATTTGTCAATGTTGTTGTAACAACAGCGGGCGCGATTGACCATGACATAATAAAAACTTTCAAGCCTTACCTTAAAGGAAGCTTTAACCTTGATGACATTGGATTGCACAAAAAAGGGATTAACAGGCTTGGAAACATTCTTGTGCCTAATAAGCGCTTTGAATTGCTGGAAGAAAAAACACAGGCCTGGTTCAAAGAAATTTTTGCAAAGCAAAAAGCAATTTCTCCCAGCGCACTTGCAAAATTCTTCGGTGAAAAGCTTGATGAAACAAGCTTTTTGTATTGGTGCAATAAAAACAACATTCCTGTTTTCTGCCCCGGAATAACAGACGGGGCAATTGGCCTGCAAATGTATTTTTTCAAGCAGGACCACAAGGATTTTGTTGTTGATGTAACAGGGGACATGAAACAGCTTGCAGACATTGTGCTTAATGCGGAAAAAACAGGTGCAATTGTTTTGGGAGGGGGAATCTCAAAGCACCACATTATTGGAAGCAACATTGTCAGGGAAGGCCTGGATTTTGCTGTTTATGTCTGCACTGCCCAGGAATTTGACGGAAGCTTAAGCGGTGCCCAGACAAGGGAGGCAAAAAGCTGGGGAAAAATAAAAGAAGAAGCCAATTCAATAAATGTCAATTGCGATGCAACAATTGCCTTTTCCCTTATGGCGGCTGCATTGAAAGACAAGAAATTGCTGTAAATTTTTATTGCGGATTTTTGAATCAGTACTGGCAAGAAAACGTTTTTTAACCCTTATTGGCTATTCTTTTAGCAATGTCACGGAATATAATTCTTTTTGGATTGTTCTTAGTTTTTTTTTGCGCAGAAGTTTTAGCAACCCAAAGTATTGCTGTTATAGCGCCTAATGGCGCTCAGGATCTAAACGGAATAATTGATGTTCAGTTGAGCATTCAGAATGCAGATGATACCTTTAATCTTGATTTGAATATTTCCAGTTCCAATGACCAGAATGGATTGGTGGTTTTTAATGACGTGAACTGGTCCTATTTGTCATGTTCTGCAAATACTTTTATTGCCTCTCCTGCAACCTGCCATTTTGCCTTACAAACCAGGAAATATCCCGACGGGAACTATTTTGTTCGAGCGGCTTTGGATGACGGCGGAACAGTTGCAGCAGATGCCAGCGATTCCTCTTTTTACATTGATAATCATGCACCAAAGATAAGCTTTGGCACGGTTGGAACAGACAAAACGGTTTCTTTCCAGGTAAATGACAATAGTTATTTGGACAATAACATAATGGCGGTATATGAAGACACAAACACTATTCGGGTTTATATGGACCGCGGCCTTCCAAATGCCTTGCAGTGGGGAATGCACAGGATTGATTCCAACAATGTTTGGGGCATGACTCATGCAACCATTGGAACAATGTTTGGCCAACAAGAATTTTTTGATAATTTGGATACAGCACACGTTTCAACCACTGGCAGTTGGTCTACAATAACTAATTCGAGCGCATATGGCGGTTCTTATATCTATTCCTCACAGGTCGGGGCAACTGCGACAATTACTTTTACAGGAAATAAAATAACACTATTGACCGCGAGGAATACTCTCGGGGGGCAAGCCAATGTAAAAATTGATGGCCGTTCTGACTTGGCAAACCTTCTTCCAGTTGATGTCAATGGAAACGCGTTCATCACGTTTTATTGGGGAAGTGGTTTGGACCGTAATGCACAGATTCCCATTGCAGACGATTTGAATAGTGGAACACACCAATTAGTAATAACCCACAGGTATAATTCTGCTTATCCAAGTGGTGTAACATATGTAAGCGGAGCAGTAGACCAAAATTACCTGTATTCCTTTTCTAATCCATCTTCCTTTGTCAGCAAACAAAAAATTGTAGACGGCACCTATGCCGGAACAGCCAACGAATACGTTTTTTATTATACTGGCGGCGGCTTCATGGGAAATGGCCACGCGAACGATAAAATACAGTGGGATGCGGACGGACAGGAAATTGAACTATTGTTGGATGGAATACCAACAACCATGAATGTGGGGGATGTAAACATTGTTCATTCTTTTGAATTTGACGAAAATTCTTTTTTAAGCCGGCCAACAGGAGCACTGGACCAAAACATTGGAGACGTTCAGCGAAAAGAAATCTTCACAAGCGCGGGGTTAGATGTTAATTATTCCGTTAGATGGTTCAATACTGACACGCCCTATTCTCTGGGGAACAATGCATCATGCTATATCGCCATGCTGCCAATTGTTGGGGATTATAACACAAGCCAATTCGGAACAATAAACGGAACAAGATACCTTTTCCTCAAAAACGGAACCTATGTTGGAAACGTAATAGCAACCAGTGCGCTGTTCACCACTTCCTACAGCAACCTGTATTCCGCTCTTGAAATAATGAATCCTGAAAACAGTTACACCCCGTTTTCTGGGAGAGGCACGCTTATCCTGTCATATGCAAACAACACTATAGACAAAGCCTACTTTGATATATGCCAAGGAGCCGCCATAACACCAACAGAAAACCAAACATTTACTGTACAAAGCCGCTACACAGTCGATTACAACACTGCTTCAACCGGAACCCCAATAACAATAACCGCAACCCTTTCACCCGGAACAGGCACTTTCAATCAGGAAACTGATTGCACTGGTTCATCGCAAGCCAGTTGTTCCTATACCGAAAATGGCATTGTTAGCGGGAACAACACTCTTTCGGTAACGGCTGCTGACAATTTGGGTTCTTCTTCAACAGCCCTGTCGAGTTTTTACTTTCCTTTTCCGCCGGATGGGAACATTGCCAAAATTGATGGTTATCCTGACAATCAGGCACTGCCTGTTTTTTCGTATGTTCGCGATGGAAATCTTACTATTGATTTTAATGTCCAAAATATTGATGTGAATAATTTGTTGGTTGACTTGAATTATTCTTCTCAGAAAACCCAAGGAACAGGGACTGTGATTGTTGCTGATTTGAATCTGAACACGTTGGGCACAACAGGGGCGTATCATTGTGAAGACACTAATTTTTTGAATGCTACGGATTGTGGAATTGACTGGAACATTGCAACTGTCCCTGACGGAAATTATTATTTGTTGCTTTTGGTGAAAGACGGCGTTAATACGGATTTTAATTCTTCTGACAACAATTTTATGGTTGACAATACTGCTCCAACTGTCAGTATTTCTTCGCCAACTGATGGTTCTACAAGTACTTCTTCAACAGTGACACTTCAGTATTCGGGAAGCGATTCCAATTCCGGCATTGCGCGTTATTGGGTTGCAGTGGACAGCAATGCAGCTGGCTCGTTCATAGATAATAATCTTAATGCCAGTTATTCTTTTACTGGCCAGGTTAATGGAATCCATGTTTATTATGTGAAAGCAACTGACAATGCAGACAACAACAGTTCTGATGCAAATGTAACTGTTACTGTTTCTGTTTCAGGTGAAAACAATAATGGCAGCGGGGAAATCTGTGGCAATGGCTATTGCCATTATGCGTTTGAAACCTGTTCTTCCTGCCCAGCTGATTGCGGGGCCTGCCAAACAGCAGGCGACAATGGCAATGGGCAAGAATCTGGGCAGGGGGCTTTGACTGTAAAGCAGGAGGAAAGCGCTTTCTTAGAAAAAGAATATTTTTCTTTTGTGGATGGCAGCATTGGAATAATCGAAGAAGGCAATGAAAATCTTGGGCTGAATTTAAAAAGAATTGTTACGGAAAAAGAAATAAAAATTTCCAGGAGCATGAAAATGTTTTCTCTCCTGAATTCCAAGGCAGAGCAAAAAGGCTTTTTCAACAAAATAACTCTTTTTATTGAAAACATTTCCGGCAAAAATTTGGACAACTTGGAAATACTGGAAAGCATTCCAAAAGAGTTTGCGGAAAAAGCCTCACAAATAAAAAGCAATTATCCATTTGAAACAATAAAAGAAGACCCGCTGATAAAATTCAATTTGCCAACGCTTTCTGCTGGAAAAAAAGTGGAAATAACTTATGACTTCAACAATACAAGCCAAACAAAGCAAAAAATAGAGGAAGCATTCAACAAATTGGAAGCGCCGGCAGTACTCATTGCAATGACTGAAAAAGACAATTGTTTGGGAGTTTTATGCAATGATTCTAACTCCTGCACAGTTGATATCTGCATCGAAGGCGGATGCGCTTACAAGCCAAAATGTGTAAACGGGGCAATTTGTGACAATGGCAAGTGCATCAGGGCAACAGAAACACAACAGCCAATCCAGGAACAAGAAAAAACAATGCAAACAGACTCAATAATTATTGTAATAGTAACAGTGATTGGGATTATTGCTATTGCGATTATAGCCCGCGCTGCCAGGAAGAAAAAGAAAAAGCACAACTTAAGCGGCTGGTAACAGAAAATTTTTTTTGGAATTTATAAAAGATTTTTTATTACCAGAAGAACCACTATTACTATTATTGCAAGCCCAATAAAAAATTCCGGAGTAATTTTCGGGCCTGGTGTCTCCGCATCAAAAAAGCGCATTATCCCAATGCTGCTGCTTGGCCCTGAAACATTCGGGCCTGACTGAAATTTTACCATAACAAAATCAACCCTTTCAATTCATTAATTCAATAATCAATAAACCTAATAGATTATTATACTGGTTAGGAATAAAAATAATAGTGTTTAAGCCTTTCGAAGCGCTCGCTGATGCTCGCTTTCGAAAATCTTGGAAAACTAAGTGTTTGGCATGGAAACAGAAAAACTAATGAAAACTGCTTCCCACGCAGTTCTGCTCGTTGTTTTGGTGCTGGTCCTGCTTGGAATTCTCACCTGGACAGGTGTTTTGAGGCCAAGCCAGGTCCCAGTAGTTGGAAAAGCCTGGTGCAGTGTTTACTGGGGAGTAATGGGTTATTCCACTGGCGGCCCAAAAGTGCTTATTGTTTATGGCGATGACGGCCTTGGAAATCCAGATGGCCCTTGCGAAGCAGGCCTGCAGCAATGCAGCCTGAAAGAAATTCTTGCAAACCCAGAAATTTTAGGGGTAAGGGCTGACACAATGCGCTTAAGCAGCGTGAATCTCGGCAACCTTAAAAGTTACAGCCTTGTAATTGTTGAAAAAGCAAAAACAATGGAAACAAAATATATGCGGGCTTTCATTGATTATTATGCACAAGGAGGAAGATTAGTCTGGACAGGAGATGCAGGAACAGAACTGGGGCATGATGATGAATATTTGTATACAAATGAAAGAAGCGAAACAGACGCAAACCAGATAATAGGGCCATGGGCGCGCAAGCAGGGCGATGTGGCTGTTTCACTTGACCAATTGCTTTCAGTGGAATACACTGCAAATTACTGCACAATAAAAACCTGCCCAGCAGGCCAGGCAATTTATGTTGGAAAATTATCCCCTGAACCAACCGGAACACACCCGCTTATTTTTGGAATGGGCAATAATCTCCCACTGTATGTTTTCAAAGATGAGGATTTTTCAGTTGTAGAAACAATTGCAGGCGGAATAACAACACAAGCCCTTACTCTTGATGTCCAATCAAACCTCGTGGGAACAAACGGCAAGGATTATGGAAACCAGCTTCCCCTGATTGTTGCAAGCGGAATGGGAGACAGGGCAGTTTACTATGCCTTGCCACCAGAATACTATGCAAACCCAAAGCTTTACAATTCCACAAAGCCAGGAACTCCAGGCCCGTATTTTTTGCCAATAGAAAATTTGTACTATGGCATGATTTGCGGATAAAGCCCGCAATGCTGTTTAGGTGACACAATGAAAATCTTTCCAAATGTGCCAATTGTTTACAAAAACAATTTTCCAAAAAATTTTGTTAATGATGTGAACGGCTGGGGCTTTTCAAAAAAAGAACTGGCAGAAAACAAGGGAAAAATTCTTACTCTTGACATTGATTTTGGAAATTCCTGCAGCCTTAATTGCCCCCACTGTTTCAGAAAAAACAACAAAGTTGATTCTGAAAAAAACAATCTGCTGAAATATGAGGATATAATTGGTATTATTAACCAGGCAAAAAAGCTTGGCCTGAAAACAGTGAAATTTTTGGGAGCTGGAGAGCCCTTTGAAAGCCCAAGGTTTTTGGAGTTTCTCGGATTTCTAAAAAAGTCAAATGTCACTCCGCTTATTTTTACAAAAGGCCATGTAATCGGCGATGACTCGCTTGTAAAAAAATATTATTCCCAGTATGGGCTTGAAACAGGCACTGCTCTTATTGAAGAACTAAAAAAAGTGAATGCCAGCATTCTGCTTGGCTTCAATTCTTTTGACACTGAAATTCAGGACAAAATGGTTGGCGGAATAAAGGGATACACTTTGAAAAGAAACCGTGCCCTGGAATTGCTTGCAGAAGCGGGCTTTAACAAAAACCCGGTAAGAATTGCCTTGATTGCAACGCCAATAACAAAAACGAATTATTCTGAAATCTTTGAAATTTATTCATGGGCAAGGCAAAGGAATTTGTATATTGTTACCACACCCACAATGATTAGCGGCAGATGCTCAAGAGGCGCTGCATGGAAAAAAATAACTCCTTCAAAAAAAGAGCTTGTTGATTTATACGCAAAAATTTACAAATTCAATATTGAAAAAGGAATCCAGACTCTGGAACAAATAAAAGAAGAAGGAATTTCAGCTTATGCAGGAGTCCATCCCTGTAACCAGGTTGCCTGCGGAATGTATGTTACACTAACAGGAACTGTTTTGAGATGCCCTGGCGACGATACAACTGTGCTTGGAAATGTCAGGCAGGAATCCCTCAAGGAAATATGGGAAAAATCCGAGAATTACAAAAGAGCGGGGATGTTCAATTGTGGCTGCCCTCCAAAGCAAGGCAAATCAATTCCAAAAAATTTCTACTCTGATGTGCTAAAAAAATTGCAAAAAAATTAAATTCAAAACCGCAGAAGCCAGCCAAAAAGCTTTTAAATAAGAAAGAGGTTATTGATTACAGCAAAACAATTAAAAACCTTAGAATGCAATAAATAACATAGTAATTAACATTTTAATTGGAAAAGATTAATTTGAAAATTTTTGAGGTGTGTTCTGGATGTATCCTGAAGAAGGCGGCGCTGCTCCTCCTGTTATGGAAGGTGGCGGCATGAGATCTGGTGCTTTGAAAAATCTGGAAGGATTAATACCCCTTATCCTGATTATTGTAATTGCGGCTTTTTTGGGCGCAAAATTTGGCTTATGGAACATTCCTTTTTTGAGCGCTGCAGAGCCAATGCAGGTGCTTGTAATTGGAGAGCCAAGCCCGGAACTTGAAATTATTCTTGACCAGGACAGGGACTTGGCATGGTACAGGGTAAAAGACCCTGGCGCGCTTTCAGTGAATCCCGCTGACCAGCTTGCACAATACGATCTGGTGATTCTTGACCAGCATCTTGGCGCAAGCATGTATGAAAAATCTATTTCAAGGACTCTCGGAGAAGGCCTTGAAAATTATGTGAGAACAGGCGGAAAGCTTGTTACAATAATGGATTCCGGAATTTACAGGAGCGGCGGAATTTATGGCACTGGAGTTGCCAGTGATGTTGTTGGATGGACAGCAACTTTCAGGGACATTATTCCTGTTGACTGTGATGCCGGAAGAAACGGAATCCCAACCTGCACAAACCCGATTCATATAACAGGAAGGGTTTACAGGGAAGATTTTGACAGCAAAATAATGGAAGGCATTGAAGTAGCACCTGCAGACCCAAGATATCCTCCCTTGACAATGATTACTTTTGATGTCAAGCCAAACGGAAACCAGGACGCTTACATTAAGAACGAAGTAACTCCAAGCTATTATCCTGCAATAGTTGAAAAAAGGCTTGTAGTTGGAAAAAGCATTTACTTCAATTACGACCCGGCCTTAACACCAGGAATCTGGGAAAACACCTTGGAATACCTGAGATAAGTTTTCCTTTCTTTTTCTTTTTTTTTATGCTTGTGAGCGGAGCGAACCACATTTGCTTCGCAAACTGTTTCTTTCCCACGTTGTAAAGCAATGCTTTACGACGCGTCACAAACCCTGGGTTTGCAACGAGGCTTTTTATGAATCAACTCTTTTGCGAAGTAAAAGATTTCTTTCCCAAGCCTTTCTTTCTTCAGAAAGAAAGGCTTTTTTAATGTTTTGAACAAGGTATTTTTCAGACAGCACTGCTTTGCAGTGTTAGCGGTTCAATGTGTATCTTTGGGGGTGTAATCAATGGCTGAATTGAAAAGCAATGAAAACATTGTTTTTGTAGGACAGAAAGGAACAATGAGTTATGTGCTGGCAGTAGTGACCCAGATGAACCAGGGAGCCAGTGAAGTTTTGGTTAAAGCAAGGGGAAAAGCAATCAGCAGGGCAGTTGATGTTGCAGAGATAGTCAAGAACAAATTCATGACAACTGCAAACACTGACAGCATAAAGATTTCAACAGAGGAAATTTCAACAGATGAAGGAAACCCTTTGAAATTGTCCGCTATTGAAATCAAAATCATAAAGTAAAAATTGCTTTTTTTTCCGAAGGTTAATTTTTTTTCCTTCGAGTTTCTTTTTTTTAGAATCAGATAGATTTAAATCGGTTTTTCCTTATCCTTTCTTTGTAATTGGAAATTTTTTAAGGTTTTGCTTTATGGATGGGCCTATTTGCTTTGAAGATGCAAAAACAAACCGCTTGTGCAGGATTTGCGAGGCAAAGCTCAAGGCAGGCTTTATCAGCGAGAATGACATAAAAATCTGGAAAGAACTGGTTAAGCTTGCCGAAAAAAGCTTTTTGGACCTGGATTTTTTGAACAGCTTTGAATTGAACGGAATGCTTGTGATTGTCTGCAAAGGCAGCATAGGCGCCTTGATTGGCAAGGGCGGAAAAAACATCAAAGATATGGAGCAAAAGCTTGGAAAAAAAATCCGCATAGTGGAAAAAACATCCGATGCCAAAGAAACAGCGCAGGCATTGCTTGGCTATTTGAAAATAGTCGCTGTCAACAAGGTTTTCAGGCCTGATTCTGAAGAACTCAAAATAATCCTTTCAAAACAGGATGAAAAAAAGCTCAGGCAGAAAGAAGAAACAGAAAAAATCCTGACAAAGCTTCTTGGCGCAAAAACAACAATTGAATTTGCTTAAACTATTTTTTTTGCCTGCAAAATAATTTATATACCAATAAACAATACTTTAAGGCAACAAAGTTGTTTTTGGAGACTCTGATGGCTAATAATCCACCAAATGAAACTAATTATTGGGCAAAGGGCTCAGCAGAAGTGTTTTCCCTTCTGGAAACTTCTGAAAACGGGCTTTCAGAAGAAGAAGCAAAACAAAGGCTCCTGCACAATGGCTCCAACGAAATTCCCCATGACAATGCAAGAGAAGTTTATGAAATTGCCTGGGCACAATTCAAAAGCCCACTGGTTTTGATTCTTGTTGGCGCTGCAATTATTGCTTATTTTTTGGGGGATTCAATTGACGCAATTGTAATTATTGCAATTGTTTTGATGAATGCAGTTCTTGGTTTTTTTCAGGAATTCAAGGCGGAAAAAGCATTGCAGGCATTGCAAAAATTCATTGGAACTTATGCAAAGGCAATCCGTTCAGGCGAGCTTATTGAAACAGAATCCAAAAATCTTGTTCTTGGAGACATTGTTTTTATGGAAATCGGGGATTTTGTCCCTGCTGATATAAGGCTTTTCAAATCCAAAAACCTTTCAATTGACGAGTCCTCCTTAACAGGGGAGTCAATGCCTGTTGCAAAAAGCACAGAACCAATTATTACCAATGATTTTTCTCCGCAATCCTTGCACAACACTGTTTTTATGGGAACTTTTGTTTCAAGCGGTTTTGGTTATGGCGTTGTTGTTTCAACGGGCCTGAACACTTTTTTTGGAAAAACAGCTGGCTTGTTAAAACAAACCCAGGCAGAAACAGATTTCAACAAGAATATCCGCAAATTCGGAAATTTTTTGTTAAAAATTGTCCTTGTAATGACAATTTTTATTTTCATAGTGAATGCGCTTATGGGCAAGCCTGTTTTTGGCTCATTGTTATTTGCAATTGCACTTGCAGTGGGAATTACGCCCGAAGCATTGCCGATAATTATTACAATAACTCTTTCAAGCGCTTCCCTGAAAATGGCAAAAGAAAAAGTCGTGACAAAAACCCTTGCTGCTGTTGAAGACCTTGGAAACATGGATGTTTTGTGCTGTGACAAGACAGGAACGCTCACGGAAGGAGAATTCGCACTGCAGGATTACAAGACAATTGACGGCAAAAAAGATTCAAAATTATTGCTTTATGCTCTGCTATGCAATTCCGCAAAAAAACACGGCAAAAAAATTGTTGGCAATTCCATTGACAGGGCAATTATGGCAAGCAAAGAAGCGGAAACAGTTTTTCCTGCCTACAAAGAATACAGAATTCTGGATGAAAACGAATTTGATTTTGAAAGAAGAATAATGAGCGTGATTGCGGAATCAAAAAATTCTTCTGTTTTGGTTGCAAAAGGCGCAGTGGAATCAATTCTGCAGGCATGCACTGGCCTTGTTGAAAACGGAAAAGAAAAAAAATTGTCCCCTGAATTAAAATCAATGGTTTTAAGCCAGGCAGAAAAATTCTGGGCAGATGGCTATTATGTTATTGCGGTTGCGGGCAAACAATTTGCAAAAGAAAAGGTTTCCGAAAAAGATGAAAGCAACCTGGTTTTTTTTGGATTCCTGCTTTTTTTAGACCCTCCAAAAAAAACAGTCAAGGAATCATTGCTTTTGTTCAAAAAACTTGGCATTACCATAAAACTTCTTACTGGAGACAACCCAGTTATTACAAAAAAAATCTGCAGCGAAGTAGGCATTGAAATTGTTGAAAACAAAATTGTTTCAGGAGAAGAGCTTGAAGCACTTTCTTCCAAAGAATTTGAAGATTATTGCAACAAATACAATGTTTTTGCAAGAATAACCCCTTCCCAAAAATTCAGGATTGTTTCCGCTTTGGACAGGGAAGGCCATGTTGTAGGAGTTTTGGGAGATGGAGTCAATGACGCCCCTGCCCTTAAAGCAGCTGACATTGGAATTTCTGTTGATTCCGCAACTGGAATTTCAAAAGAAGCAGCTGACATTATTCTTTTGAAAAAAAGCCTTAATGTCCTTGCAGATGGAATTGTCCAGGGCAGAAAAACCTTTGGCAATATCACAAAATACATTCTCAATACAATCAGCGCTAATTTTGGAAACATGTTTACTGTTGCGGCTTCCTCGTTTTTTTTGAAGTTTATTCCGCTTCTTCCAAGCCAGATTTTGTTCAACAATCTTGTAAGCGACGCGCCTTTGCTTACTATTGCAACTGACAATGTTGACGAAGAATTTTTAAAAAAGCCAAAAAAATGGGATATCAAGCTTATTTTTGATTTCATGGTTGTTTTTGGATTATTAAGCGTTATTTTTGATTTGGCCCTGATTATCCCGTTAATTGTTTTTTTTAATGCTCCCGAAGCTGTTTTCAGGACTGCCTGGTTTATTCTTTCAGCGCTTTCGGAAATAATAATTACTTTTGCAATCAGAAGCAGAAGGCCTTTTTACAAAAGCAGGCCAAGCAAATTGCTGTTTGTTTCGTCTATCATCACAATAATTGCCACTGTCGGCATTACTTACACCTGGATTGGCAATGTCCTGTTTGAATTTGTCGCACTCCCCTTGACAATTCTTTTGTTCATAGCGGCACTGCTTGTCCTTTATTTTGCAGCAGCAGAAACAGCAAAACACTTTCTATTCAAAAAATTTGAATTATAAAAAAATTGGACTGCACAAAAAATCTCGTTTCTGCACAATAAGGAGTTACAGTAGTTCTGGTTTTTATGTTATCCTACTAATTCCTGTATCTGCAAGTATAAATTGACTTTTTGCCAGGGATATTTTTTTTCTTTCAATAATTTAATTTTGTA
>JAQTNI010000006.1 GCA_028713935.1 Candidatus Iainarchaeum sp.
AAAAATTATAAGAATTTCCCAGACAGCGGGAAAAACAGTTTATTACAGGCGCGTAATCTAAACTGCCCTTTCTTTTTCTTTGCAAGAAAAAGAAAGTGTAAGTTGCCCAAAGAAAAAGAACATAAATTAATGATAAACAGATTGCCAAAAAGAAAGAATCCTGAATCTTTGATAAACAAGAAAAAAGCAATAAAAGAAAATTTAAATTTTTTAATAACATTTTTTTGGATAAAAATTTTGGACTGATTTGCATGCAGAACTGGGAAGTTGTTGAGGCTTATTTCAAAAACAGGAATTTTGCCCAAATGGAAATTGATTCCTTTAACCAGTTTGTTGACCAGAAGCTCAACGAGATTGTCGATGAAAACAAGGAAATTGTCCCAAAAATAGAAGAAGTCAGGATTGAATTGTCAAACATTGAAATTTCAAAGCCGTCAATAACAGAAGCAGACGGAAGCCCAAGGTCAAGCTTTTTTCCAATGGAGGCAAGAATCAGGAACAGGACTTATTCGGGAAAAATTTCGCTTACAATGAAATTATTCAGGAGAGACGTTGAACAGGACACAAGAAAAGCATACATCGGGGATTTGCCAATAATGGTGAAATCAAAATTATGCTGGCTCAACGGAAAAACAGATGAAGAGCTCGCGGAAATGGGCGAAGACCCAAAGGATTTTGGCGGATATTTTATAATCAACGGAAGCGAAAAAGCCCTGATAACACAGGAAGTGCTTGCAAGCGACAGGGTTTTGATTTCAGAAATTCCAAAAGGAGTGGCTGCAGAAGTTATTTCAACAAAAGGCGCTTTCAAGGGAAGAGTCAGGGTTGCAAGGCACACTGACGGAATGATTTATGTCACTTTCCCGGCTTCGCCAAGAAAATTAAAACTGTTTGTATTGCTGAAAGCCCTTGGGCTTATTTCCATACGCGAAATCCAGGATGCATTTCCCGAAGAAAAAGAAATTGAAAACGATGTGCTTTTGAACTGGCAGAACACAATTGCAAAAACAGAAGAAGAAGCGCTTGACAGGATTGGAAAATATGTTGCGCCTGGGCAGGTTGTTGATTACAGGCTCAGAAGGGCAAGAGAAGTAATTGACGCTTTCCTGTTGCCCCACATTGGCCAGAAAAAAACAGACAGGCTTGCAAAAGCTTATTACCTTACAATGATGGCAACAAAGGCAATTGAAAGGTATTATGGATTAAGAAGCGAGGATGACAAGGACCATTATGCAAACAAGCGCCTTGAATTGAGCGGAAAATTAATGGAACACCTGTTTCGGTACAGTTTCAAATATTTTATAAAGGATTTAAGATTCCAGATTGACAGGACAATTACAAGAAGAAGAAAATTGAACATTGCAACAGTAGTAAGGCCAGGCGCAATAAGCGAAAGAATAAGGTTTGCAATGAGCACTGGCAACTGGATTGGGCGCGCAACAGGAGTAAGCAAGTTCATGGACAGGGTGAATTACTTAAGCCCGCTTACAGACCTCAGAAAAGTGAAAAGCCCCCTGAACAAAAACAGGGAATTATACGAGGCAAGGGATGTGCATGGAACCCATTGGGGAAGGCTTGACCCGATTGAAACCCCTGACGGCCCAATGTGCGTTGCGCCTGAAACAGAAATGATTCTGGATGATTATTCTGGAATAAGCATTAAGGAATTTGAAGGCATCTGGAAGCAAAGGAAAATTGTTTCTGTTGACTGGGAAAAAAACAAGGCTGAAAAAAAAGCTGATATTGTAAGGCACATTAAAATGGCTTCAAACAAAAAAGTTTTTGAATTATTTACAAAAGAGAGCAACAGGAGAATAATTGCTTCTGCAGACCATCCTTTCTTTTCGGAACAATTTGGAAAAACTGCATTGGAAAACTTAAAGAAAGGGAACCGGGTTGCTGTGTTGCCAATAAAACCAATAAAATTTGAAACCCCTGAAAATAAGATTCTGATTAGCGAAGAAAGCATTTTCAATGCCTGCCCTGAAAAAACAGACAAACAATACGTTTTGAACGAATTAAAGAAAAAAGGCTTTGTTCCATTGCTTGATTCAAATCAAAAAGCAATTGTTTTGGCGAAATTGCTCGGCTTTATTTTTGGAGACGGCGGGTTAAGCATTTCAATGAAAAAGTACAAGTCGAACTGCACAATTACTTTTGCTGGAAGGCAAGCAGATTTGGAAGAAATTGCAGGGGACATAAAAGAAATGGGTTTTGATTGCGGAAAGATTATCAGAACAAAAAGGGTTTCTGTGCTTTCAAATGGCAGGGTTATTTCGGGCTATTCAGAAACAATGCATTGCTATTCAAAGCCATTGTGGATTTTATTCAGGGCGCTGGGCGCCCCTGTTGGGGACAAAGCAATTAGCCCGACAAGCGTGCCAAATTGGCTGATGAACTCAAGGAAAATTTTTGCAATGGAATTTTTAAGCGGTTATTTTGGAAGCGAAATGACAAAGCCCAGTGCGGATAAAAGAAACGGAACGGTCTTTTTGCAGCCAGTTGTTTCACTGAACAAGTCAAAGGAACTCGTGCAAAATGGATTGGAATTTGCAGAGCAATTGAAGGAATTGCTGCAAAAGTTTGGCATTAAGGCTTCCTGCATAAAAATTGTTGACGGAATAAAAAGAAAATCAGGAATTGAAACTAAAAAAATAAAATTGCTTGTTTCCAGCAGACCGGATAGTTTGCTTAATTTATATGGCACTGTTGGGTTTGGGTATTGCGCTGAAAGAAAAAGCCTTGCAAGAATGGCTTACAGCTATTTGCTGTTCAAAAAAACAATGGTTGAAAAGAGAATCAAGGCGCAGCAATTTGCAATTGCATTGGCAAATAACGGAAAAAGCATTTCACAAATAGCCGGAGAAATAGGCCCTGATGTGAAAAAGCATGATGTGAGCAATTGGCTTAAAAAAGACAAAAAAGGCTTGAACAAGTTCGTGCGGGTTTCCGAAAAAGAATTTCCAAAATTCAATGACTGGATTAGGGAACACTGCATTTCGGAAAACGGCCTGGTTTGGGAAACAATTGAATCAATAAAAGAAACAGAATGCAGGGAAGTAATGGATGTAACCACAAAACAGGCTTACCATAATTTTTTTGCAAATGGCTTTTTGACAGGCAACTGCGGCTTAGTGAAAAATCTTTGCTTAATGGCGGAAGTTACAACTGATGCTGATGAAAAACCAATTGAAGAATTGCTGAACAAGAAAGGCGTAAAAATGAGGAAATTGTAGGGCTGGAAAAAAATTAATTAGGGTGTTGAAATGGCTGGAACTGGAAAAGCTGCAAAAATTTATATTAATGGAAGGCTGATTGGCTTTCACGATTCTCCGAAAGAATTGACTGACGAATTAATCAATTCAAGAAGAGCAAACAAAATAAGCCCGCTTGTAAACATTGCTTATCATGCCGACACAAACGAGCTTTACCTTAACACTGATGCGGGAAGAGTGCAGAGGCCCCTTATTGTTGTTGAAAATGGAAAATCAAAGCTTACTGAAGAGCATTTAAGGGATTTGAAAAGCGGAAAATTAACCTGGCAGGACTTGCAGAAACAGGGAGTAATTGAATATGTTGATTCTGAAGAAGAAGAAAATTTAATGGTTGCATTGAAACCAGAGGATTTGGCAAAAGAGCACACTCATCTGGAAATAAGCTCAATTGCAATCCTGAGCCTGATTTCTTCAATGGTTCCTTATTTGCAGCACGACATGGCTGGAAAAGTATTGCACGGCGCAAAAATGTTCAAGCAGGCACTGGGAATAAACGGAATAAATTACAACCTGAGGACAGACACTGAAGGTTTTTTGATGCATTATCCACAGAAAGAACTTATTTCAAGCAGGACAAATGCCCTTATTGAACTTGAAAAAAGGCCGCAGAGCCAGAATTTTGTTGTTGCAATAATGCCATTTTACGGCTTTAACACAATGGATGCGCTTGTCATGAACAAAGGTTCCCTTGAAAGAGGCCTTGCAAGGACATCTTATTTCAGGATGTATGAAGGCGCTGAAAACAGGTATCCCGGAGGCCAGACAGACAAATTTGAAATTCCAACAGAAGAAACAATTGGCTATCTGCAGGAAGACCTTTACAAAAACCTTGGCGCAGACGGATTGGCTGAAATTGAATCCTGGGCAGGCGAAAGGTCAATTGTAATTGGAAGAACTTCTCCCCCAAGATTTTTGGAAGAAGTTTCTGAATTTGGCGTTGTAAAAGAAAAAAGAAGAGAAAGCAGCGTTACTACTAGAAAAGGAAAGCCCGGCTTTGTGGACAGCATTCTTATAACGGAAAATGAGGATTCAAACAAGCTTGTAAAAATAAAAATCAGGAGCACAATGCAGCCAGAGACAGGCGACAAAGTGAGCAGCAGGCACGGCCAAAAGGGAGTAATAGGCGCTGTTTTTCCAGAAGCAGACATGCCTTTTACAGCAGACGGAGTAAAACCAGACCTTATTCTTAACCCGCACAGCATTCCAAGCAGAATGACAATGGGCCATTTGCTGGAAATGCTTGGCGGAAAATCAGGGGCAATGGCTGGCCAGGCAATTGACGGGACTCCTTTTGAATCAATGCCAATAAAAGAGCTTGAAGAAATGCTTAAGCAGCACGGCTTCAGGCAGGACGGCAAAGAGGCTTTTTATGACGGCTTAACAGGCAGAAGGCTTGAAGGCGAAATTTTTGTTGGAATGTGCGCTTACAGAAGGCTGTTCCATATGGTTGCACACAAAATGCAGGCAAGGGCAAGAGGCCCAGTGCAAATCCTTACAAGGCAGCCAACAGAAGGAAAAGAAAAAGAAGGCGGCCTGCGCTTTGGTGAAATGGAAGGCGAAACACTTGTGGGGCACGGAGCGGCAATGCTTTTGCACGAAAAATTCATAGAAGATTCTGACAAGGCAGTTGAGCTTGTATGCGAAAAATGCGGAGTAATCGCAATCCATGACATGATAAGAAACAAAAAATACTGCCCAATCTGCGAAAGCAGCAAGGTCTATCCAGTTGAAATGAGCTATGGATTCAAATTATTGCTTGATGAATTAAAGGCACTCGGAATAATGCCCAAACTAAACATTACGGACAAAGTGTAAGAAAGAAAACAAAATTTAAAAATAAAATGGATGATGCTGATGCTTGTAAAAAGAATTTCTTCAATCCAGTTCAATGTCTTAAGCCCTGCAATGCTCAGGAAAATGTCTGCGCTTGAAATAAAAACTCCGGACACTTATGACAAGGACGGTTATCCAATGGAAGGCGGCCTTATGGACCCGCATCTTGGCGTGATTAACCCTGGCTTGAGATGCAAAACCTGCGGGCAAAAAATGAAGCAATGCCCTGGCCACTTCGGAAGCCTTGAATTGGTAAGGCCTGTCCTGCACTCCGAATTCAGCAAAAGAATTGAGCAATTGATGCATGCAAGCTGCAAAGAATGCAGCAGGATTGCATTGCCTGACGACAAGCTTGAATATTACAGGAGAATGCTTACCCCCCAGAACGCGGAAATCATTGGAAAAAAAATTTCCGCAAAAGCGCGCAAAATAAAAAAGTGCCCCCATTGCAAGGCAGAAAAAGGCACTGTGGTGCTTGACAAGCCGACAAACTTTTTTTATAACAAGGAAAGAATCTATCCAACCCAGATAAGGGAATGGATGGAAAAAATTCCTGACAAGGACCTGGAATTGTTCGGCTATAAGCAGGATGTAATAAGGCCTGAATGGTTTGTTTTGACAGTAATGCCAGTTCCTCCAGTAACAATAAGGCCAAGCATTACTCTTGAATCAGGAATAAAATCCGAAGATGATTTGACACACAAGCTTGTTGACATTATAAGAATCAATCTGCGCCTGAAAGACAACATTGATGCAGGGGCTCCGCAGCTTATCATTGAAGACCTCTGGGATTTGCTGCAGTACCACGTAACAACATATTTTGACAACAATACTGCGGGAGTTCCGCCTGCAAAACACAGGAGTGGCCGCGCTTTAAGGACTCTTGTGCAGAGGCTGAAGGGAAAAAAAGGAAGATTCAGGCACAACCTGACAGGAAAAAGAGTGAATTTTGCAGCAAGAAGCACTATTACTCCAGACCCTTATATTCTTATCAGCGAAGTCGGAATCCCAACGGAAATCGCCAATGAACTGACTGTCCCTGAAATGGTGACGGAATGGAACAAAAAAGAAATCCAGGCGCTTGTGAAAAATACTGACAAATCTGTTTATCTTGTCAGGCCGAATGAAACGAGAAAAAAAATTGATGAGGCAAACAAGCAGGAAGTAATTGAAGAAATTGACATTGGATTCAGGGTTGAAAGAAAGCTGATGGATGGCGACGTGGTTTTGTTCAACAGGCAGCCGTCATTGCACAGGCTCAGCATGCTGGCGCACACTGCAAGGGTAATGCCGGGAAGGACATTCAGGATGAACCCTATTGTCTGCAAGCCTTACGGCGCGGATTTTGATGGCGATGAAATGAACCTGCATGTGCCCCAGACAGAAGAGGGAAAAACAGAGGCATTGGAATTAATGTTTGCAAGAAATCAGGTTATTTCGCCAAGATATGGTGCGCCAATAATTGTCCTTGCCGAAGACGGAATTACTGGCTTGTTTGCATTGACAACTCATTCAATGGAATTCACAAGAGAAGATGCAATGGCATATTTTTACGAAATCGGCCTGAAGGAAATTCCAAAGCCTGACAGGGGGAAAAAGTATTCGGGAAAATTGATTTTCAGCCAGTTGCTGCCAAAAGACCTGAATCTGGAATACAAGACATTTACCTGCAATGTCCTGAGAAAAACTGGAATCTGCAATGACTGTGTAAAGGAAAAATGCAGCCATGATGCGTACCTTAAAATTGCAGACGGAAAACTTGTTATGGGCGTAATTGACAAGGAATCCCTTGGGGAAGGCAGCGGAAAACTTGTGGACGCGCTTGCAAGGCATTATCCAAGCGAAGTCATTGAAAAGTTTTATGCGGGAGCTTCAAGAATAGTGAGTGATTTGCTTACAAAAAAAGGCATGACAGTCGGCCTTGATGAATATGAAGTGAGCGAGCATATTGAAAAGGAAAAAGAAAAGATTTTCAAGGAAACAATTGCAAAAGCAGATGTTTTTGTGCAAAAATACAAAAAAGGAAATCTTGAGCATATTCCCGGAAAAACTATTGAAGAAAGCTTTGAAACATATATTATGCGGGCAGCAGGGGAAGCCAAAAGCACTCTTGAAAAAGAAATCATGAAGGAAAAACTTAAGCCTGTGCTGGAAGGGTCATCAAAACTGAATACTATTGCGATGATATTGAGTGGCGGAAGAGGCGGAAGCATAAACCTCATGAACATTTCGGGATTCTGGGGCCAGGTTGCAGTCAGGTCTGGAAGGCCAAAAAGGGGCTTTACTTCAAGGCTTCTTTCATTGAATTACAAGGATGATGTTGGATTGTTCGCAGGCGGATTTTTAAGGGGCAATTTTATCAAGGGAATGGGCGCAGTTGAATATTTTTATCACAGCATGGGTGGAAGGCAGGGAGAAGTTGACACTGGTGTTTCAACAAAAGTGTCGGGATACCTTTACAGGAGGCTTGCAAACAGCCTCAAGGACCTCATGGTGAACAATGACGGCACAGTGAGGACTGCCTCAAAGAACATTGTGCAGTACAATTACGGTGAAGACTCTGTTTTCCCGCAAAAAACAGTGAAGGGAAAAACCATTGATGTTGACATGGAATTTGTAAGAATGAACACTGAAAAAAAGGAAGACTGAACCAGGATTTATAAAGTGATTTTTATGGCAAAAAACAAAAAAGAAGACGTTGAAATTCTTGAAGAAGAAGAGCTTGACGATCTTGAAGATGCGGAAATGGAAGGGAGAAAAGGCAGGGAAGACCTGAGCGGGGAAGGCGAAGAAGAACCTGAAGAAAGTGCGGAAAAAGAAGGCCCAAAAGTAAAGGAAAAAAAAGGCAGGGACAGGGAAATTCCCGATGCCAAAAAAGAGGACTGGGAAGAACAGCCTTTGCCATACTGGGTAATGGCGCAAATTGCTTTTATTGCTGAAAGGGAAAAACTGAGCAAGCAAAAAGTCGAATCGTTAATTGAAAGGATAAAGGAAAAATTTTCCGACCTGACAGTGGAAGCAGGAGAAGCAGTTGGAATTGTTGCGGCACAAAGCATTGGAGAGCCAGGCACACAGCTTACTTTGAGGACAAAACACTATGCGGGAGCAGCTGAAGTCAGTGTTGGCTCGGGAATACAGAGAGTTGAGGAAATTGTTGATGGCAGAAGCAAGTCAAAATATCCCACAATGACAATTTTTTTGAATTCTCCATTGAACAAGGACAGGGAAAAAACAGTTAAATTTGCAAACAAGCTTGTTGAAGTCAGGCTGCAGGATGTTGCAAAGCTGCATGAGGATTTTGCAAACAGCGTAATCAGCATAGAACTGGATGAAAAAGCCCTGAAAGAGCATTATCTTGACGAAAAAGACATTATTGCAAAAATAAAATCAGGGATAAAGCTTGAAGCGCACCAGAAAAAAAATGTTGTGGAATTGAATTTTAAAAAAGAGCAGCTCATAAGGATAAGGAAGGCTATTCTGAAGCTTATGAATTCAAGGGTACAGGGCATAAAAGGAATTGGAAAAGTTTTGATTGCAGAAGAAGGCAAGGAATTTGTAATAAAAACTTCGGGTTCAAACCTGAAAGGGGTTTTGAAACTTGAAGAAATTGATTCCACAAGATTGACAACAAACGACATAATGGAAACAAGCCTTGTGCTTGGAATTGAAGCGGGAAGGGCGCTTGTCGTAAATGAACTGCAAAAAACATTCAAGGACAACAAGATTGCAATTGACATCAGGCATCTCATGCTTTTGGCAGACCTCATGACTTACAGCGGGGAAGTAAAGGGAATAGTGAGGACAGGCATAAGCAGGGAAAAAGCAAGCCCTTTTGCAAGAGCTGCTTTTGAAGAAACAGTAAAGCACCTTGTTGATGCGAGTTTCAGGGGCGAAAGCGAAGACCTGCAGGGAGTTGTTGAAAATATTATTGTTGGCCAGCCAGTAAAAGTCGGCACTGGAATTGTTGAATTGGTAATGGACAGCTCAAAAACAGGGAAAAGCAAAAAAGAATAGCGAAGCATAAGCAATTAAAAAAATTTGGTTTGGGAGATTTGTAATAAGCAAAAAAAAAAAATTTATTTTGAATGGTTTTTTATATGGTTGAAATCGACGCTAACAAGGAAATCAGAAGGGCTGTGGATACAGGTTCTGTGAAATTTGGCTTCAAGCAGTCCGAGAAAAACGTTTTAAAAGGCAATGCTGAGCTAATTATTTTAAGTTCTAACGTTCAAAAGCGCATAAAGGAAAAAATTCAGCATTATTGTGCTTCTGCAAAAATCCCGATTTTCAATTTTTCAGGAAATTCAGTGGAATTGGGCAGTGTTTGCGGAAAGCCGTTTGTAATTTCTTGCCTTTGCATTGAGAAATCCGGAAAAAGCAAGGCCTTGGGCCTGGCAAAGATTCAGAGCAGTGAAAACAAATGAAACTTGGTGCAGATGAGATTTTTTACCTGAACGCTTTGAATTCGATTTCCGGGGCAAATGCGAGGGACTGTGTTGTGCAGGGCAACACTGTGAGCTTCATTGTCAGGCCAGGGGAATTGGGCAGGGCAATTGGAAAAAACGCCCTGAACATAGAGCAGCTGAAAAAAAGGCTGAAAAAAAACATTGAAATTTTTGAATACTCCGAAAACGCAGGGGAATTTTTAAAAAAAGCGTTTTATAACATTGAATTCAAAAAAATTGATTCCGTTGAAGAACAGGGAAAAAAAGCCCTTGTGGTCGCGGTTGACGCGGAAAACAGGAGCAAAATGCTCAACAATTCAGGAAAAATAAAAAGAATAAAAGAAATCGCAAAAAGGAATTATGGAATAGAGGAAATAAAAATCAGGTAAATTTTGGAATTAAAAATTTGGTGAAGTTATGGCAAGAGGAGAATTCGCAGCAAGAAGCCTTGAAAATGACAGGAAAAAATGGCGCTGGAAAGACCCGTATTACAAAAAAAAGAAAGACAGCTCCAAAAAGAAATACGATTTGCTAGAGGGAGCTCCACAGGCAAGGGGGATTGTGCTTGAAAAAAGAGGCGTAACTGCAAAACAGCCAAACTCCGGAATCAGAAAATGCGTAAGAGTGCAACTTACAAAAAGCGGAAGGCAGCTTACAGCGCTTGCGCCTTATGACGGCGCAATAAAGCACATTGACGAGCATGACGAAGTAATAGTTGAAGGAATCGGCGGCGCAAAAGGCGGCCCAAAAGGAGACCTTTGGGGAGTAAAATTCAGGGTTACTCATGTGAATAACCAATGCCTTGAAATGCTGCGCACAGGCAAAAAAGAAAAAGTGAAAAGGTAAAATTTTGTTTATCAAAAGTGTAAGTTCTTTTCTTTGGGAAACTTACACTTTCTTTTCTTCCAAGAAAAGAAAGGGGAGATTTTATGGACAGCTTGATTTTTGGAAAATGGGACACAAAAGATTTGCAGATAAAAGACCTTGGGCTTGCAAGATACGTGAACCTGAAGGCAAAAACAATTCCGCATACATTCGGCAGGGTTGCAAAAAAAAGATTTGAAAAAGCAAACATAAGCATTGTTGAAAGGCTGATAAACAAGGTAATGCGCTCTGGCCAGGGAAAAAGAAAAATGAGCGGAAAATACATAAGAGGAAGAAACAGCTGCGGAAAAAAGCTCCAGGCAATGAAAATCATTGAAAAGGCATTTGAAAGGGTTGAAAGGGAAACAAAGCAAAACCCCGTACAGGTTTTGATAAAGGCAATTGAAAATTCCGCCCCAAGGGAAGATGTCACAAGAATAAAAAGAGGCGGAGTAATGTACACACAGGCAGTCGACCTTTCCCCCCTGAAAAGAGTTGACGAGGCATTGAAAAATATTGCATTAGCCGCTTTTTCAGGAAGCTTCAACAACAAGAAAAAAGCCGAAGATGCCCTTGCGGAAGAAATAATTTCAGCTTCAAAAGAAGACAACAAAAGCTTTTCAGTAAAAAGGCGCGACGAAGTTGAAAGAATAGCAAAAGCGTCAAGATAAATTTCTTTTTTGCTTACAAATTTTTTTTGAAAAATCAGAGCCAAATTTTTAAAACAAAAAAAAACGTGATTGCAATGACAAAAAGAGAAGACATGGTTGAACTGGCAGAAAAAATGATGGCTGACAGGAAAAACATAAGAAACATTGGGACAGTGGCGCACATTGACCATGGAAAAACAACTTTGTCAGATGCGCTGATTGCAGCGGCAGGACTCATAAGCCAGGAAGTTGCAGGAACAGCGCAGATAATGGATTACGAGGACCAGGAACAGCAAAGAGGCATAACAATCAATGCCGCAAACATTTCACTTGTTTTTGATTATGAAAACGAAAAAACACTCGTCAACCTAATTGACACGCCGGGGCATGTTGATTTTACAGGCGAAGTAATAAGGGCAATGAGGGCAGTTGACGGAGTAATTGTTGTTGTTGATGCAGTTGAAGGAATAATGCCACAAACTGAAACAGTGATAAGGCAGGCATTAAAGGAATATGTAAAGCCAGTGCTTTTCATAAACAAAGTTGACAGGCTGATTAACGAACTGAAAGTTTCAGAAGAAGAAATGCAAAAAAGATTTTTAAAAGTCATTGCGGCAATCAACAGCCTTATCAGCAAAAATGCAGCAGGCGAATTCAAGGAAAAATGGCTAGTAAACCCAGCAAACGGAAGCGTTGCATTCGGCTCTGCAAAAAGAAAATGGGCCGTCTCAGTTCCGTATATGCAAAAATCAAAAATCAATTTCAAGCAGATTTATTCCTACCTTAAAAACGATGACCAAAAAAAGCTCGCCGAAATAAGCCCTGTTTATGAGGTTGTTTTGAAAATGGCGCGAGACCACCTGCCCAACCCCTTGGAAGCACAAAAATACAGGACCAAAAACATCTGGACAGGCGACCTTGAATCAGAAATCGGAAAATCAATGCAGGCTTGCGATGAAAAAGGCGAAATAGCAATGATGATTACAGATGTAAGCGTAAATCCCCATGTTGGCGACATTGCCACTGGCAGGATTTACTCTGGCACACTGAAAAACGGGGTTATTGTAAAACTCTTGGGAATGCAGAAAGAAATCAGGATACAAAAAGCAGGAGTTTTTATGGGGCCGGAATTTATTGATGTCACAAAGGCGGAAGCCGGCAATGTTGCGGCAATAGTCGGCTTGAAAGAAGTTTTTGCAGGCGAAACAATTTCCACAATTGACATGAAGCAATTTGAAAGCTTCAAATCTTCTGTTGAACCAGTAATGACTGTCAGCGTAGAGGCAAAACAAACAAAAGACTTGCCAAAACTAATCCAGGTTTTAAGGCAGCTTTCAAAAGAAGACCCAAACCTCAGGACATCAATAAACCAGGAAACAGGAGAACACCTGCTTTCGGGAATGGGCGAGCTTCATCTTGATGTCAACAGGTACAGGATAGAAGAAACGCACAAAATTCCAATTGCAATGGGAGCGCCGATTGTTGTTTACAAAGAAGCAATTACAAAGCCATCGCAAACACTTGAAGGAATTTCCCCGAACAGGCACAACAAATTCAAAATGAGAGTGGAACCAGTTCCTGAAGAAATTTTGCTGAAGCTTGTTGAAGCAAAAATAGAGGCAAAAATAAGGCTAAAAGACAAGGAAATAATGTCAAGGCTGGAAGAATGCGGATTTGAAAAAGAAATGTCAAAAAAAACATGGTGCGTGCACAACAACAATTTGCTTGTAGATTCAACAAGGGGAATTGTGGCGCTGCATGAAATAAAAGAGCTTGTAATACAGGGCTTTGAAGACGCAATGGACGAAGGCCCTATTGCAAAAGAAAAATGCTTCGGGGTAATGGTAATACTTGAAGACGCAACTTTGCATGAGGACAGCATTCACCGCGGCCCTGCACAAGTACTGCCTGCAATTACAAGAACAATTTTTGCAGGAATGCTTTCAACAGACCACATACTGCTTGAACCAAAACAATTATTGTCAATCACAGTGCCAAGCGATTACATGGGCGCAGTAACAAAAGAACTTGGGTCAAAAAGGACACAAATTTCAGAAATTCGGACAGAAGGCGACACAACAGTAATTGTTGCAAAAGCCCCTGTAAAAGAACTGATCGGCTTCAGCGCAGACATGCGCGGAGCAACCCAGGGAAGAGCAGTCTGGACAGCGGAATACGCAGGCTATGAAGTCCTGCCAAGAGAACTGCAAAAAGGCATAATCACAGAAGTAAGAAAAAGAAAAGGCCTGGAACCAGAGCCAAAAGCATGGCAATTCTTCCTGGAGTAAAGCTTTTCTTTGCAGAGCAAAGAAAACCTTGGAAAAGAAACAATTTGCCTCTGGCAAATTGTGGTTCGCTTCGCTCACAAAAAAATTAAGCGGCACAAAAAATTTTGGAATATTTTGCAGCCGAAATGCTTTATTTTTGGCTTTAAGGCATCGGTTTTTAAAGATTTTGAAAGCCAAACTATTAATCAAAAATATAAACGTGTTTCCAATTTTTCCTCTAAAAAATTGGTGGCGAATTTTTTATTGGAGGTAATTTCATGGCAGAAAAGCCACATCTGAACCTGGTATTTATAGGACACGTAGACCATGGCAAATCAACAACTGTCGGAAGGCTTTTGTATGATTCCGGAGCCTTGAGCGAACAGGAATACAGAAAAATCAAGGCAGACGCCGACGCCCTTGGAAAAGGCACATTTGCATTCGCATTCGTAATGGACAGGCTGAAAGAAGAAAGGGAAAGAGGCGTAACAATTGATGTTGCTTACAAAAAATTTGAAGGAAAAAACAATTATTTTACAGTAATTGACGCTCCTGGCCACAGGGATTTCGTAAAAAACATGATAACTGGCACAAGCCAGGCAGACGCATGCGTCCTTGTTGTTGCAGCAAAAGAAGGAGTGCAGCCACAGACAAAAGAACACGCATTCCTGGCACAGGTAATGGGCCTAAAGCAGATTATAATTGCAATAAACAAAATGGACGAAGTAAACTACGACGAAGCAAAATTCAAAGCAGTAAAAGACGAAATGTCAAAACTATTGACAAGCGTGGGCTATAAAATAGACACAGTAAAATTCGTTCCAATTTCAGGCTGGGTTGGAGACAATGTAGCCAAAAAATCAGACAAAATGAAATGGTACACTGGAAAAACACTGCTTGAATCACTTGATGAATTTAAGGCACCATCATTGCCAACAGACAAGCCATTGAGGCTTCCATTGCAGGATGTTTACAATATCAAAGGTGTGGGAACAGTCCCAGTTGGCAGGGTTGAAACAGGCATCCTAAGGCCTGGAGACAAAATAATTGTCAACCCCCCAGGAGTTGTTGGAGAAGTAAAAACAATTGAAATGCACCACGAACAATTAAAAGAAGCAAGGCCGGGAGACAACATTGGATTCAATGTAAGAGGCCTGACAAAAGACCAGATAGCAAGAGGAGATGTTGCAGGGCATGAAAAAGACCCTCCGACAGTTGCAAAAGACTTTACAGCACAAATTGTGGTGCTAAACCACCCGACAGCAATTCCAATCGGATACACTCCAGTATTCCACTTGCACACTGCGCAGTTGTCATGCACAATCACTGAAATCCAGAAAAAACTTGATGTAAAAACAGGGCAAACAAAAGAGGAAAACCCGAAGTTTTTGAAAACAGGAGATGCGGCAATAGTAAAAATTGTCCCTACAAAGCCGGTCGTGGTTGAAGAATACAAAAAATTCCCACAGCTCGGAAGGTTTGCAATAAGGGATATGGGGCAAACAGTTGCTGCAGGAATTGTTTTAAGCGTAACGCCAAGAACAAAATAAAAAGTTGCGCAAACAAACAATGCGGAAGTAAAGTTTTTTTTACTTCCTTTTCCCTTAATTTTTAAAAAATTTTTTCAGAAAAAAAAGGTGTATGGGAATGCAAAAAGCCAGGATAAAGCTCACTAGCCCTGATTTTAAACAGCTTACGGAAATCTGCGGGCAACTGCTTGACGTGGCAGAAAAAACAGGCGTAAAGCATTCCGGCGCAATCCCATTGCCAACAAAAAAACTCGTTATCCCCACAAGAAAAGCGCCTTGCGGAGGCGGAACAGAAACATACGAAAAATGGCAGCTCCGCATACACAAGCGCATAATAGACATAGAAGCGGATGAAAGAACACTCCGCAGAATAATGCGGGTGGAAGTCCCGGAAGCAGTGCATTTGGAAATAGAACTCAAAGAATAGTGCTATTTTTTACACAAGTCAAACAGGGCTAGGAAGATTTTTATTTCTCTGCTGCCTATTATTTCTGATGTTTTCCAAAAATAAATGCAAGGCAGGCATAATGCTGCTGGCATTCCTTTTTTTTGCTGCAAGCGTTATGGCGGCCTGCGGCAATGGAAGCTGTGAAACAGGCGAGGATTATTCAAATTGCCCAAGTGATTGCCAAAACCCGAATTATGATCTTGTAATCGATTCTCCCGCTGCGTCTTCTTCTTTTCTGCGCGGCGATACTATTGTAATAACCGCACATATTTTTGACAGGCAAAAAAATGTTTTGCTGACTGATTATTTCACTGCAAGGGGTTTCTTCGGGAGCCTGCAATTGTACGATGACGGGGACCACAATGACGGCAGGTGGAAAGACGGAATTTTTGGAAATTACTCCAGGATACACACAGACCAAAACAGGGGAATTGCCCTGATTTCAATTGCAGCGGGAATAGGAAAAACCTATTTGCTGAAAAAAATAAGCATTGAAATCAAGCCGGAACTCACAACAAGCCTTAAGACAGACAAGGAAATTTATTATTTGGGCGACGAGGTTATTTTTACAGGAACAGTTGCACGGCACAATGTTCCCCTGGAAAAAGAATTTGATTTGGCTGTTTCGGATCCAAAAAACAAGGAATACAAAATTCCAGTGAAAACAAATGCCGAAGGAATTTTTATTGCAAAACTGCACACTTCCATGATTGATTCTGCGGGAACATGGAATGCAAAATTTTATTTTCTTGACGATTTGAACAACACTGCAAAAAGCGAGTCAGGCTTCCAGGTAAAAAATCCCGAGGCAAAATCACTGCTCAGCATCCAAATGGTTGAACCGCCGTCATTGTTTTACAGGAGAGGCAATGACCTGCTTTTGCTGATAAAAATTTCCGATGACCTTGGGAATGAAATCAGCGATGCGAATATAGAGCTTATTTCCCCGCTTGGAACGAAAACGCCTTTTGAAAAAAGCGATTCCAACCAGTTCTTTGTGGCAATAAAGGTGCCAGTGTCAATGCCAATGGGCAAGCAGAGCTTTTTAATAAATGCAAAAGCGATTTCGGAAAATGTCTGGAAAAGCGGCGACCTGAATATCCAGCTTAACATAAAGGATATTGGAATAAAAACAGAGCTTTTGTCGCCAATGTCAAATCAGATTCAGGTTGGCGAAACAGCAAATTTCAGCGTAAGAATGTATTACGAAAACGGCGAGCCCCTTTACACAAAAGTAGTGCCTGCAAAAATAAATGGAAAAGACATTGTGCTTGAGTATAAAGAAACCGGTGTTTATTCCGGCAAATATTACATAGAACCAGGTGATTCAAAAGTTGACTTTGCAATAGATTTTACTGACGAATTTGGGAACAAAGGCGCTTTTTCAGCGGAATTAAGCGTTGAAGGCACATCAATACAGTATTATTTAAAGGAATATTTTTACATTATCCTTGCAATCATTGCAATTGGAGCAATATTGCTCTGGTTCCTGAGAATGCGCATAAAGTACAATCTTGAAGTTTCAAGGCTTAGGAAAAAAATTGCCTTATACGAAGAATTAATGGAAAAAGCTGACAGGGATTTTGTGGAAGGCATTATTACCAGGGATGAATTCAACAGAATCACTACAAAGTACACTGCGGAACTGGCTGTCGCAAAAAGCAAAATTGTGGAATTGGAGGCGCGCGGGCATGGAAAAAAACAGCAGTAGCTTTCTCGCCCTGGCTTTTCTTGCATGGCTTGCAATTATGCTGCCATATGCCTCTGCAATAAACATTGAGGCACAGCAAAATATTGAAAAAGGCAAAACCCTGAAAATAATTGGCAATGCAAATTTTGGAAAAGTTACAATAAAAATCCTTTTTTCAGGCAGCACTGTAAAGGAAACAGAACTGGAAACTGAAAGCGATGGCAATTTTTCATTTGATTACAATGTCGCCTTTAATGACCCAAGCGGAACCTGGAGAATAATTGCAATACAAGGCGAAGACAGGAACACTGCTTTTTCCAGAATAAAAAATTCCAACGAATCAGCTTTTTTGTTCATCAAGTTTTTCAGCCCTTCAAAGCAAAACTTTACTGCAACTGAAAACATTTTTTTCAGCGTAAGAATCACGGATTCCGGAAAGCTTGTTGAAAGAGCAGTGACTTATGCCTGGTTTCCGCAACTTGGCAAAACCCCCCTCCAGGAAAGCGAAAAAGGAGTGTATTCGGGAGAACTGCAAATTCCCGCAATTTTGCAGGGCGGGGACTATAATGTAATTGTAACATCGGAAAAAGTATCATCAAAAGAAGAAAAAGCAGGCGGGGAAAATGTTTTGCAAATAAGCATTGCAAAACCGGAATTAATCATAACACTGCTGAAACCCACCCTTTACGAGGCAAAAATTGCAAAGCCAATTGAAATCGTTGCAGTGCCTTCCTACAGCACAGGCATTGTTCCAGAAGAAGCGCAAATCACTGCAGAAATAAATGGCAAAAAAATAAATCTTGAAAAAACCGCAGAGGGCTTTTCAGCAACATATGTGCCGAGTGAACAGGACGGCAGCCTTCTAAACATCAAAATCATCGGATATGATTCCTTTGGCAATTCCGGAAAAAAAGAATTTTCAATGAAAATAACAGGCTTTGAAGAAAATTTTTTGGAAAAAAACTGGTTGTTTTTCATAATCTGCATTGCACTTGCAATAGCGGCAATTGCAGCAGGAGCCTGGTTTTTCAGGAACAGGAATGCAACAAGGCAGACTGAGCAGAAAAAAAAGGAAATTGAAACAAAAATGAAAAAAGTTGAGGAAAGCTTTTACAAGCGGCCAACAGTGGACAGAAAAACTTTTGACGAGGTCCTGTCAAAATACAGGGAAGACCTCAATGACCTTAAAGGTAAAGAATAAAAACATTGAAATCCAACATAATACTAATTGTTTTTGCCAATGCTGAAAATCAAAAAAAAGTGTTTTTATGCAAAAAACAGAGAAAAGAGAAGTAGTTCCCCTCATGGTTTCTGATTTTGACAAGCTTATTGAAAGAGGCGGGGTAAAACGCGGCGACAACATACTGATTTCCGGCGGGACAGGGACAGGAAAAACCACTTTCTGCATGCAGTCAATACTCAGCGGCGCAATAAAGGGAGAAAAATGTGTTTACCTTACTTTTGAAGAAAGCGTTGAAAAAATAAGGGAAAATCTCAGCGAAAATTTTGGCTGGAACATTGCGGAACTTGAAAAAAAATGCTGCCTTACAATAACCAAGCTCGACGGCCTGAAAATAGCAAGGCTAGTGGAAGTTGCACTGAAAAAAAAATCAGATTCAATGAACATTGACGACAACAGCTTCAGCTTTCCATTCAAGCCAGACAGGATTGTAATAGATTCCCTCAGCGCATTAAGCATTGCGTTTTCAAACGATGAAGAAGCATACAGGAGATACCTGCAGTATCTTTTTGACAAGCTCGCCGGCTTCAATTCAGTAAACCTCATTGTCACTGAAACAACACAGAACCCGGAAATTTACAGCAGAGAAGGAATAGAAGAATTTCTCGCTGACGGCGTAATAGTGTTATACAACATAAAAGCGCCCGGAGGCCAGAGATACAATGCGCTTGAAATACTAAAGCTGAGATGCTCTGCACACATCAAAAAACTCGTTCCCTACCAGATACAAACAGGCAAGGGAATAATAGTGCTGCCAAAACAAAACCTGTTTTCTTAAAGCATGCAAAATTAAATTACTTGCACTGTTTCTTTATTATGCAAAAATTCGTTTTTTTGGAGCACACTGCTGACGCAAAATTCCGGGCATTCGGAAAAACAATCGAGGAATGCTTTGCAAATTCAGCACTGGCAATGAACTCAGTGGAATGCAACACAAAAAAAGTTTCAGCAAAACAAAAGCTCTCAATGGAAATTTCAGCGCCAAACCCGGAAGAATTGCTGCACAAGTTTCTGGAAGAAACCCTTTTCCAGATGGAAACAAAAGAAATGCTTTTTTCAAAATTCAAAATAAAAATTTCCAAGGAACAAACTTCCCTCAAAGCAGAATTGTTTGGCGAGCCAATTGACAAAAAAAAGCATGAATTAAAGACACTGATAAAAGCAGTGACCTGGAACAATTTCTATTTAAAAAAAGAAAAAGGTGCTTGGATTGCGCAGGCTGTCTGCGACACCTGATTGGTTTGAACAATCCACAATAAAATAATTGCGGGGCAATATTTTTATGGTGGGAAAAATGCAGAAAATCCGTGAAGGAGTTTATGAAATCCCAAAAGAAGGGGAAATGAGAGTCCCTGCCAGAATTTATGCTTCGGAAAAAATTCTTGGCAAAATTGAGCAAGAGGCTTTTCAGCAATTAAAAAATTCTGCTGTCCTGCCGGGAATACAAAAATATGCAATTGGAATGCCGGACATGCACACGGGCTATGGGCCTCCAATTGGAGGAGTGGGAGCATTTGAAAAAGAAACAGGCGTAATAAGCCCTGGATTTGTCGGATTTGACATTTCCTGTTCAGTGCGCTTAATCCGCACAAATCTTGAAGCAAAAGAAATAAAGCCAAAATTAAAAGAATTGATTGAGGTTTTGTTCGAACTGATTCCTGCAGGGGTTGGGGAAAAAGGAAAAATAAGGCTGGGAAAAGACGAACTTGGAGAATTGTTTGCAAGCGGAGCTGCTTATTCTGTAAAAAAAGGCTATGGCTGGAAAACGGATTTGGAAAGGACAGAAGAAAACGGAAAAATGAAAAATGCCAATCCTGCAAAAGTTTCTGAAAAGGCTTTTCAAAGAGGCCTGAACCAGTCAGGCACATTGGGAAGCGGCAACCATTTCCTGGAAATACAGGAAGTAAAAGAAATTTTTGATTCAGAAACAGCAAAAAAATTCGGCTTGTTCAAAGGCCAGGCAGTAATAATGCTGCACTCTGGCAGCAGGGGAGCAGGGCACCAGATTGCAACAGATTATATCGACAAAATGCTCCAGGCAATGGAAAAATACAAAATAAAAGTTCCCGACAGGCAGCTGGCGTGCACCCCAATAAATTCAGAGGAAGGCCAGGATTATCTGCAGGCAATGAACTGCGGAGTGAATTATGCCCTGGCAAACCACCAAGCAATGACTCATTGGACAAGAGAAGGATTTGAAAAAGTATTCAAGCAAAAAGCAGAAGACTTAGGAATGAATGTTGTTTACACTGTGTGCCACAACATAGCAAAACTGGAAAAGCACGAAATAAACGGAAAACAAAAAGAATTGTTGGTGCACAGGAAAGGCGCAACAAGAGCAATGCCTGCAGGAAGAACAGAAAACCCAAAAGTATACATAACCACGGGGCATCCTGTAATTATTCCCGGTTCAATGGGCACTTCAAGCTATGTTCTTGTCGGAACAGAAACTGCCTTGAAGGAAACTTTTGCTTCTGTCTGCCATGGTGCTGGAAGGGCAATGTCAAGGCATGCCGCAATGCAGCGGAAAAGAGGCGAAGAAGTAAAAAAAGAGCTTGAGCTTAAAGGCCAGGTTGTAAAAGGCGCTTCATGGGAGGGGCTGGCTGAAGAGGCGCCTGAAGCATACAAGGACATTGATGAGGTAATAGCTGCAGTTGAATTAAGCGGCTTGTGCAAAAAAATTTCAAGGCATTTTCCAATGGCAGTAATGAAAGGATAGCTTTAAATATTTCGAGAAAGTAATAGTTAGCGTATGTTCAGAAGGAATAGCAAAACTTTTCTCTTTTTTTTAATAGCCGCGTTGCTTGCCTTGCTTTTTCTTGGCGGCTGTGTAAGCGTTGAAACTGCAAAGTTCAATGAAAAGGTCTGCAACAAATTTGACGAGCTTGCAAAAGTAAATTCCGGAGTTGTCTGCGCAAAATGGCTCGTGGAAAATTTTTCTTCGGAAATTGATGAACTTGGCCAGGCAAACCCTGAAATGAAGCAAAACCTCTCGTCATATGCTGAAAGCGATGCAAGAATAAGGTATTTTTGCCAACCAGGCAGGTATCAGGACGGAGTACAATTAACTCTTGAGGAAAACTGCGGAGAACTCGGGCTTGCCTGCGATGCATTGACAGCGGATTCACCTGGCTTGGCGCATTGCAAACAGCCGGAATGCGGAAACAGCAAATGCGAAACCAGCGAAAACAATGAAAATTGCCCAGCGGATTGTCCAAAAATTGAAGTTTGCAACAATGATGGGGCCTGTACTGAAGGAGAAACCCTTGAAAACTGCCCAGCAGACTGCGAAACTGCAACAGAACAACCACCTGTTTCACAGGGAACAAACACCTGTGTTTCAATCACAGGGGATAAAGGCTCTACTGGAAAAGATGCCTTGCCAAAAGTGCGTTTTTACTGGGGCTGGGGAGACAATGAAAACGAATTGCCTTTGAATGCCTGTGAAAATATTTATTGTGATCCTGCCCAGTTTTCAATTGTTTTAATGAAAAAAATAAAGCAAATAAATGATGCGGGAGAAAGCTATTTCACTAATCCGCAGCAATATGAAAACATAACAAAATTCAATGTAAATTTGATTGGGGATAATTATAATGAAAACTTTTTGAAGGACTTCGCAAATGACCAGGGGCTCTTGGAAGCGCCTGGCTGGTTTAGTTCTGCAACAACGCCATTCAACAAATATTTGCTGAATGCCGGGGCAATGAATTTTAACCAGGCAAAAATAGAAAGCGGCAAATACTCAGTGGAAATAATTGCAAACCTTGGCTTGTATGCGCGGCAGCGAGGGCTCAAGCAATTGTTTTATAATTCAGAGCCAAATGCAACAATAAGAATAAATCTTACAAAAATTTCTTCTGCAGAAAACAATCCGTTTTATTTCCTGCCAATTAACGGCGGGATTGGCTTGTCGGGAGGCAGAAATGGCTATGGAACCAAATTTGTCCCGAGTTCCAGTGAAAAAATCTTGATCACTACAAATGTTTTTGCTGAAAGCCCTTCGGGCGCAAAAACAGTGCAAACAAATTTCAGCAATAATGATTTTGAAAAAATGAACACTGCAAATACAAGAAGCGTTGTTTTTGCATTAAGCAACAAAGCGGAAACAATGGATTTTTATTCAAGCTCGCCAGTGCAGGTTCTGGGAATTTTTGACCCTGCAAATGCAGCAAACGGCTTGTCATACCAATTGCTCAGCAGCAGCGGGGAATTAGAGCCAACTACTGGCAGTGCGACAACCTGGAAAGCATTTGCCTCGGAAAGCGATTGCAAAGATTCTCAGGGAGGTCCTTTGCCGCAC
Organism: Candidatus Iainarchaeum sp.; assembly: GCA_028713935.1. GTDB lineage: Archaea > Iainarchaeota > Iainarchaeia > Iainarchaeales > JAGVNX01. Next base: position 22,545 of record JAQTNI010000006.1, read on the forward strand.
TATGATTCCGATGAAAAACAGCCGAACTGTGATTTGGGAACGGGAAAATCATTTTTGGTGAAAAAAGGCACTGGAACTTACAAGACATTTTACAGCACAATATTTTATGTTCCACAAAACATGGAATTGTCCCTGAAAACCTGTTCAAACGGAAGCATTTTTGCAACAAAAAATGCAGCTGCGAATGAAACACAAACAATTGCACTGGAAAAAAACCCTCAGGACACGCTTGTTTCCATCCAAAGCATTTTCAGCCTGGTTGAAGAAAAAAAAATCTGTGTTGTGACAAAAAACGGCGCAACAAAGTTTTTCTGGAATGAAAGAAAATTGCCCGAAGAAATACAGGCAAAAGCAACAGAATTCACAACCGCAACATTGGCAAGCTGCACAGGCAGTGAAGCGCCGGAACCTGGACAGCCAGAATGCGATGTCAAAAACATTAATGATTTCACTGCAACTAAAGCAACAGCCTTGTCTGAGGAATTAAGCCAAAAAGTCTTGGAATTTTTGCTTGAAGGCAGCAGGAACAGGAGCCTGGCAATAACTCTTTTAACAGGGCAATACACTGCAGGGATTCCTGAAGAAACACAGCAGGAAACAATAAACTACCTGCTTTCTGCAAGCAGCCAGCATTATAACCCGGGATTGGCAAGAAACCTTGCAATAGAATTCAATCCAGGCAAAGATTATGGGGCTTGTGATACAAGAAAAGAAAATCCAAAGCCAAGTTCTGAATGCGGGGAAACAGTAAGAAACATTTTTGAGCCAAGCGCAGAGCCGATTGTGTTAAGCCAAGGCTTGTTTGATGAAATATTCAATTATTTAACTGAAGGTGCAAGAAACAAGGGCACTGCAAAAGAATTTGCAGTTGGGCAACTGCAATACAAAGAGCTAAGCACTGATTTCCAAACAAGCCTTGTGGATTATATTAAGAGCCGCGACAACTGGCTTGCTTTAAAAGTTGCAAAAGAATTAATGTGCGGAGCAGCTACTACCCCAGAAGACACTGGAAGAACAGAACCAACAGACACTGAAGAAACCACGCCAACTGAAACCCAGATTTGCACTCCTGCAGCCAAAGAATGCCAGGAAAGTACACTTAGACAATGCAAGGAAGATGGTTCTGGATGGGCTGAAACACAATGCCCAAACGGATGCCAAAATGAACAATGCCTGGAATGCATTCCAAATACAATTGTTTGCACTGATACACTGAACAACAAATTCAATCAATGCAATGCAGAAGGGACTGCGTGGAGTGAAGAGCAAAAATGCGGTGATATTCTCGCAAACAGTTCCTGTGCAATAAATGCAGATGGCATTCAGGGCTGTTATTTGACAGAATGCAAGGAAGATGAAAAAGTTTCCGGCGGAGAAACAGGCATTGAAGCATGCTCCAAAAAAGGATACGATTTATGCAAAGAAGCAAAAGCCTGGGAATGGTTTACAACAAACAAAAAAACCTGTGATTTTAGAATGGCATTCTGGGGCGGAAGCGCTACCTGCTGCAAAATAACAGAATAAGCCTAATTATTTTATTAATTCCAATTGCCTAATTATAATTAGTTTTGGTGTTAAAATGCCAGGAAAACGTTTTGAAAGGCGGAAAGAAAAATTGCGGCGCAAGCAGGCTGCACGCGAGGCAGGAATAAGGCCTGACCTTTCTGGATTAGTGGCAGACCCTCCTGCAGAGGTTGTGCATGACATTTTTCTTGAATTGTTTGCAAGGAACAAGGCACCGCAAGAGGCAATTAATGAAAAAGCAGGCCTTGTGAAAAGGATCCAGGCAAGGCTGGCAAAATTTTCCAAGATGGGGGCTCCCGCAGTCATGCTTGAAAGAGACGGGGCTTTATTGGCAAATGCCCAGGAATCATTGCGGATTTTCCGGCAATTAAATACAAGGTTCGCAGGCATGGATGATTTTCTGCATTTTGTTTCAAGGCATTTGCCAAGGCTTATAGAAACGCAAATGAACAATGAGAAAAACATTGAAAGGGAAAGCAAGTTTCTGCGCAAAGACTTAAAATTCAGAATCGGGTTTTTGTTCAGCGTGCATGGAATAGGGCTTGGCATAGAAGTGCTTGCAGTTGAAATTGATGCAGCAAAAGAGTGCCTGGAAACTGCAATTGCAATGCGGGATTTTGCAAAGGAATACCATACAAGGCTTTCCGGAAAACAAAGGGCTTTTTTAGAAGGGGAAATTGCAACTTACACAAACCTGCTGATTGCCCTGCCAAAAGTCAGGGCAATGGGCACTGCGGAAAGGCAAAGGCTTTTGGATTACGCAAAAAAGAGTCCATGGGCATTGCGCAAACAGCCCCCTTTATAAATATTAACCTGTTACAGTTAAGCAGGGAAATGCTTATATACTTTGGGCGCTGCTATCTCTATATGACGAACCCTAAGTTTATCTTAGTGGGCCTGTTTTTGATTTTGTTTTCTTTTTTCGGCCAACAGGTCTTTGCAGCAAACCCTGAATGCAGCGGGATTTCAATAGACACTTATACAATCAGGGTACTGGTTGGAAACTCCTCAATTGAAAGCTTTTCAATCAGGAATTCAAATTCTGAAAGGTTTTTTGTTGATTCCGCAGTTGCCTATGATTCAAGCCCGAATTTTGATGTCCAGACAAACAGTTATGACAGGGAAATACTGTCAGAAAGCACTGGCACAATTAATGTCAAGGTTACTGGCAAAATCTTTAACGAAGAACAGCAGGAAAGGGGTTTTTTGGAGCTTAGAGGGCATTTTTTAAGCGGAAAAACCTGTTCTTTGCAGGATATTGGCAAAAAGAGCTTCTCAGTAATCATTGAAAAAAAGCCTGTTGAAACAGCCCCTGAAAGCATTATAATTCTTCCGGGCTGGAGAGGCAATCTCAGCAATTATTGCGGCAATATTGACTTTTTTGCCCCAAGCAAAATTGAAATTCAGGGCAACTCAGGGCAATTTGAACTTACAATTGACAATAAGTCCGAGTACAGGACAACAATAAGGATTTCAGCAAAAAACAGCTCTGCAAACCCTTCATTGATTTCAGTGCCAAAAAAAAGCAGAATAACTGAAACAATAGAAATTCAAACCAATTCAGGCCAAACAGAAATTGAATATTTGATTGAAAATTCTGTTTGCAGCTTTACAAGAAAAACAACAGTTTCCACTGTACAAACACAAACTCTTGCTGAAAGCATTGCAATAAGCACAATAGTGCCTGACACAAATGGCACAGGATACAAATTGGCTGTTTCACTGCAAAACAAAACAGGCAAACCAATTTCAGGCAGCCTTGCGCTTAATTTGCCAGGCGATTGGCAGGCAGAAGGAACAAAAGAAATTGAATTGAATGCCTTTGAAACAAAAACAGCAATTTTCAATATAAGCCCAAAAGAAGAGCTGAAAAACAATTTTACTGGGAACGTTTCATTCAACAGCAATAGTGAAACAATTTTCACTCAATTTGAATTGAAGCCAAAGCAAAAAACAGGCATTCCCGCAATTGCAGGGACAATGCTTGCATTGCTTGGCAGCAATATATGGGCAGGATTGCTTGTGGTCTTCATAATCCTTGTTGCAATACTTTTCCTGCTGGCAAATTACAGCAGAAAACAAAGCAAAGTACTCTCATAACAAAGCAAAGCGAGGTGAAAACATGAAAAAAACAAGAACTGCAAAAGCAAGAAAAGCAGCTGTAAAAGCAAGAAGCACAAAAGCAAAAACACAGCCTGCTTTCTACAAAGCACCATTGAACTTTGTTTCAAGCGGGTTCAACAGCTTTGTAAGCTATTTCAAGTAAAAAGCCTTTTCTCTAAAGAGAAAAGCCTTGTTGCAAACCAAAAGGTTTGCGACGCGTCGCAAAGCAAAGCTTTGCAACGTGGGAAAAGAGGTTTTTCGCTTCGCGAAAAAAGGTTTCAAATAATTAACCAAAATTTTACTTTTTAATTAAAGGGGGCTTTGCCCCCAAATTTGATTTTTTGTTCAAACAAGGCAAAGACTGCCAGAAATTCTACCTATAACTTCTTGTTGTTTTGCTTTCGAATTTTTTCTTTAAGGTATGGTGAAAAATACTCAAAATACCTGTCTTGCAGTTGTTTTAATTTCCAATCATCCATTGTAATTTTTCCACGGCAATTTTTACTCCCGCAGGCGCATTTGAAATTAAATCTTGCAGAATTCAGGAAGGCATAATCCAAAGTAAGTTCTTCTCCCTTTTCAATATCCCTAATTGCGATTGTTGTTAGGGCATCCATAAAACCGCAATTGGGCTCGCATGAGTGATTGAGTGCCCCCAATTTTTTTGACTCCTCTGCTGTCGGAGGGCAAATGAAAAAGCCTTCATTTACTTGAATGCCAAGATGGCTGACAGTTTTGTCATATTCTTTAATCTCATTTTTTGGAATAATAAGCCCACCAAATACACAAATTATTTTTCCCTTGTGTATTCTCTCCGATGCGCTCAAACCATATCCTGCTATCGTTGATTTGAAGGGTTTTGCTTTTGGCGTAATCCATCGGGCATTCCACTTTTTTTGCATATATGCTCTTTTGCACAAAAATATTTTAAATAGGGCTCTGACAAGAATTGCGTGCAAAGTCAAGTTTGTGTTCAACTTTATGGGCAAAGCTTACACCAGGCAAGCCTTTAAAAACCTTTTTTTAAAGAATATTATAATTATAAATTGGTTTTGTCAATTAACTGAATAATTCAAAGTTTGGCAAACTGCATCGCAAGCGAGCCGCCTGTGATGTAACTGCTGAAATCAAATTCCTGATTTTAGCGTTAGGCCTTTTCTTAAACATTGTAAAACCGAAAGGTTTTACGATGCCTCGCAAAGCAGTGCTTTGCAAGGAAGAAAAGCCCTGGGAAAAGAAGTTTTTTGCTTCGCAAAAAACATTCTGCCTCAAAAAGTTCGCCTTACTGATAAATTTGGAAATTAGAATTTTGAAAGGTTTTTTTGAATGGTTAGAAAATCAAGGCCTCATGCGGGAAGCAAGGGTTTTTACCCTCGCAAGCGCGCTGCAAAAGAAACCCCTGGTTTCAGCACTTTTAAACCAGAGCAGGCAGAGGCAAAGGAATGCAGGCCATTGAATTTTTTGGTTTATAAGGCTGGCATGACCCATGTAATGGGAAGGGATGCGCACGCCAAGGGAACAACTTTTGGGCAGGAAATTGCTTTGCCAGTGACTGTCTTAGAGGCGCCTTCACTAAAAGTTTTTGGCGCAAGGGCTTATAAAAAAATAAATTATGGAACACAGCCGTTAATGGAAATTTCAATTGAAAAGCCCGACAAGGAATTTGAGAGAAGGCAGCATTCTTTCAAAAAGCATGGCAAGAAAAAAAGGGAAGGAAAAAAAGCCCCTGTAAAACAAAAAACAATTGAGGACTTTGAAGCCGCAAAAGCGGAAATTGTTGATTTGAAATTATTGGCTTATTCAAGGCCGAAAGAAACAGGCCTTGCAAAAAAAAAGCCGGATGTCCTTGAAATTGCGCTTTCAGGAAGCATTGATGCAAAAATTGCTTTTGCAAGGGAAAAAATCGGAAAAGAAATTTCTTTGCAGGATGTTTTCAGGGAAAACGATTTTGTTGATGCAAAGGCAGTTACAACAGGCAAGGGCACACAGGGGCCTGTTAAAAGGTTTGGAATAAAAATCCAGGGAAGAAAAGCAAAAAGGACTAGGGCAGTGGGAAGCATCGGGCCTTGGCACCCTAACACTTTGATGTGGCAGGTTGCAAGGTCTGGCCAGACAGGTTATCAGAACAGGACTGAATTGAACAAAAAAATTGTAAAAATTTCCGCAAAGCCGGAAGAAATTTCCGAGATTAATCCTGCAAGCGGATTCAAGAATTATGGCTTGGTACAAACAAATTTTTTGCTTATTGGCGGAAGCGTTCCAGGCCCTGTTAAAAGGGCAATTGGCTTAAGGCATTCAATAAGGGCGCCTTCTTACAAGGCAAACAGGCACAAGCTGGAGGGAATTGATTTTATTGCAACTTCACGCAAGGCATCAAAAATCCATATGGATGTTTCCGCGCAAAAAATCAAGTTGGAAGAGGAAAAAAAAGTTGAGAAAAAAAGCGTTGCAGATGAAATAGCATCTGCGGTGAAAGGCGAAAAAAAGTAAGGCCTTTTCTTGAAAAGAAAAGCCCTGGGAAAAAAATGTTTATTGTGATGATTATGAAAGCGAGTGTTTTTGCATTGGATGGAAAAAAACTGCATGACATTGAATTGCCAAGGGTTTTTGAAACAGCATTCCACCCTGAACTCATAAAAAGGGCTGTTTTAAGTTGCCAGTCTGCAAGGCTGCAGCCAAAAGGCGCTTTTGTAATGGCTGGAAGAATGAACAGTGCAGAATACAGGGGAGCAAGAAGGCTTCCAACGCACGAAAGGTCAATCAATGTTGGCCATGCAAGGCTGCCAAGGCTCAAGAACAGGAGCGGGCTGCTTTATGGAAGAGTTGCAAGGGTTCCGCAGGCAGTGGGGGGAACAAGCCCTCATGCGCCGAAAGTTGAAAAAAAATTGTGGGAAAGAATAAACAAAAAGGAAAAAAGAAAAGCGCTTGAATCCGCAATTGCGGCTTGTGCAAAAAAAGAGCTTGTGTTTAAAAGGCATTCTTTGGATGAAAAGGTTTCATTGCCTGTTATTGTTGAAGACAAATTTGAGGACCTGAAAAAAACAAAAGAAGTGATTGCTGTTTTGGCTGCCTTGAATCTTGGAAAAGACTTGGAAAATGCAAGGGCAAAGCGCAGGAGAAAATCCGGAAAAGGCAAAAAGCGCGGCCGAAAAGTAAAACAGAAAAAAAGCGTTTTGATTGTTACAAAAAACAATTCGCCTGTTTATAAGGCGGCAAGGAATATTCTTGGAATTGATGTTTGTGAATTAAGAAACCTTAATGCGGAGCTTTTGGCTCCGGGCTGCCTTGCTGGAAGGCTGGCTGTCTGGACTGAATCAGCAATAAAAGGCCTGGAAGCAAAAGTGTAAATGGCGATAAAAAATGGAAAAAAAATTTTCTGGAAAAAAAATTGCTGCAAAGGCTCTGCCCGTTAAAAAGGCAGTTGCAGAAACTGTGAATGCAAAATTGCTTCCTGTTGATGTGCTTTTGTTCCCGTTGATCACTGAAAAAGCTGTCAACATGATTGAATCTGAAAACAAGATTTGTTTTGTGGTTAATAAAAAAGCCGAAAAAAAAGATGTTAAAAATGCTGTGGAAGCACTTTATAATGTAAAAGTTGATTCTGTAAAAACCCTGAATGACATGAAGGGAAGAAAAAAGGCAATTGTAAAAATCAATAAAAAATTCAAGGCAGATGAATTGGCAACAAAACTGGGTGTGTTGTAAATGGGTAGGCGGCTTATACAACAGAGGCGGGGAAAAGCAAGCCATACTTTTTTGGCAAGAAAAGACGGAGTAACCGCAAGATACGCTCCAATGCCAAAGGACAAACAGGGTTTAAGGGGCCAGGTTCTTTCCTTGTTCAAGGATTCAGGCAGGATGAATATTTTGGCTGATGTTTTGCTTGAAAATAATTTGCACAGTTATATGGTTGCGGCTGAAGGAATAAGCGTTGGGCAAAAAATTGAATTGGGAAAAAAAGCAAGTTTGGGAATAGGGAATGTATTGGTTTTGAATGAAATCCCGGAAGGATGCCCGATTTTTAATATTGAGCATGTTTCTGGCGATGGCGGTGTTCTTGTAAAAGGAACAGGGCTTTATGCCTTGATTGTTTCAAAAGACAATAATTATGCTTTTGTAAAAATGCCAAGCGGCAAAATAAAGCAGGTTTCCCTGGATTGCAGGGCAACAATTGGTTGTGCAGCTGGCGGTGGAAGGACAGACAAGCCAATGATTAAGGCTGGAACTGCATTTCATAAGGCAAAGGCAAGAAAAAAATGGTTCCCTACTGTAAGGGGAGTAAAAATGAATGTTTTGGACCATCCATTTGGAGGGTCTGCGCATCATGCGGGAAAGTCAAAGTCCACATCAAGAAATGCGCCTCCTGGAAGAAAAGTCGGTGCAATTGCATCAAAAAGAACTGGGAGAATAAAGAAAAATTAAATGAAGTGAAAAAATGGCTAAGGTTTTTATTTTTCAGGGAAAAACAATTGAAGAATTGAAAGGGCTGAGCATTGCCGAGTTTGCAAAAATTGCAAATTCAAGGGCAAGAAGAAGCCTCTTGAGGGGCTTTGACAAGAAGCTTGAGAAAAAGCTTGACAAGGCGCTTGCTGAAAAGGGAAAAGGAAAAGAGCCGAAGCCGATAAGGACTCATTTGAGGGATGCAATTGTGATTCCAAAAATGGTCGGGTTGAAGGTTGCTGTTTACAAGGGAAGCTCTTTTGAAACAGTGGAAGTAAAGCCTGAAATGCTTGGCCATTATCTTGGGGAATATGCGCTTACAAGAAAAAGATTGATACACGGAAAAGCTGGAATTGGGGCAACAAAGTCCTCAACTGCGATTACTGCAAGGGGCTAAGGAGAAAAAAAAGGTGCTTTGAATGGGTAAAAAGGATTATCAGGCCGACTTGCAGGGAAAAAACATTGCAAAGGCGTTTGCTTCAAACCAGCATGTTTCATTGAAATATGCAAGCGAAATTTGCCGTGAAATAAAGGGAAAAAAAATCGGCAGGGCTGAAGCATTTTTGCAGAATGTAATTGAAAAAAAAGAATTTTTGCCTTTGGTAAAATATAATAAAAAAATTCCCCACAGGAAAGGGGAAAGCAAAAGCGGGGTAAAATCAGGCAGGTACCCTCAAAAAGCCTGCAAGGCTGTCTTGAGCCTGCTGAACAGCGTGAAAGCAAATGCGGATTTCAAGGGATTGGACGCGGAAAATCTTTTGATTGTGCATGCTTTTGCTTCACAGGGATTCAGGAGATTTGCACACCAGCCCAAGGGAAAAATTTCCGGAAAAGGATGGAAAAGAAAATCAGCGCATATTGAAATTGTTGCAAGGGAAACAGCATGATTGAAAGGTTTTTTATAGAGCAGAACATGAAAAAAATAGAGCTGGAAAATTATGTGAAAAGCCAGCTTGGGCCAGCTGGCTTTACAAACCTTGAAATTGTAAAAACCCCGCTTGTCACAAGAATTGTCCTTCATGTTGTAAGGCCAGGGCTTGCAATAGGCAAGGGCGGGACAACAATAAACCAGCTTACACAGGAAATCGGAAAAAAGTTTGGAATTGAAAATCCGCAGATTGAAATCCAGGAAATAAAAAACCCAGAGCTTGATGCAAAGGCAAATGTTGACAAGATTGTTTCCCTGCTTGAAAGGGGCTATAGCTGGAGAAGCATTACTTTCAAGGCAATGCAGGAAATAATGAATGCAAAAGCGCAGGGAGCGGAATTGATTTTATCGGGAAAGCTTGCGGGAAAAGGCGGCAGAAAAAGAAGAGTCAGGATTGCACAGGGTTACATTAAAAAAGTCGGGAACCAGGTTAACCTTGTGGATTTCGCCAAGGCAACTGCGTATCCAAAGCCCGGCGCAATCGGGATAAAATTGCGGATAATCCATCCGGGAGTGGAATTCCCCGACAAAACAGACATAAGAAAATTTATTGAAAAAGAAAAGGAAGCAGTTGCGCCTGAAACAGTGCAGGCCGCTGAAAAAGAAGTCAGCGCTATAGAAGTTGAAACCGCAAAAAAAGAGATTTCCGAGGCAAAGGAAAAAACCGAAGCGGTTGTGGAAACAGCAAAGCCTGTTTCCAAAACAGCAAAGAAAAGGACTGCAAAAAAGGCAAAGGAAAAAAAGGCTGTTGAAAAAGCGGAAAGCAAGCCTGAAGAAAAAAAAGAGCCTGAGAAAAAGACGCATCCTGAAAATAAAAAAAAGGCGAAAGCTGCCGAGTGATTTTATGAAAGCATCTGAAGTACGCGGAATGTCCTTGAATGAATCAGGGGAAAAGCTCTCTGCATTGAAGGCTGAGCTTGCAAAGGAAAGGGCGGTGCTTGCCTCTGGAACAAAGCCTGAAAATCCGGGAAAAACAAGGGCTTTGCGCAGGGACATTGCAAGGATTCTTACAATAATGGCTGAAAAGCAGAAAGCAGGGGAAAAAATAATTGAGAAAAAAGAGGAGAAAAAAATTGTGCCTGTAAAAATCCCTGAAAAAAAAGCAGAGGCAAAAAAAGATTTGCCTGCCAAAAAAAAAGAAATTGAAAAGAAAATTAAAAAGAATGAAAAAGCTTTGAAAGGAAACAAAAAAAAATAAAAAAATTTTGAGGTGAATAAACCAAAATGGAGGATATTTGCAATAAATGCGGCTTGCCAAAAAATCTTTGTGTTTGCCAGGATATTGCCAAGGAAAGCCAGAAAATAAAAATCCGGATTGACCCGAGGCGGTTTGGCAAGGTTGTAACGACTATCCGCGGACTTGGCGATGATGTTGACATTGAAGCGCTTACAAAGGAGCTGAAAACCCATCTTGCTTGCGGCGGCACAGTCAAGGGCAATGAAATAATCCTGCAGGGCAAGCATGTGAAAAAAGCAAAGGAAATTTTGCTGAAACAGGGCTTCAAAGAGGAATTGATTGATGCTGGAGCGTAAAAATTATTGCATTTCAGGGGAAAATATTTTTGCCCATGAATTTTTGGGCCTGAATGCAAGGGTTTTGCAGAGCAGCGACAAAAACAAGATTGGATTGGAGGGAAAAATTGTTGATGAAACAAAAAATCTCCTTGTTTTTGAAACAAAAAATGGCATCAGGCAGTTGCCAAAAAAAGAATGTGTTTTTGAATTTGAACTTGGAAAAGAAAAAGCAGTTGTCCAGGGCCTGCACATAATTGACAGGCCAGAGGACAGGGTAAAGAATTTTTGGAGGAAAAAAAATGCAGTGCAATGATCCGAAATGCCCTTTTCACGGGCATTTGAAAGTGAGGGGAAATGTGTTGACAGGCACTGTAAAGAGCGCAAAGGCGCCGAAAACAGTCAGTGTTGAAAGAGTGCTCGTAAAATATGTTCCAAAGTATGAAAGGTATAAAAAAACAAAGTCAAGGGTTTATGCGCACAATCCCGATTGCATTGCCGCAAAAGAAGGCGATTTGGTTACAATAGGCGAAACGAGAAAATTAAGCAAGACAAAAAGTTTTGTTGTTTTAAAAATTGAAAAAAAAGCTGGCGCCGAGACAAGCGTTGCGGGGGCATTGCCTGCCGTGAAGATTGAAAAAGAAAAAGTTGAAGAAAAGCCAGTGAAAAAAGAGCATGCTGCGATTGAAAAAAAAGAGGCTGCCCATGAAAAAGTTCATGCGGAAAAGGGAAAGACGCAGAAAAGGGAAAAAAAATAATTTTTGGTGTGGATTTTTATGAAAGGAATTGGTTCAAATGTTTCAAAAGGATTAAGCCAGATGAGCATGTGTGTTTGCGCTGACAATTCAGGCGCAAAAGAAGTCAGGATAATTTCAGTTATGCACCATAAAACCAGGAAAAGAATGAAGCCGAAAGCCGGAATTGCTGACCTGGTTAATGTTGTTGTAAAAAAAGGAAAGCCGGAAATAAGGAAGAAGGTTGAAATGGCAGTTATTGTAAGGGTAAAAATGCCTTTCCGCAGGCCGAATGGGCTGAGGGTTTGTTTTGAGGACAATGCAGTTGTTTTGGTTGATGAAAAAGGTGTTCCAAAGGCTTCTGAGATAAAAGGTGTTGTTGCAAAAGAAGTCGGGGAACGCTGGCCAAAAGTCGCGGGATTGGCGAGTGCAGTAATTTGATTTTTTGAAGGATTTTTATGAATGTTAAATCAAGCAAGGCAAGGAAGCAGAGAAAAAATTTTTTTGAATGCCCTTTGCATGAAAAAAGAAATTCTCTTGCAGGGCATTTGAGCAAGGATTTGAGAAAAAAAATGGGAAAGCGGGGCATTAGCCTGAGAAAGGGGGATACTGTAAAGGTAATGCGCGGAAAACATTCAGGCAAGGAAGGAAAAATTACTGGTGTTGATTACAAAAAAAGATTGGTTTTTATTGAGAAGATTACCCGTAAAAAATCAGATGGCACTGAAATCCAGGTTGGAATTCATGCTTCAAAAATTCTGGTTTTGGACCTTGAAGGGGATGAGAAGCGTTTTGCAAAAAAAACAGCTTCTGGAAAAAGCCAGGCAAAGCAGGAAAAAGGAGGCATATAAATGGCAAGGCATGGAAACAGCAAGTCACAGAAAAGAATCAGTCTGGGCAAGGCCATTCATATCCACAGGAAGGAACATGTCTGGGCTTTAAAAGCCAATCCGGGGCCTCATTCCAGGGAAAACAGTGTTGCGCTTGGAATTGTTCTCAGGGATATTTTGAAAGTTGCGAGGAATTTGAGGGAAGTAAAAATTATACTGAACAACAGGGTTGTTTCTGTTGACGGGGTAATCAGGACTGAAACAAAATTGCCTGTTGGATTGTTTGATGTTATTGCCTTGGCTAATTTGAAAAAGCAGTTCAGGGTTTTGCTGGATAAAAAGGGAAGGTTTGTGTTGAAAGAGATTCCTGCAAAAAGTTCTGCTTTCAAGCTTGTCAAGGTTACTGGAAAAAGGGCTTTTGGAGAAAAAAAGATTCAGCTCACTACAAATGACGGAAGGGTTTTTACTGCTGATGCAAAGCAAAAAGCTTCAATTGGGGATACTTTGAAAATCGGGGTTCCTGACCAAAAAATTTTGGAAGTGTTTGCTTTTGAAAAGGGCAATACTGGGTTTGTTTTCAGGGGCGAAAGAATAGGCGCAATTGCGGAGATTGAAGGCGTTCTTGCGGGAACAATGAAAAGGGGAAAGCTTGCAATGCTGAAGCCTGTTGAAGGCGAAAAATTCCAGACTGTTGCAGAGAATGTTTTCATGGTTGGCAAAAAAAGCATTGAAGTTGAATTGTAATGGTGTAATAATGGCTGAAGAAAATTTTATGCGGAGAATTTCTGTTGAAAAGGTCACTGTAAACATGGGCGTTGGAAATGCGCCTGAAGAATACAAGAAGGCGCAGCAGATAATCGAAAAAATCACTGGCTGCAAGGCAAAGCAGACTCTCTGCAAAATAAAGCAGCCAAAGTGGGACATAAGGCCTGGCCTGCCAATTGGTTTAAAGGTTACAATGCGCGGCATAAAGGCAATTGATTTTTTGAAAAGGGCTCTGGCTGCAAAGGAAAACCAGCTGAAAAAAAGCTCTTTTGACAACAGGGGCTGCTTTGGATTCGGCATAAGGGAGTACATTGATTTGCCTGGTGCAAAATACGAGCCAGCGCTTGGCATAAGGGGCTTTGATGTCCTTGTGACCTTGAAACGGCCTGGTTTCAGGATTAAGAACAGGAAAATTTTGAATTCAAAAATAGGGAAAAAGCATTTGATTCTGAGGGAAGACGCTGTTAATTTTGTAAAAGCATTGTTTGGAATTGAAATTGTTTGAATTTTTTGGAGCAGTGGATTGTATGAAAAAAGAATTGCCAAAATTGATGCAGGCAAAGAAAAAACGCAGGTGCAGGGTTTGCAGGGGAAATGCGGGCCTTATCAGGAAATACAATTTGTATGTTTGCAGGAGATGCTTCAAGGACATTGCGGAAAAAATGGGTTTCAGGAAATTTGATTAATTTTTTAGGAGAAAAAAAATTGGAAAGGTGTTTTTATGGTTTTGGTTGACCCTATTGCGAATGCTTTTGCCCATATGCAGAATTCTGACAGGGCTTCAAAAAGAGAGTGTTTTTTCAGGCCTGCCTCGAAATTGCTCGGGGAAATTCTTAAGGTGCTGCAGAAGCACGGTTATATCAGCACTTTTGAATTCATTGATGACGGCAGAAGCGGGCTGTTCCGCATTGAACTAATTGGAAAAATAAACAATTGCAGGGCAATAAAGCCGCGTTATGCAGTGAAAAAAAACGAGTTTGAAAAATATGAAAAAAGATATTTGCCAGCAAGGGATGTCGGAATCCTGATTGTCAGCACTGTGAACGGTGTTGTTACCCATAAGGATGCAAAAAAAACAGGGCTTGGAGGCAGGTTGCTGGCATTCATTTATTGATTTTTTCAAGGTATTTTTATGGTTTCCAAAAAATTTTCTGAAAAATTTGAATTGCCACAGGGCATGCAGGCTTCCATTGAAGGCGGCTTTATAAAAATAACCGGTCCTAAGGGAGAATTGAAAAGAAAAATTCCTTCAAGGGAACTCGCAGTAAAAATTGAGGGCAATGCAATTTTTTTTGAAATGCTTTCCGCAAAAAGGGTTTCTTATGCCTGCCTGAGAAGCTTTGAAAAGCACATTGGCAATATGGCAAAAGGCCTTGGAAAAGAATTTGAATATCATTTAAGGGTTGTTTACAGCCACTTTCCAATTAACATTGCAGTAAAAGGAAACAATGTGGAAATTAACAATTTTTTAGGGGAAAAACTTCCGAGAATTGCAAGAATACTTCCCGGCGCAAAAGTTGAAGCTAAAGGCAAGGAAGTTTTTGTACGCGGCCCTGACAAGGACGCTGTCGGGCAAACAGCCGCAAACATTGAGGCGCAGTCAGTTGTTTCCAACAAGGACAGGCGTGTTTTTCAGGATGGAATTTTTTTGGTTGAAAAAAATTAGGTGCTAAAAATATGGCTGAAAAAGAAAAAAATGTCAAGCAGGCTGCAAAAGAGCAAAAAAGCGTTAAAAAAGAAGAGCGCAAGCCGGTTGCAGAGAAAAAACCTCAGAAAGCAGAGCCTGGAAAAAAAAGTGAAAATCTGAAAAAACAGGAAGAAAAAAAAGAGCAGAAGCCCAAAGTGCAGAAGAAAAAAAGAGTTTTTGAAAAATGGGTTAAGCCGCAAAAACCTGCAGAGGCAAAGGTTTTCAGGGAGCTTGCAAAGAAGCGGGCTAGAAGGCTTTTCAGGGGAAGATTTGGGCAAAGAAACATGACAAGGAATATTCGCGATGAAAAATGGCAGAAATGGAGAATTGCACGCGGCATTGATATTTCTTACAAAAAAGACGATGGATTGGTTGTAAAAACCGGTTACAGGAGCCCATTGAAAATAAGAGGCAGGCACCCGAGCGGTTTCAGGGAAGTGCTTGTGCATAACCTTGCTGAACTGGAGCTTGCCGCAAAAGACAGGCAGGCAGCAGTGAAAATTGCTGGCACAATTGGCATGAAAAAAAGAAATGAATTTTTGAAGAGGGCGAATCAATTGAAAATCTGGGTTCTTAACCCTTGATGAAAACAAATTAGGATTTTTTTAAAATTGGTGGTTTTTTGAAGTCTGAAAAAATTAAAATGATTGCTGCAAAAATTCTGAATTGCGGAACAAACAAGGTTTGGTTCAGTCAGGAAGGGCAAGACAAGGTAAAATCAGCAATTACAAAAGACGATATAAAGGCGCTTATAAAAGACGGCATAATAAAGAAAAAGCATGCGAACTGGCACAGCATGGGCAGGGCGCGGCTTTTGCAGGC
>JAQTNI010000007.1 GCA_028713935.1 Candidatus Iainarchaeum sp.
GGTAACTGTTGTTGTGTTTGAACCTGTTGTGGGTATACTGATAAAGTTTTTTTTCATCTATTTCGTCATCAATAATTAGATTGGTCTTTTTTAGCTTTTCAAGGGCATTCTCATCACTCGGCAAAGCATTCGCTTGTAGAGCTTTTTTTACTTCGCCGTCAATAATTGAAATCGAACCGCTTAGAGTGTTGTATGCAATAAAAAAATTCTCATCTTTTGTCGGAATAAAAAAATTATATTTTGAAACTTTCATTTCCAATCCCTTCCCTTAAACAAATCTGTTTTGTCACATCATATCTATTTGGTTGAATTTTATTCAATTTGTTGGCTGATTTTTTGTTATTTCATTTTTGTCAAACATTTGGTCCATTTCTTCGTCCGGAGTTAATTCTTTTGTCTGGCTCGTTTTTGCATAATTTTCCTCAAAGCTTATTACAAATTTTTTTACTTGTTGAATCCATTCTGAATTCAAGTAATATTTTTTGTTGTAATGCACAACAATTTCTTGTGCTAGCAAGTTTTTCAGTGTTTTTTGCACTGCTTGATAAGTAATGGCTATTCCTTGCCTTTTGGTTAGCAGGGAGTAAATTGTTTTTGTTGTCAATGGCCAGTTTTCTGTTAAAATTGAAACAATGTGGTCTCTTGTGTCTGCTTGCTTTTTTTGAATGCAAGGCAAAATCAAAGCAATCATCCTGTGCTCTCCTTTTTGGTTGTTTTTGTTTAGACTGTTCTGTATTGATTGCAGTGATTTTCCTTATTATATATTTTTAGCAATACCGTACAACTTTGTTGTAAAAATTAGATAACTTTTTATGCTGTTGTGGTTTCATATATTTTTATGGAATTGCAGTTATCTGACTATTTTATTGTGCCTAATGGCAACAAGGCTGTTTTGGACACTATTTCATTGCAGGCGTCTAATGAGAAAGAAAGAACCAATATTTTTTTCACTATTGGATATTATAATGCAAATTATTATTATCTTTCGCAATTAGTGTCTCTTGCAAAATTTTTCTCTTCTAGCAAAAACTCTTTTTTGTATATTCTCTTGTCAGATACTGACATAATTTATAAGAAAAGAAAAGGCCCTATTTCGGGTGATGAGTTTTTTTTAATAGAGAAAAACATTGTAGAAATGAAGAATATTTTGGTTTCTCTCGGAGCAAAAGAAGAAAACATATTTATTTACAGGTTATCTGAAGCGTTTTTGAGATTGATTGAACGTGATAAACGGCAAGTAATAAACCTTTTTAGTGCTTTAATTCGTTTTCCAAACCAAGAATTAAAAATGGATCCAGAAATGGCAAAATTGCAATATAGGCCACTTAATTATTCCTATACCATTGCTTATGCTCTTAGAGCATTTTTAGACTCAATTTTGGCAGCAAATTTTTCCACGCTCTATCCCGAGGACATAGAGGGCAAAATCAATATTCGTGTTATTGGATATGGTGGAAGTCCATTGGAATTCAAAGTTAATGAACAATTATTGAAAGAAGACCTTATTTCAAATTCACCGCCAATTCTAATAACATTGCCTATCCCTTGTTTTGGCAGAGGCGACAAAAGCAGTGGAAAATTTTGCATTCCTGACTGGAATATGGGCCCAGAGGAAATTTATTCAATAATTAGCCAATACAAGGTTCCTTCAAGCCACATACAACTTTTTTTCTCTGAATTGTTAAACAAAAACCTCGAAAAATTTATTGTATTAGAAGGGAGCTCTAAAAAAATTGAAAGTAAACCCCCCAAATTGGCATTATACCCTATAGATTCACAAAGGCTAATATTGGCACACAATTTGTTCAACTTTCTTCGAGAAACAAAAGAGAAGACCTACAAAACAAAAACTTTGCCTGATTTCTTGTCTGTTTCGAAAGAAAGCGAAATGAAAGAATTGCTCAGAACGCTCAAAAGCAAAGTAGCGCGCGACATTTTAAGATTAACTAATGGCGAATATACCGTGTCAGAATTAGCAAAAAAATTGAATAAGCACATTTCAAATGTAAGCCGCATTGTTAACGAGTTAAAAAAAATGGATCTAATAAGAATTGATGAAAAAAGGAAAATCCACAAAGGAGTTAAGACAATAAAGGTAAATCTCTAGCTTTTTGTTCAATTAAATTGCATATTTCAACCGCTGCTTTTTCCCTAATTGTGCTAAAAGAAGGCCATTCATTAAAATCTATAAGCACAGCATTACTTTTAGTGAAAATAATGTCCCCCCCGAACACGTCTGTTTTCAAAACAGTAGTTGCCTTTAAAGCAATTTTTCTAATCAAACTAAGTTCGATTTGGGAAACCTGTTCTAAACTTGTTGGAGGTAAAAGAATAGTATTGCCAATCCCATAAAACTTGATTTCTTTACCTTTTACATATTCTTGGATTAGCACATTTTTTACCCCCTTTTTGTGCAAACAATTCAAGGCTTGGTTTAAATCTTGGCTGCTTTTAATCAAGAATTTTTCATCTGCATCGCCAAAATGATTATCCCCATCTTTTAGAAAAAAAGGAAATTCGGTTTCATTAAAACAATCTTTAATGCTAACAATCTTTGTTTTTGGGATGGGCACTTTGCCATCAAAGAGTTTTGTAAATAGGTCTTTTCTGTTTATGCAAATCTTAACACTTTCAGGCGGATTAATTATAAGCACACCGTGGTTCTTGATTTTATTTAACTTGTCAAGTGTTTCTAGGTTTCTTGAAAGCGAAAAAATAATGTTAGTGGAATTTAATCCATCAAAATCATTAAGCAGACTAACCGAATAGTTTCTAGAAAGAAGTTCATCTTTAACAGCTTCGGCAATAAGCTTATCACTATCTGCTTTTGCACCCTTATTTTTTTCCCGGTAAAATCCTAAAACCTTCAACTTTGACATAAACAACTTTTAGGGGAAATAGATTAAAATAGTTTGCAAATGGGGTAATATCATGGGAAAAATTGTTTTAATGTTCGATTTAGACGGTACAATCCTAGACACTAATATCCAACATGCCATTTTGGCTGCAGAAGTAATGCACAATCATTTTGGATTATCGCCAAAAGAAGCTACCAAGAGATATCATGAAACCTCGGGAATTCCCTTTCCAAGGCAATTAGAAAAAATTTTTCCAAACGCTACAGAGGGACAAAGAAAAAAATGCGCCGAAGAATACGCAAGCCAAAAGCGACGAATCTATGAAAATGCGCGCTTGTTCGGAGATGTTATACCCACTCTTGAAGCATTACACCAAAAAGGCTATGAACTAATTCTCTCATCAGCTGCTGCTCCAGAACTTATTGACCTTTCTTTGAAAAAATTTGGGTTAACTAAGTATTTTTCTGAAGTTTATGGAGAATCAAGAGGATTGAAAGCTCAGCATATCAATGCATTACGCGCTGAAAGGGCAAATCATACTGTTGTTTTTGTTGGTGATTCTCGTTACGATGTAAGCTTTGGCAAAACCGGCCAAGTCGTTACTATTGGCAGAGCAGGCAAAAGAAGAGAAGGCTTATGGCGCATACCTGCCTTGTACAAAGCGGGGGCCACTGTTGCAACAAAAGATCTTAGGATTTTGACAAAACTAGACCTTGAAAAAGTAGCAGCAACAGCCACAAAAAATAGGCGCGTTATACGCAAATCCCCAACAAAAAATCCATATCCTTTGAGAAGAGTGCTTGGAAAGATTCGCCGCATAAAACCATGACTTGCCCTATAATTAATAAGAAGAATCAATTTTTTTTAAGCCGAAAAATAAAAAACTTTGGAATTGTTAAAAACCCATTTTTTTCTTAATACTTTTTCCTGTGAATTTTGCAAAAGGCTCTGCCTGCGGGGTATGATCTAAAACAACTTCAAACTTTGTAATCCCTTTGGAAATTAAAAGTTTTCTAGAAAAATAGTCTAACAAACTTCCAATGCCTTCTCTCCGATACTCTGGTTTAACTAAAACCCCGCCATGCGGAGCAATGCCGTCTTCTCCCTTCCTTAAAACATATTTCCTGTCCATTGCGCCAATATAAACTTCTTTGTTTCCTTCCCAAGCATTTGCAAGAAAAATAGCCTGATGATATCCAGGGGATAATTCAGCATGCATTTCCCTTATAATCAATAAGCGACTGGTTTTTGGGATAACATAACAATTCACAAACTTAAAGCCATTCGCATAACCAGAATAAACAATAATATTGGGCACGCTAATTGGTTCGCCTCGAAACTCAAAATTAATTTGATTGCCAGAACGTTGAACCGGTAACTTTGTTCGCATTATTTGCCTAACCTTGCCAAAATAGCTTTGAGTTGCTTCCGATTCTGCTTCTGCAGCAGGGCGTTTTGGAGGCCGAGAGGCATTAACAGGTTTTCTGCGTTTACGCGACATCTGATCAATACTAATAAGCCGTTAACAATATTTAAACATTTATAAGCCAAATCAGTTCTCTGTGCTTAGAAGGTTTTCTTTTTAAATGAAATTCTCATAACTAATATTATGAGTTCAATTTCGGAATTATCTTGTGCGATTAAAGCAGCAAAGTCTTGTGAGACGATTATTTCAACAAGTTTTAGAAAATCCATGGCCTACGAAAAAAAGAGTGCCCAAGAAGTTGTAACCAAAGTAGACTTTGCTTGTGAAAATGTTATTAAAAAAATTTTGAAAAAATCTTTTCCGGATTATGGTTTTGTTGGAGAAGAAACTTCACCAGAACTTTTAGAAAACGGTTGTTTTTGGATAGTTGATCCAATTGATGGTACTACAAATTTTTTGCACGGTTTGCCGTGTTTTGTTGTATCCATTTGCCTTATAAAAAATAACGAACCTGTTATCGGAGTAATTTTTGACCCAATACATGGCGAATTATTTTCAACAGAAAAAGGAAAAGGAGCTTTCCTAAACAAAACCAATGCATTTGTTTCAAAAACACCGGATCTCGCAGATTGCATAATCCAATTTAACTCTGCGTATAATCATCGGAGCGAAGCTGGCGCATTAATACAAAAATTTGGCGACAAAGTTCGTGACCCCCAAATGGGGAGAAGCACTGCATTACAAATGGCTGACATTTGTTGCGGTAGAAGCGACGCATTCATAAAAATAGAAGCAAAAATCTTTGACTTATTGGCAGGAATTCTTTTAATCAAAGAAGCTGGCGGAAAAATTACGACATTCGAAGGTAAAGAATTCAAACTATTCAAAGACAAAAACATAGTTGCCAGCAATGGAAAAATCCACGAAGCACTCCTAAATGAACTTAAGTAATAACATAGACGCTAGCTAATTTGTGGCGTAAAGAGGCGACGTCTATTTTTGACCGAAACAAGGAAAGTATTTTAAAGATTAAAAACTAATTTTTTATTATGTCACTAAAGTATGATGTGCTTGTTGTTGGTGCGGGCATTTCGGGTTGTATTTTTGCAATGAGTGCTGCAAGAAACGGTGCGAAAGTTTTGCTTGTTGAAAGAAAGAACGAAATAGCCGCGCCACTTAGAGGCGGTGAAGCTTTTTGCAAGCCTTTTTTTGATTTGCTTGCTGAAGAAATGCCTTTTTTGAAAACAGTTCCAAAGTGGGAGCTTTCTGGGACGAAAATGGTTTTGGAAAAGTTTGAGATTCTTAACAAAGAACCCAAGTGGCTTGCATATATGTTAGAAAGAAGAGTTTTCGAAAAAACTTTGGCCATAGAGGCGGTTAAAAGTGGCTGTGAAATTTTATTGGCTTCTACTTTTAGGGGTTTTATTTATAACAAAGGCTTAGCAACTGCTGCAATTGTTGATACCCCGGATGGAAGAAAAAAGATAACCGCCCGCGTTTTTGTTGGTGCGGATGGTTATGCTTCTAAAGTGAGGTCTGTTTTAGGGCTAAAACAGTTTTCAAAAGACTTGGGTACGGCGATTGAAATTGAAATGGCTGGTGCAAAACTTTCAACAGAAGAATACATTCAGATTTTTGTGGGGCAAGTTCCTGGGGGGTATGCTTATATTTTTCCAAAAGGCGGTGGGCGAGTTGCAACTGGGGTTGGAATGCGTCCATTGATTGAAGCTGGCAAAAAAAAGACGCCCATAGAATATTTTAATTTACTTAAGAATGAAATTCCCGAGCTGCATTCACAGCTCCAAAATGCAGTGGCTTTGGAAATTAAGGGCGGCTGCATAGATTTGGAAGGGCCAATAGCGGCAGTCCATAAAAATATTTTGTTAGTTGGCGATGCGGCAAATCAAAGTTTTGCATATGTGGGAGAGGGGATTCTTCCTGGCATGGTTGCCGCGCAAATAGCCGGAGAGGCAGCTGCACAATATATTAAAAATAATGATCTCATAATTTTAAAAAATTATGAAAAAGACTTTTTGGCATCAGAAATAGGCAAAGAAGTCTTGCATACTGCGGAAATAAAAGATGCAATAAATTTTGTTTTGGCTTCTAATAAATCTAAGGAGTACAAGCAATTTTTTACTGCTTTATTAGAAATGGAAATAATTGATTGCAGCAAAGCGGCAGTTAAAGAAACAATGAAAAATAACACGGTACAAGAATTAGTTGAATTAGCAAAAGTCAAGATAAAAGAAAATAATTTTAGTGTTGAAATTATCCAAAGATAGCGTTTGTTGGGCAAAGCCCTACACAAACCTTGTTTTTGCAACTTTTGCATTTTTTTTCATTTATTGTTAAATCCATGCCTTTTGAATCAAACGCATTCTTTGGGCAAAAATTAAGACAAGCAAAACACTTAATGCATTTTTCAGGAATGATTTTTGTCATTTTAATCACCAATGTGCTTTTTGTAATCCCTTGGGATCGGCGCTATTACAAACAAGGATGGCAAGTATATTTTATTATAACTAATTTTTTTTCCAGAAAGATTTTTTATTAATACACACCCAAAATCAAATTCCGCTTTTTCTCCGCCAACCAGTTTTAGTGAATTTTCTCTCCATTGTTCTTTTTCCCAAAAACAATCAACAAAAAGAGAGTAACCTTTGTTTTTAATGTACTCTTCATTTTGAGTTAGCAATTCAAAAACCAAATGCGCTGCAATATTGGTTTTTCTTTTGTCCCGCAGTATAAATTCAAACGGCGTGTAAGCAAAGAAAAAACTGTGGTTTTTACTGTAATGTGGTTTGCCAAACATCCATCCGCTCCAAGCGCCAACAAAATATAACAAGACTGATTCTATGGTATCTCCTTTTTTTGCTATCAGTCCGTGCGCAATTTTGTCGTTGAAAATTTTTTGCAAGTGTTTTTTTGTGTAAACCATGGAAAATTGAACATCTTTGTTGTGTAAATTTATAAAATCGGCAACTTTGCCCAAGTCATTTTTGTTTATTTTTTCAATGCTTAATTGTTCTTCCTTTCTGTGCATTTTATTTTTTAATGAAATATTCCAGCGCCCGAATCTTAGCACAATTTTCCAAAGCATGCCAAGTTGATTTTCTTTTTTGGCGCCTAAAGAAATTCGTAAATCGCTCCCCGCAGGGTACCAGTAGAATCCATTGATTTGTTCATATTTTCTTTTTTCAAAAACTTTTTTGTGCTTTTCAACGCGGTTTACAAAATCCCAGCCAAAAATAAGTTTTACTTTCTTTTTTTTAGCTTCTTTTTCAATTTCTTCAAAAAGCTTATCAAATATTTCAAAATAATTTGAATGCATTTCCGGCAGAATACAGTTGTCCACAAAAAAAGCAATTTTTTGTTTTTTTCCGTTTACTCTGCCATAAAAAAGGATTGCCCCCAATGAAGCGACTATTTTTCCGTTAATTTTTGCTATTCTTATTATTGTGTCTTGGTCTAAATAGCGGTGTATCCATTTTGGGGGGAACCGAAAGTATTCAAATTCTTTTTTTTGGTGGTATGTTGATTTATAAAACAGGGCTAAGAGTTCTTTATCGTCTTTTTCATTGTAATTTGCAATTTCTATTGACATTCAAAATTCACTTTCTTTTTTTTATTTGTCTGTTATGGCCGGGTTTTTTCTTGAAATTGATAAAAGATTTATGGTTTCCTGTAACTGGTGGATGTATGCATTAGGTTTCCCTCTTGTTTCCCCCACAGTGTATATAAGCAGGAAATCATTTGTTTTTTGTAACAGTTTGTCCCGTGTTTTGAAAATATTTCTGCCAAGGGTTTCGAGCCTTACTGCACAAGATACGCCAAACAAGAATGCCGGTTCTTGTATGTTTAAGATTAAAGGATCTAAACTATTGAGTAATTTTTCTCCTGAGGTCGTTAAAAATTCAAATTTGTTGCCTCTTGCAGTATGGCCAAGTATTATTTCTTTTCCCGTAAAAATTGGGACTGGGTATGGGTGTAATGTGCCATCAGGAAAATAGATTCCTATGGGGTAGTAAATTGTTTTTCTGTGTATAAATTCATCCAAGACTTTTTCATCCCATCCATTTGCTTCAAGGTATTTTTTTTGAGCATCCACTCCATCGAAGTCCTTTATCAAATAATCCCAAAGTGCTTTTTTTTGAATTGTGCCATTTATCCCCGTGCTTTGTAATCCATGGCCCCCATCCATAAAAACATTAAAATTTGTTGAGAGCCCCAGTGCAATTACAGTATTTTGTAGTACTTTATCAAAGAAAAACTGGTAGTTTCTGGTGTAATTATTGTCATCATTTGTAGACCCTCCAAAAACTGAAAAATCAGGCAATTGTTTTCTTATTTCTTCTGCAATTTCTTGTTCTCTCCCGAGTCCTTTTTGAATAACCAGAGTAGATAGTTTTATTATTGATGGCAAAAGCAATCTTAGAAAAGGATTTTTTACAACCTTGATTTTTCCAATTCCTGGCATAATCGGGTAGGACGGACCAGAAGTAATTAGTAAAAGTAACTTGTTTTGAAATTTAAATTTAAAATTTTTTATTTTTTTAATGCAATTTCTCGCGGCATTCTTTGGGTTTCTTTTAGTATTTATTCCAAACCCAATTTCAAAATCAAGTTCGTCAGAATAAATTGCAGCCGCGGCAATGCCTTGGGTGCAAGCAGCATTTGCAGTAAGAAAACCAGTAACAGTCCCTCCCACTAGCGGCGTTTCTTTTGGAATGTTTTGGTAAATTGTGTCTAATATTTTTTGGAATCCCCTGTTTTTTTCATGGTGAATAGTGGAAAAAAGAAGGACAAAGGTGGGCGGTTTGCTAAGCTTGCTTAATGCCTGTGTGATAACCTCTTTTGCTGCTTCTTCTGGATTCCAGTTCTGGCTAGTGCCAATTCCAACTTCAAAAACCAATTTTTCTCACTTTAATAGAATAAGGCATTGGAAATATAAAAAACAATCTTTTAACCTTTTATGTATAAAAAAAGCCAGTTGTTTGCACAATTTTTATTTTGCTTGCAAGGAAGAGAAGGGCAAGGATTATTGCGAGAATAATTATTCTTGTTTTTGTGTTCATGTTTTTGCCTTTTAATCAAACAAGGAAAAGATTTCCTCAACGGGTTTTTGCCTGCAAAGACAGCCGTTTTTTTCAATCAAATGCTTTTTTGCAAGTTCTTGGGTGATTTTGGAGATTTTTTTGCTTGAGAGGTTAAGGGCTTGGGAGATTTCTTCTTCGGATTTGTAAAACCAGGAATCTGTTATGTATAAGAATGTTTTGCTGTGCTCTGTTTTTTTGTGCGGAATTTTTTTTCGCAGTAAGCGCAGCTGCGCTAGCTTTAATATGCTGATTTTTCCTGCCGATGGCTCAACAAAACTTTGCAATTTATCAAACCCCTTTTTAATAAAAATTCGCACGCGCCCGAAGGCGCGTGGAGCAGGCTCACCAATATGCAACGCCCGGAAGCGGGTTTGCTTTCAGAAGCAGTGCTGCCTTGAAAGCAGGTTGTTCCGCATTCTTTTTGTATGGCGTTTTGAATTGGGTGCTCTAAAGAATTGCTGTTCAGGGCATTAATATAAGTGAGGTTGAAAATGCTTCAACCAAGGAGTTGAGTATTCCTTTTTGTATTTTTTGCAGTGCTGTTTTCTTTATGGTGAAAAGCAGTGATTTTTATTCGCAGATTGCTCTTGGCTATAATGAATTGCATGCCGAGGAGCAATTGAAAAAAGCCGAATTTGTCAAATCAAAAATCAATTTGAATGGCTTGTTATTGGATATTGGCGCGGGAACTTGTGTTTCCACCAAAGAATTTTTGGATAAGGCTGAAAGGATTGTGGCTCTTGACCCTTCTAAGGCCATGCTTTTGCAGTGTTCTTCGCAGGAAATTTTGCGTGTTTGTGCAAAAGCAGAGAAATTGCCTTTTCCCGATGCAATTTTTGATTCTGTTGTTTCCTTGACAGCACTGCATCATTCAGATTTGGAAATTGCTTTTGCTGAAATAATGAGGGTTGCAAAGCCGAATGCAAAAATTGCTGTTTCTTTTTTGAAGCAGTCAAAAAAAATTGTTCTTGCAAAAAGGCTTTTCAGGGATTTTGATTGTTTTGAAGAGGCAAAAGACCTGGTTTTTGCCAAGGATTTTGGCAAAGCAAAATAATAGTTTTTTAAACCCTACATTGGACAAATTATTCTGCCATTAATTAGTTGCCTTAATTTTGGTTTTTGAATTTGAATTTTGCGGGGGATTTTTTTGGAAGAAACTGAGGATTTGAAGTCTACTGGAAAATTTGCAGTTAAAGAAGAGGGAAAAAAGCCTGTTCTTGGCTTTATTGCAATTGCAGCTGTTTTTTTGGTTGTTGGAATTCTTGCGGGCGGATTTTTGGTTCCGCAGGCAGGCCTTGCAACTTTGCCAAGCACAAGCGGAAATGCCAATGCAGGAAATTCTTCCGCTGTTGCCGACAAGACAATAAAATATTTGAATGACAATTTTTTTTCAGCACAGGGAGTGGAGGCAAAATTGTCTTCCGTGACTGAAGAATTTGGAATGTACAATGTTGCTTTTGATGTTTACAAGGGAACTGAAAAGCAGGGTTCAATGAGTGTTTATGCTTCAAAAGACGGAAAAGAAGCGCTTGTAGCATCACAGGTATTGGAATTGGACACACCTGTTACGCAGCCAGCCCAGACCGGCCAGCAGTTTTCTTATGAAGGTGTGGCTAAACCAGACACTCCTTTGCTTGAAGCATTTATTGTTTCAAACTGCCCTTTTGGCTTGCAAATGCAGCGCCTTTTAGCGCCAGTAGCAACTGGCCTTGCACAAAATATCAAAGTAAGGTATCTGGGTTCCATTGTAAATGGCAAAATAACCTCTATGCATGGCGATGCCGAGGCACAAGAAAATTTGCGCCAAATTTGCATTCGTGAGGAACAGTCTGATAAATATTGGGCGTATGTCGCAGAGTACATAAAAGCCGGGAATGTGGATTCTGCTTTGTCTGTTGCAGGCATAGACAAGATAAGCTTGGATTCTTGCATGGCAGACCCGCAAAAAGGGTTAAAGTATGCCCAGGCAGATTTTGACAGGGTAACTGAATTGACTGCAAAGTTTGCAAAGGACTATTCTGTTACGCAGGAAATTTCTTTTCCCTCGCCAGCAGTAGTGCTGAACAGTGAAACAACTCTGGAGTTCAGTTCACAAGGCAACTATTATTCGCCTTCAGAGGAATTTGCATATGCTGCTGCAAAAGGCGTGACTTATAATGCAAGGTCAGCTGAAAACGTGAAAAATCTTTTATGTGATGGCTTCAACACAATGCCAGCAGCCTGTTCCGCAAAGCTTTCTGAAGAACAAGCAGCAACATCTTTCTCTGAGCAATACTCTGGCGGAAGCTCCACTGGCGGAAGCTGCGGAAGCTGAATAGTTAATCGTGTGGGGAAATGAAATGAATTTCCAAAAGATTTTCGTTTTGTTTTCCTTTTCAATTCTTTTTCTTTTGCTTGGCTGCACTCAAAGCAGCGATTCTCCTTTGCCTGAACAGCAAATAGCCCTGAAAGAATGCAAGCAATTGTGCAATGCCTCTCTTCCAAAGTCTGATATTGACTGGCCTTCAGGGCCCTGCCTTGGAAACCCAATGCAGCAAAATCCTGATTGGGTGTGTGACATAGCGCAAAATCCTCGCATTGCTCTTGATGATATCGCAGGAAACCAGTGCAGTGCTTTTCCTTCGCCTACAAACCATTTTGTTGAACTGGACAGCCAGTGCAATTTAATAAAGTTTTACTGATTTTTTGCAGTTTTGCCAATCCCTTTTTATTAAATTTGGCGCATAATTATTTAGGTGTTTTTTATGGAATTTGATGTTGTTTTTGAAAAGCAGAAGGAAGGTGGTTTTACTGTTTATGTTCCGGGCTTGCCTGGCTGCATTTCTGAAGGGGAAACAAAATTGGAAGCATTGAAAAATGTCAAAGAAGCAATTTCCCTTTATCTTGAAGAAAAGAATAAATCAGAAATAAGGCAATTATTGGATTCTGTCTCTATAGAAAAAGCCGCCGTGAAAATTCATGCCTAAACTCTGGAATGTTTCTGCAAGAGAAGTTGTTAAAGTTTCTTCTCGGCTTGGTTTTGTTTTTGCAAGGCAAAAAGGCAGCCACATTATTCTGAAGCACAATGATGGCAGGCTTCTTGTAATCCCAAATCATGAAAAACTAAAAATTGGCACTTTGCTGCAGATAATAAAAGCCCTGGGAATCAGCAGGGAAGAATTTGAAAAATTGCTTTAACACTATCTTTTTGTAAACCATGGTTTTTTATTAGCCAACAACCATTATCTTTTGAGAGGTGTTTTTATGAAAAAAGTGATTGTTTATTCAACTGATACCTGCCCTTTCTGCACAATGGCAAAGGATTTCCTGAAAAGCAAAAAAATAAAATTTGAAGAATTCAATGTTGCTGAAAATGAGGCAAAGCTGCAGGAAATGCTGAAAAAATCTGGCCAGACAGGAGTGCCTGTAATTGACATTGCAGGAGAAATAATAACCGGCTTTGACAAGGAACGCATAGAAAATGCGCTTGGCCTGAAGTGAAGCATTGGATGTTTTTGGATGAATGCCGCTGAAAAACAAATTTTGGATGAAGTAAAGGCTTATGCAAGGAAAAACGGCTTCAGGATAAATCCTGACAGCAAAATAGTTGAAGCTGTTGTAAAGGGCCTTGCAAAAAACCTTGGAAGATATGGCAAAAAAATCTGCCCCTGCAGGGTTCCGACTGGCAAGGCAGAAGACGATGAAAAGCTTGTCTGCCCCTGTGCTTTTCACATTGAAGAGATAAAAAAAACAGGCCACTGCAAATGCCGCCTTTTTTTCGCCAAATAACTCCGAGTTTTCCATAATTTCGGCAAACGCACGGCTATGGATTTTGAATAATTTTTTTTAAAAAAATTTGGATTTCGTATTGTTTTTTGTTTTGGCATAATGCCTTTTTTGTTTTTAATGTTTTTTTTGTTTTTTTTGTTTGGAAAGCAAAATAATTTTTTTCAGCAGCAAATTTTATAAACAGGCGAATTGTTATTATTTTGCAAAAAAATTTTTGTTTTTTTGAAGTTTGGTTTGCCTTTTTTAAAAAGATTTTTCGGGAGCTGGTTGCATGGTTCAAAAGTTTTTGGAGTCTGTCAGGAAGCGCGATGGTTCAATTGCCCCTTTTGATGCCAACAGGGTTACTGAAGCTATTTTTTCCGCTGCAAAGGCTGTCGGCGGCACTGACAGGAAAATTGCTGAGCAATTAGGCGAAAAAGTAGTCCATTCCCTGAAGAAAAAATTTGGCACAAAAATCCCTGAAGTTGAGGAAATCCAGGATGCGATTGAAAAAGAGCTTATTGAGGCTGGCCATGCGAAAACAGCCAAGGCATTTATTCTTTACCGCACCAAAAGGGCTGAGCTGCGCGAAGCAAGCGCTTTTTTGAAAAAAATTTCCAGCATTGTTGATGGTTATGTTTCCTGTTCTGATTGGCGTGTTTTGGAGAACAGCAATGCGGGCTATTCTCTTTCGGGAATGCAGGCCCATATTTCCGCTGCTGTTATTGCTGAATACACTTTGAGGAATATTTATCCTGAAGAAATTTCGAGTGCGCACAGGAACGGGGATTTTCATATTCATGATCTGGGAAATGGTGTTTTTTCAGGTTATTGTGCTGGCTGGTCTCTTGGGCAATTGCTTGAGCTTGGCTTTAATGGTGTGCCTGGCAGAATTTCCGCAAAGCCGGTTAAGCATTTTAATGCTGCGCTTGGCCAGATAGTGAATTTTATGGGCACTTTGCAGAATGAATGGGCTGGTGCACAGGCTTTCAATAGCTTTGACACTTATCTTGCGCCTCTTGCAGCAAAGGATAATCTTTCTTATAAGCAGATAAAGCAGTCTTTGCAGGAATTTATTTTTGCAACCAATGCAACAAGCAGATGGGGAAACCAGGTTCCTTTCACTAACATTACAATGGACTGGACAGTTCCGGAGGACATGAAGGACGACCCTGTTCTTTATGGCGGGGAATACCTTGAGAATGAAACTTATGCTGTTTACCAGAAGCAAGTTGAGCAAATCAACAAGGCTTTTTTGGAAATAATGGCTGCAGGGGACATGCATGGAAGGGTTTTTACTTTTCCAATTCCAACTTATAATATTACAAGGGATTTTGAATGGAATTCAGAAGCCGCAAACCTTTTGTTTGAAATGACTGCAAAATATGGAATTCCTTATTTCCAGAATTTTGTGAACAGTGCATTGAAGCCAGGCGATGTCAGGTCAATGTGCTGCCGCTTGCAGTTGAACCTGAAAGAACTGAAAAGCAAGACCGGCGGCTTGTTTGGCAGCGGTGACAAAACAGGCAGCATTGGCGTTGTTACAATTAACATGCCAAAAATCGGTTATCTGGCAAAAGATGATTCTGATTTTTTTGAAAGGCTTGAGCAATTAATGTATCTTGCAAAGGAAAGCCTTGAAATAAAAAGAAAAGAGGTTTCAAAAAACCTTGAAAACGGGCTTTTGCCTTGGAGCAAGCGTTATTTGGGAACACTTGACTATCACTTTTCAACTATTGGGCTTGTTGGAATGAACGAAGCCTGCCTCAATTTTTTTGATGAAGGCATTGCAACAAAACAGGGAAGGGATTTTTCATTGAAAACACTTGAATTCATGAGAAACAGGCTTCAGGAATTCCAGCAGGAAACAGGCCATATTTATAATCTGGAAGCTACTCCTGCAGAGGGCACTTCTTACAGGCTTGCAAGAATTGACAAAAAGCTTTATCCTGAAATCAAGACAGCCGGAACAAAAGAATCTTATTACACCAATTCAACTCAATTGCCAGTGAATTTCACTGACGATATTTTTGAGGCTTTGCAGCACCAGGACGAATTGCAGTCCAAATACACTGGGGGCACTGTCCTGCATGGCTTTTTGGGAGAAGCCGTTTCAGATGCAGAGGCCTGCAAAAAGCTTGTGAAAAAAATTGCTTATTCTTTCAAGCTGCCGTATTACACTATCACTCCAACCTTTAGCATTTGCCCTGTTCATGGTTATATCAAGGGGGCGCATTTCAATTGCCCAGTTGAATTAAACGGCAACCAAGCAAACGGAGGTGAAACCCAATGGCAGTCTGCAACAGTAAAACTGAAGTCTATAGCAGAGTAGTCGGCTATTTAAGGCCTGTCCAGGCATGGAATGCAGGAAAACAGGAAGAATTCAGGGACAGAAAAACCTTTTCAGAAGCAAAGGCACTTGAAAAATGCAAGGAATAATTTTTTTTAATTTTACTTTCAAATTTTTTCTTTTTTGATTTTTGGGTGTTTGTTTGCCGCTTGTTTTTAAGGGATTGCAGAAAACCACTTTGATTGATTTTCCTGGGCAGATTGCCTGCACTTTTTTCCTGCCAAAATGCAATTTCAAATGCGGTTTTTGTTATAACCCAAACCTTGTTTTTGATGAGGAAACAGGCACAAGAATTTCCGAAAAAGAGGCTCTTGCTTTTCTTGATGAAAGAAAAAACTTTTTGGACGGGGTATGCATTTCCGGCGGAGAGCCCACTCTGCATCCAGGCCTTCCGGAATTTTGTGCAAAAATCAAGGAAAAAGGCCTGCTTGTGAAGCTTGATACGAATGGTTCAAATCCTGAAATGTTGAAAAGCCTGATTGAAAAAAATCTTGTTGATTTTGTTGCAATGGACATCAAGGCTTCAAAGGAAAAATATTCCCTTGTTTGCGGGGCAAAAATTGATTTGGAAAAAATTTCCGAAAGCATTGGACTCATAAGAAAATCCGGAATTGATTATGAATTCAGGGCAACTGTTGTGCCATTGCTTGAAGAAAAAGACTTGTTGGAAATTGGCGAATGGCTTAAGGGAAGCAAAAAATTTGTTTTGCAGCAGTTCCACAATGAAATGCCGCTTCTTGGAAAAAACCTGCAAAAGCTTTCCCCTTATTCTCCTGAACAATTAAAAAAATTTGCGGAAAAATTAAAGCCTTTTTTTGGAAAAATTGAAGTAAGGGGAATTTAGCTGAAAACAAGGCTTTTTTAAGGTTCTGGAACAATTTTTTATGTGGTTTTATGCCTTCTAAAAAGCCTTTTCTTAAAAAGAAAAGCCTTGGGAAAAGAAAAGCAAATGAAAAGCAGGCTGGGCTTGTTACTGGGGAAATGACTTTTGCAGAGCTTACAAGCAGGCATCCTGCTGCTATTCCAATTCTTTTTGAATATGGCTTGCACTGCATTGGCTGCCATGTTTCTGCTTTGGAGACAATTGAACAGGGCGCTCTGGCCCACGGCCTGTCAGAAGAGCAATTAAAAGAAATGCTTGGAAAAATCAATGGTGTTTCAAAAACTTCAAAAAATTAGCAAGGTGGTTCAATGGAAAGGCCCTATATTGATTATGGAAAATGCAATGGCTGCGGGACATGCATAAATGTCTGCCCTGTAAGCGTTTTTGCAAAGGAAGCCAAGAAAACAGTTGTAAAAAACCCCAGCGAGTGCATTCAATGCAGGGCTTGCGAAGCGAGCTGTCCGCAGAAGGCAATTCAGGTAAAGTAACTGATTTATTGTGGAATCAGAAGGCATTAGCGGTTTTATTAAGATTCTAGAGTTTCTTTCTTTTGGCAACTTACATTTTCTTTCTTTTTCAAAGAAAGAAAAGGCAGGTTTAGTGTAATGCATGCATGAAATTTTTTTTACTGCGCTTGGTGGAGCCAAAGAAGTTGGCAAAAGCTCTCTTTTAATTGATTATGGCGAAAAAATCCTTTTTGACAGGGGAGTAAAATTAAATGCAAGGAAAACAGAGTATCCCTTGCCTGTCACAACAAATCTTGATGCAGTTATAATTTCACATGCACATTTGGACCATAGCGGAAGCCTGCCGCACCTGTTTTTGCAGTCCAATGTAATAAGCTTTTTGACTGTTTCAACTCTTGACCTTGCAAAATTGCTCTGGTTTGACTCTTTGAAAATCGCAGGCTTGGAGTCAATGGCTCCTGAATGGACAAAAGAAGAAATTCATAAGGCTGAAAAATTTTCTTTTCCGACCCATTACAAAAAAAATATTCAGATAACAAAAGAAGCGCATCTCGAGTTTTTTGATGCGGGGCATATTCTTGGAAGCGCTATTTCTGTGCTTTCGCTTAAGCGCCAGAAAATTGTTTATACTGGGGATTTCAAGTTTTTGGAAACAAGGCTTCATCATGGCGCAGACTTAAGCAGGATTAAAAACACTGATATCCTGATAACAGAGTCAACTTATGGAGACAGGGAACATCCTCCAAGAAAAGAAGTTGAAAAGCTTTTTGTTGAAAAAGTTGTGGACACTCTTGATAAAGGCGGGCATGTTCTTGTGCCTGC
Organism: Candidatus Iainarchaeum sp.; assembly: GCA_028713935.1. Classification (GTDB taxonomy): domain Archaea; phylum Iainarchaeota; class Iainarchaeia; order Iainarchaeales; genus JAGVNX01. Next base: position 17,653 of record JAQTNI010000007.1, read on the forward strand.
TTTTGCAATTGGCAGGAGCCAGGAAATAATTGACATCTTGCATGAATACAAAATCGGCGCGCCTGTTTTTTTTGACGGAATGGGCCAAAAGGCAGCAAAAATAATGCTTGACCATCCAGACCTGCTTAAAGATGCGCGTTTTCTAAGGAAAGCGCTTTCAAATGCAATCTGGGTCAGGAATCCTTCTTTCAGGAAAAAAGCCTTGAAAGAGCCGAGCGTTATTGTTACAACTGCTGGCATGCTTTCCGGAGGCCCGGTTGGTTATTACCTGAAAGAAATTTACAAGAACAGTGACAGTGCTGTTCTTCTCACTGGCTATCAGGTTGAGGGAACTCCTGGCAGGCAGTTGCTTGAAACAGGCAAAATTGAGGTTGATGGTTCCCTTCTTGATGTTGCCGCCCATGTTGAAAAATTTGATTTTTCAGCGCATGCTGACCAGGCTGAAAGCATCCAGGCAATAAGAAAGCTTTCGCCAAAAAAAATTGTCCTTGTCCATGGTGATGCAGAAGTGATGCCTGTTTTTAAAAAGAAAATACTGGAAGAAACAGGCATTGAAACAGTTGTTCCAAGCATTGGCGAAAGAATAAAATTGTAGTTTGAACATATTTGAAATAGTTTTTATGACAATTTTACGCATTTTACTCGAATCACTTGTTTTGCTGAAAAGCCAGCCCAAGCTTTTTTTGCCAAAAATAATAGTCGCCTTTTTATTCGGGGCTGCGCTGCTGTTAACCGCACAATTGTTCCTGAAAGGGCCTTTAACCCAGGCTCTTTCTCCAAATTATAATTTTTGCAGTGAATTGGATTGCGTTACGTTTATTGCAGAAACACTTTTGCTCCTGGTTTTTATTTCCATTATTATCATCATAGATATTTTTACAAATGCCATGTATCCCGCAATGGTAAGGGATTTTTTCAATAAAAAGAAAATTTCTTTCAGGTCTGCTTTTGGCTCGCTTAAGGGCAAAAAAATCAAGATTTTTTTGTCAATAATCCTGATTGAATTGCTGCTCTGGCTTCCGTTTGTTTTGCTTGCAGAAGTCCTGATTTTTACAAACAATAAGCTGTTTTTATATCTTTTTATAGTGGTTTTCCTTGTAATTTACCTTGCGCTTGCAACTATTTTTTATTTCGCATACCCTGTGCTTGTTATTGGCGAAAATTTTTTCCTTAAAATGTTTTCTGAAGCCTTCAGGATGAGCCATGGAAAGGGCTCAAAAATCATTGTTTTTTCTTTTCTGCCTTTTTTCATTTCAATTCTAAGTTTTTTATTGGCTTTTCTTGCAAGAGACCCTGGCTTTCTTTTGTTGTTTATCCTGGTTCGTTTCTTAATGGCTTTGCTGCAGACCTATCACATGGTTTTGAATCCAAGCATTTTTTTGAAATACTCCGAATTATAGGTGAAAAAAATGTCTGCTTTGTTCTGCCCTGGCTGCGGCTCCACTAATGGCCCTTTTTTCAAGGGCTTATGCAGGGATTGTTTTCTGAAAAAGCATTCCCTTTTTGAGCTTCCGCCAAAAACAGTGATTAAGCGCTGCAAAACCTGCGGAAGAATACTTTTTTTGGGAAAATGGCTGAACCAGGAAAACAGCCTGCTTGAAAAAATAATTGAAAAAAACATGAAAATTTTTGAATTGGAAAATCCAAAGCTTAAGATTTCCTTTTCTCCGGAAGAAAAAGGAAAAATCCTTGCAAAAGCCGCTCTTTCCGGAGAAATCTGCTCAAATAAAATTGAACAGGAAAAAGAGGCGATTATTGAATTCACGAGCAGCCTTTGCGATTCCTGCATGAAAGTTGTTTCAAATTATTACGAGGCGACAATACAGCTGCGGTTTGAAAAAAAAGAAACCGGAGAAAAAATTGTTGCAGAAATTGAAAAGCTGCTTTCTTCGCTTTCAGGCGAGGATTTGCTTGCAAAAATTGTTTCCGCAAAAAAGCAAAAAACCGGGATTGATTTGGTGTTAGGGTCTAACAAGAGCGCTTCAAAAATAGCAAAGGCAATTGCCACAAAGTACAATGCAAAATTAGTTGTCTCATACAAGCAGGCAAAAGGCGGAACAAGGGACGAAGCAAAAAAAAGATTCACTTACTGCATAAGAATTTGAGTCCTGTTTATGCTTCGAATTTTTTTAGTGCCGCAATTATTTCTTCAACGGGTTTTTTTGTTATTATTACAGGGATTTTTTCGGATTCGGCTATTTTTATTGCAATAGGGTCAACTGTTTCGGCTTCAAGGTTTCCGTGCAGGACAACTATTGCGGGTTTCATGTCAGTGCTGAACCTGCCGATTTTGACTGCAATCAATGGGCTTCTGCCGTTTTCAACAAACCTGAAAATCAGTGCCCTTTCTGGTGTTTTGCCGTACAAAAGCATGTATTCGTGCACTGGAATCTCAAGGATTACTTTTAATGAATCAATAATGCTGTAACCATAAATCTGTGTTTCTTTCAGCCTTGAGGGATTTGCAACGCATTGCCCTTCAATTATTTTTGCGAATTCAGGGCCTTTTAATGCCGAGCCAAATTCGTGTGCCTGGAATGCTGCTTCTTTCGGCTTAAAGTCCTTGTCAAGTTGCTTTACAATTTTTCCGCCGCGGTTCTTGTCTATTTCCATTAAGGCTGAAACAAGCCTGCTAATTATCCCTATGCCTGGGCTTTTTCTCCTGCCTCCTTCATAATCGGAAATAGTGCTGTTGCTTACTTTTAAAAAATCAGCCAGTTCTGTCTGTGAAATTCCGAATATTTCGCGCCATTTTTTCATGCTTCCGCCAGGGTCTTTGCTCAGGCAGATTTCCCCTGCAATAGTATTTTCCAATTGGTCCATAAATTCAACTCGGTTAGTAAATTAGGGCAAAACACGTTTTTAAGGCTTTCAATTCCAAAAAATTTTGCAATCAGGCAGTCAGCTGAACAATTCAAAAATTTTTACTAACAAATCGGGCCAAATAAAAAATAACACAAACATTGCAACAACTATGAGACAGACAATTATTGCAATTATTGTGTCAAAACCGCCTGATTTTCCCAATGTTCCGCCTCTTTTGTTATATTGTGGCTGGCTTGAATTTTAAAATTAGTGGTTTACACTCAAGTTTAAAATCTCTTTTGCCCCTGATGTTAATAGCAAATAAAAATTAGGGTGGTTAAAAATGTGGGAATTTGTTTATCTGTTTTTTCTGATTGCAGTAATAGTCGTGGTTTTTGCTTTATCCATAAAAATTGTCAGGCCAACTCAAAGAGGGCTGGTTGAAAGGCTTGGAAAATATCATCATTATGCTGGCCAGGGAATTCACTTTTTGATTCCGTTTGTGGATGCAATAGTCAGGGTCAACATTACTGAACAAATGGTTGATGCCCAGCAGCAGGAAGTCATTACAAAGGACAATCTTAATGCAAAGGTTGATGCCCAGATTTATTTTAAGGTTCAGGATTTGGAAGAAGGAGTGAAAAGAAGCCAGTACAAGGTGAACAATTACCAGGTTCAAATCGTGTCGCTTGCAAGAACCACTCTCAGGAATATTATTGGCCAATTGTCTTTTGAAGAAGTCAATTCAATGAGAGACAAGTTAAACCAGGAACTTGCGAAAGCGCTTGACAAGGAAACAGCAACCTGGGGAATTTCTGTTGTAAGGTCTGAATTAAAAGAAATCCAACCTCCACAAGATGTCCAGGAAACAATGAACAAGGTTTTGATTGCAAAGAATTCCAAAATAGCGGCAATTGATTTTGCAACTGCAAAAGAAACAGAAGCAGACGGCTTCAAAAGGGCTGCAATAAGGCAGGCAGAAGGCCAGAAAACCGCGGAAATTTTAACTGCAGAAGGCCAGGCAAAAGCCATAGAACTTGTCAACAAGGCAGCTGATGCCTATTTCAAGGGAAACGCAGTTGACCTCAAAAAACTTGAAACATTGCAGTCAACATTGAAGGACAACAGCAAAATAATTGTTTCAAGCGATTTGCCAATAATGGAACTGATTTCAAAAATAGCAGCAGTAAAAGAAAACAGGAAAAAAACAAAATAGCCCTTTTCTGATTAAGAAAAATTAGCGGACCCGGTGGGATTTGAACCCACGACCCCCGCCTCGCTCCAGCTTTTTTTAATAAAAAACAATCTGGGAATTTTTTTTAACAAAACCAGTTTTTCGAAGAAAAACTGCTCTTTTCCCAGGGCTTTTCTCTTCAGAGAAAAGGCCTTAGGAGTGCGGTGCCCTATCCAGGCTAGGCTACAGGTCCATGTTATTAATTTTGTAATGAATTTGTTTAAAAATGCTTATATGCGTGATTTGTCAATTTCCTTCTTTATTTTTTCCTGTATTATTTCTAGTTCGCCTGGGTTTGCGCGGGAAAATAATTCTGGGTTGAATAGTTCATTTGATTTGTGCAATGGCACTAAGTGGAGATGTGCGTGCGGCACTGAAAATCCGACTATAACCATGCCAATTCTCTTTGCATTCATGGCTTTTTTTAGTGCCTTCCGCGAGAACCCCTGATACGCTTTAGCGTATGGATGAATCGCGGTCTTTTTCTACAATTTAACTGTTGTTTTTATTGCAAGAAACGACAGTGGCGCGTCCGCCTTCGGCGGAAGCGCTTTACAATCTATTTTGTATAGCGGAAGCTTTCAAAAAGGTTTCTGTTTCTTGCAGGAAGTGTTTTGTATGGCTAGTTTTACTTTGTTTGAATCTGCGCATTGTGTTGGAGAGTCAAATCTGCATTTGCAGTTCACTCCAAAATACAGGAAGCCTGTTTTTGAAGATGAAGTTGTGAGAAAAGCCTGTGAACTGGCCTTTCAAGGAGTAGCGGCACAACTCAAAGTTGTTTTGTCTGGAATCGGTTTTGGCCCAGACCATGCGCATCTGTTTGTTAAAAACTGGAAAAACTACAGCATAGTGGAGTTGGCGCGAAGATTCAAAGGCGCGGTTTCTCATGCACTCAGAAAAGCGTATCCTGAGCGACTGCAAAAATACTTGTGGGGCAATGCTTTTTGGACAGGTGGATATTTCTATCGCACGGTAGGAGCAGTAACTGTGCAAGCAATGAGAAAATATGTAATAGAAAGCCAGCAAAAACACTGGAAAAAAACAAACACAGTATCAGAGCAAACAACACTAATGCACTTCAACTAGACTGCCGGACTCACGACTCGGCGGGCTTTAGCCCGCCGTAGTTCAATGGTTTGGATAATTTTTTTGCAGACTGAAAAAGAGCTTCATACAATTGTTCATCTAAATCAAATATGTCTTCTGTGTGCTGCTTTGGAATTATCATCAAGTGCCCAGGCTTTGCAGGCGCAATATCAAGCAGTGCAATAAAATTGGAATTTTCCCAGACAATATAATCCAAAGTTTTGCCTTCAATTATTTCGCAAAATTTGCATTTTGGCATTTTAAGTCAATCCAGTATTGTTAAGAGCCGAGAATTCTGCGGTTTATGCTGAAATGGAGCCTTTGTGCCCGCAGACGAATAAGCAATATCTGTTAATCCATTATTTTGATACTTTTCTTCGTCTAGCCCTTGGTTTTGCAGCAGACCTTAGTGCGCGCATAACAGATGGCGGAAGTGGTTTTCTGACAATCGCTATTTGTTCAGGCGTAAGTACTCTTCTAAAGCCTGGTGCGAAACGCGGGCCTTTGATAAGTGCCCACAACTTTGCTGTAGTTGGTCTTCTCATGTTTCTTGACATTCTTTATCACCATAGTTATCTGTGGATATTCAACAATATATTTCTTTCTTTTCATAAAACTGTTGTCAATATTGTAAGTGTTATTGCGGCTGCAATCGGAATCGTGAAATTGTCATTAATCGGCAGGAGCTCTGCAAGCATTGCAATTATCACTGTTGCAATTGCAATTGGCAATGGGAACAGCACAGCAAGGAACGGCAGCGAGGCCAGAATTCCAGCGATTGTTCCTTCAAGTGTTCTTTTCCCGGCAAGCCTGTGTTTTCCGAATTTTATTCCAATTATTGTTGAAGCGCTGTCTCCGAAGATTAGTGCGCAGAGAGCCCCGATTGCAATAAGCGGGTTCCTGAAGAAAAACAGGATTATTATTGCAGCCAGAAAGAAAAAAATTGCGCCCTGCCCAGGCCATTCTTTTTCGTGTTCCCTTTCAACTTTTTCAACAATTTTGGAAAAAACAGGAATTTTTATTCCATGCTTTATTGCAAGGGAAATTGTTATGCCTGCAAGCAGGCAGGCGAGCAGTATTTCAAAAGTTGCCTCGCTTCCTAGAAGCACGAGAAGTGCAATGAAAATGCTTCCAAAAAGCAGGTGAATGAATTGCCTGCGCATTTCAAAAATCATTTTTTCTCACATAAAAAAATGCAATGGTGTTTTTCAAACGGGGCAAGATTTACCTGCTGCAAAACATTGAATTGTTTTTCCAACTCTTTTTTTTCTTCCGCAAAAATTTTTTCAGGCTTTTCCGATTGAGAAATGCTTTTTGCCTTTATTACAATAATGCCAAATTTTCCTTTTTTCAGGAACAATTCCGCGTTCTTGTTGAAAATTTCAGCCTGGTTTTTTTGTGAAATATCCTGGTAAAGCAATTCAATTTTTGTTTCTTCAAGCTCTTCTGCATAGGTTTCAGGCTTGCCAGCATCGGCAAGGATTGGAAGCATGTTTTTGCGCAATTCGCACAATTCAACAAATTTTCTCATTACTTTTTCCGCAATATCGACTCCAAACAAAAGCCCATTTTCCCCAATAATATCGGAAACATGGCTTGGGGTAGTGCCTTCAGCAGAGCCAAGGTACAAAACATTTCCGCCTTCTTTCAGGGGAATGTTTTTCAGGCTATTTTTTATTCCCGCACAGAGCTTTGAGCGCCAGGGAACCCACTCCCTGTATTCAAGGCCATTTTCAACAACAAGGGCCTCGCCATAAACTTTTTTGCCAGGCACAAGGTTCTTGGTGAAAATCTTTCCATTGGATTCAAAAATTCCTGAAAAAATTTGTTTCATTAAAGTCCACTTTCTTAGGATTAGATATTTTTGTAAGTGTTTTCTTTTCTTCTTTCTATTTTTAAAACTCTGATTATTTTTTGTTCCCAATATACACAATAAGTGGCCCGATAGCGCGACAATCTTATTCGATATGTGTCTGTCTCTCCGGCAATCTTCCTAAGATCAAATTCTTTTGCAGGCACAGGATTCTGGCCCAGCTTTAAAAAGAGCTCATTCAGCCTTGCCCTTATTTTTCCATCACATTTTTTGAGAAATTTTTCAGCTTTGTTGCTGAACCTTACTTCAAACAAGCAGACCACCGTAATTTCAGCAAAAAACTTCTCTGAAAGTTTTTTCCCTGCCAGATTCCATTTCTTTCTTTATTTTTCTAATCTCACTTAATTCTTTAGCAGAAACTTTTTCTTCAGGAATAAGGGCATGCTTTACTGTTTCAATTTCATTTTTCAGGCTTTTAATTTCCTTGTAAATCAGTTCCATTGTCACAGTTTCCATTTACAACACCTAAATAACTGTCTTTGCAGCAGTATAAAAACATATTCTGTCAATGACTTAAAAATTCCTGAAAAAACCCGTTCCTTGTTTTCGCTTATACAAACACAGTAAGGCCAGTTTGCCAGTTGGTTTTACCGCCTTTTGGAATATCATAAATTGTTTTTACTTTATTGAGTTTTTTAACCAATATAAGGGTTCTTCTTGGAACTTTTTTGTTTCCTTCTGTTTCAAGCGCAGTTGTTTCAAAATACTCTCTGGGAAAAAAGGAAGAAAGTGTTTTTGGCCCTATCCGCCATAAGTCTATGGGATATTCGTGCTTTGGATAATGCCAAGAAGGCACTGTTATAAAAATGTAACCTCCAATTTTGCAACATTTTGCAGAGCACTTTGTACACAAAATATTTAAAAAATAACCATAATAATAGTTATAATAACCATTAATAGGGTTATGGTTTTTGAATGGGTTTTTTGTCTGTCTTGAAGTCAAATCCTGATGTGAGAAAGCTGTTTGGAGAGCGCGAGCTGGTTATTATTGAAAAGCAGTTATTGGGCGTGCCTTTGACACAATCAGAGAAGAACAGGCTGTCAAGGGATATTCGGCGCAAACTGAAGGCAATTTCCGCCTTGGCTGGTTTTGAACCTGAATTTTCCCTGAAAAAAAGCAGTGAAATAAAGCGCTGGGTTGATGAAGCGCTTCAAACTATTTTGAAAAGCGGGTTTTCGCCCAGCATAAAGAAAATTTTTTTGTTTGGCTCTGCTGTTGAAAACAAGCTGTCCTTGCGTTCTGACATTGATATTTGCGTGGAATTCAATAAAATTTCCAAAGAGGAGGCCAATTTGTTCCGCAAGGAAATCCTGGGCATCGCCAATCAACGAATTGATGTGCAGGTTTTTAATGTTCTCCCTTCAAAGATTCAAAAAGAAATTCTTGCAAAGGGAAAAGTTTTATATGAACGCCCGCATTCAGGACAAAATCCGTGAAATAGAAAATTATCTTGAAGAACTTTCAGAAATTTTGCCCTCTTCTTTTAGGGAATATTCTTTTGATTTGAAATCAAAGGCGGCTTGCGAGCGTTATTTTGAAAAAATTGTTGAGGCAATTGTTGACCTGGCTTTTTTGGTTATCCGTGAAAAAGGATTGCAAACTCCGGAAGAGGACAAGGAAGCTTTTGACATTCTTTGCAAGGCAAAAATAATTGATGCTCCACTGGCGACTCGCTTGAAAGAGGCAAAGGGAATGCGGAACTTTTTGGCTCACCAGTATGGGGCAATTGATGACAAAATTGTTTTTAAGGCATTAAAAAAAGAGCTTCGGAAGGATGCGGGCATTTTTATTGCCTCAATAGAAACATCCTTTTGATACAAATTCACTTTTGCTTTTGCAGTTGTTTTGCCCTTTCATCGAGGCCTTTTTGCAGTTCTTTTGCGATTTCTTTTTTTCCAAAAAAGTCCATTTTTATTGCAATGGAAATTTTTCCTGCAAGGGAACGAGCCAGTTTTCCCTTGTTTTCAAAAGAAGCCTGTTTCACCATTGGGTGCTGGAACAAGAGGCCGTATTTTGGTGTTTTTGCATTTGGGTTTTTCACATGCCTGAAAAAGGCTTTTTTTGCCCCAAGAATCTGTATTGTGGAAGAAGGCATTAATGCAAGCCTGCGCAGGCTTCCTGCCTCTTTGAGCATTTTTGCCCCCAAAACAGAGCCGCAGATTTGCGAGAAATTCGGGGCTTTTTTCTGCATTTCTTCTGTTAAAAATTTTTCAAGCGAATTTCTTTGTTCCCTGATGTTTAAAGCATTCAAGGCGAGCATTTTGATTTCCGCCATTGCTGTTTCCGGAATTTTAGAGCCCATGCTTTTTTTTGCTTTTTCAATAACAAGCTTTGCTGTTGCAGGTTCCTTGATTATGTCCGCAATTGCTTTTTCAGAGAATTTTTCTTTTTCCCCGACAAAATAAATAAGCTTCAAAAAAGCCTCGGGATTTTGCAATGCCCTTCCAAGCTCTGGAAAATGCGATGAATACCATTCTGCGCAGTGCTCTGAAAGAAGGTTAAAAATTTCGTCCAAATCCTGCAGTGCATTGACTGCCCTGATTATGTGCTCTTCTTCTCCAGAGTATTTTTCTTCAACCTTTTCGCGGGTTTTCTTGATGAGCTTTTTGCGCAGTTCTTCTATCCGGTTCATAATCCAATTGAACAGCAATTGGTTTAAAAAAGGTTTTTTGAACAACGTATTTATGGCGAAATCTAAGATTAGAGGAATTGTCAAGCAACTGATAAAAAAGAACATGCCTGCACTAAAAAAATTAGCTTAAGCTTTCTTTTATTATTTTGACCAATCTTTTGATTCTTATTTCTTTTTTTGCAACGGCCCATTCAAGTTCGCTTAATTTTTCCTGATTTAATTTTTTTGGATTCAAAGTAAACCCATTTATTTTAAGGAAGGTTAATCCCGCAATAAGCCCTGTTCTCTTGTTGCCTTCTGCAAAGATATGCCTGTCTGTTATTTCCCAAATCAAAAAAGCGGCTTTGTTTGCAATGGCATCTTTTTTGTTTTCAAAATTAAACTTTTTTTTGACAGTTTCAGCTATCAAAAATAATGCGCCAAAATCCCGTATTGCAAAAGGCTCGCCAAAAACAGAAACAATTTCCTGATTGATTAAAATTATTTGGTTAGCACTCAAATATTCCATAAATTCATTGAACAGCAATTGGTTTTTAAAGGGTTTTTTCTTGGCAAACAATTTGGTTTCTTGAGCAAGTCAGGTTATCAGTGCCGCACCAATAAGCATTAGGATTATTGCAAAAAATTTCTGCAGGATTGTGGATTTTCCAATCTCCTCTTTTAGAATTCTTGGAAAAAACATGCTGAGTGTTATTGTTATCAGCAGGACGAAGAGCGGCTGTATTGAGCTCAGTGCATTTACCAGCGTTACAAAGCCAATTGAAGTGGCAATTATGATAAACAGCACTCCCGTAAGATTCAAAGACTCATTTAATGCAATTGCAGCAAAAGGCTTTTTTCCGTGCTCCTTCAAAGTTGAAACAAAACTTGGCAAGCAAAAATAAATCATCGGTATTATTGCAATAAATGCGCCTATTCTTTCGAATGAAAACACTGTCCAGAAATCAGCAAAGGAAAGAAGATACTTTATTACCACTAATTCAACTGCAAAAACAAAGGCAGAGAGAATAGCGATCAATGCTGGTTTTCCAAGCCGGATTTTTGTAATGCTTTTGGAGGAAATCAAAACAGCCCCGGCAATCAGGAGGATAATGCCAAAATATTTTATTGGGGCAAGAACCTCATTCAAAAAAACAGATGCAATGACCAGAACAAAAAAAGGCGACAGGTAAAAAATCGGCACTATTCTGGATATTTCCTCGAACTGCACTGCCTTGAAATATAGTGCATTTCCCAAAAAATACAGAAAACCTGAAATAATTGCTAGGCCAATATTAAACAGGGAGAAGCTTGCAAAGCCTTGTGTTAAAAAAATTACTGCACTTGCAATCAGGCCGACTATTCCAAGAATTGAAACATTGATTAGTGGGTTTCTAACCCATTTTGTGAGAATAAACTTGTCAATTGTATTTACAACCGCAAAAATCAATGCAGCCAAAACTGCAAACAAAACCCAGCTCATTGCCAGTATATTCTCTAAAAAATCTTTTAAAAAACCTTTCAGAATTAATTGTTCCTATGCCGAAAGAGGAAATCAACAATTTGGCTTTGAGAAGGGCCTTGTTTTACCCTGCTGCGGAGATTTATTCCAATGCTCCGGGCGGCTTCTGGGAGTTTGCTGATGCTGGAGAAAAAATCCGCAGGAAAATTGTTGATTTGTGGAGAAAAGAGCTTGTTGAGAAAGAAGGCTTCATTGAAATTTCCGGTGCACAGATTTTGCCTGAAGATGTTTTCAAGGCATCAGGGCATATTGCTTCTTTTTCCGATCCTGTTGTGCAGTGCAAAAAATGCAGTTCTTTGCATAGGGCTGATTCTCTGCTTTCGGAAAAAACAAAGGAAGTTGTTCCTGAGTCTCTTGCCACAACTGAACTGGATAGAATGATTAAGGCGCATGGAATTGAATGCCCGAAATGCAAGGGCAAGGATTTTGCAGAGGTAAAAAAATTCAATATGATGATGAAAGTTGACATTGGCGCTACTGGCAATCAGGTTTCTTATTTGAGGCCTGAAACCTGCCAGAGCATTTTCCTTGATTTTAAAAGAATTTATCGGACAATGGCGAATTCTTTGCCTCTTGGAATTGCGCAGGCTGGCAGTTCTTTCAGGAATGAAATTGCGCCCAGAAATACTCTTTTGAGGCAGCGTGAATTCGGCCAGATGGAAATAGAAATTTTTTTCAATCCCCACAGGATTAATGAAATTGAAAATTTTTCCGAAATAGAAAATTTCAAATTGAATTTGTTTCTTTTGAAGGAAAAGGGAGTTAAAAAAATTTCGTGCAAAGAGGCGGCTGAAAAAAAAATTGTTTCGGGAAAATTGGTTGCTTATTTCCTTGCAAGAGCGCAGCAGTTTTATTCAAAATTGAACATTCCTGATGAAAAAATGCGGTTCAGGCAGCTTGCCAAGGATGAAAGGGCTTTTTATGCTTCCGAAACATGGGATTTTGAAGTTGAAACAGATTTGGGCTGGATAGAATTAATGGCCTGCAATTACAGGACAGACCATGATTTGAAAGGGCATGGAAAACAAAGCAAGCAGGACATGGTTGTAACAGACAACAATGAAAAAGTTTTGCCGCATGTTTTTGAGCTTTCAGCAGGCATAGACAGGGCTTTTTATGTTGCGCTTGACCTTGCTTTTAAGAAGGAAAAAAGAGGCCCCGAAGAAAGGATTTTTTTGAACCTGCCCGCGAGGATCTCCCCTTACCTTGCAGGAATTTTTCCGCTTGTGAAAAAAGACGGCTTGCTTGAAAAAGCAATGGAAATTTTCAGGCAACTGAATTCTTTTGATTTTGATGTCCTGTTTGAGGAAAAGGCAAGCATTGGAAAGCGCTATGCGAAAATTGATGAAATCGGTGTTCCTTTTGCAATTACAATTGATTATGATTCCCTGAAAGACAATTCCGTTACCCTGCGTGAAAGAAATTCAATGCAGCAAAAAAGAGTGAAAATAGATTCTTTGCCTGAAATTCTCTGGCATTTGAAAACAGGAAAAAAAAGCTTTGAACAAGCCTGATTCCGGATTACCTGTTTGGCACTACATTCAGCAATGCATCAACAAGAGGCCCTGTGCACTGTTTCTTCAAATCTTTTACCTGTGCTGCCCCAAAAGCATCATAATTTCCCAATTCTTCTTTTGGAACAAGGCAGGCCATGCTCTTGCCCTGAAGCATCACTGCCATTACCTGTGCAATAGCGGCGTCCTTGCTTTTCGGGTCAACAGTTATTTTTTCCATTTTATAACTTATTTTGCAATTCTCCCCATCCAAACCAAAAATTGAAATTTTCAGGCCTATGTCAGCTTCCGGGCTCTGGCTTTTTTCAGTTATAACAGCAAAAGCCTTTTCGCATTGTTTTGTTGCATCAGAAATGCATTCCTTGTTTGTTCCGCAATCCTTCAGGCCAGCAGTATCATCAGGCGCCACAGGCTGTGCGCAGCCAAGAAGCACAATAATGCAGATAAGCAGAATCTGCAGTGAAAAAACCTTTTTCATAAAAAGAACAGGGGTTTCTTTGTTTAAATATTTAACGCCACAAATTTTTTATGTTAGCGGAGCGAACTCCAAAATCGCGAAGCGATTTTGTTTCTTTTCCCAGGTTTTCTTTGCTCTGCAAAGAAAAGCTGCCGCAGTAGCATAACGGTTATTGCTCCGGTTTCGTAAACCGGCGGTTGGGAGTTCAAATCTCCCCTGCGGCTTCACATGTTAAACAAATTTATTAGGCAAAGTGAGAGATGAATATTATGAATATGAGCGATATACAAAATGCACATTGCAGGATAAAACAGCATATCAAAAAGACTCCTTTAAAGCACTCAAATTTCTTCAGTTTGTTTTGTGGGGGAAACGTTTACCTAAAGCTAGAGAATCACCAGATTACTGCTTCATTCAAGATTCGAGGAGCATTAAATAAGATGCTCCAGTTGACTGAAGAGGATAAAGCAAAAGGGGTTATAACCGCGTCTGCTGGGAATCATGCACAGGCAGTTGCCATATGCGCGGAAAAATTGGGTTTAAGTGCAAAGATTGTTGTCCCAAAAACAACGCCCCAAAAGAAGATAGACAAGATAAAGATTCATGAGGTCAAGCTATTGTTGTATGGGAAAACTTATGATGAGGCTGAGCAAAAGGCAATTTCCATTGCTGAAGAAGAAAACAGGACGTATATCTCCCCTTATAATGATAAACTTGTCATTGCGGGTCAGGGGACAATTGGGTTGGAAATATTAGAGGATTTACCAAAGATTGATGTGATTTTAGTTCCAGTTGGTGGTGGAGGTTTAATTTCAGGAATTGGAATTGCGGTTAAAAATAAGAATCCGACTATCAAACTTATCGGGGTTCAATCTAATGCTTCCCCCGTAATGTATAAATCACTTAAAGCGGGAAAAATAGTGGATGTGGCAATAAAAAACTCCATAGCGGATGGTCTTTCTGGAGGAATTGAAAAAGGTTCAGTCACCTTCGAAATATGCCAAAAATATGTGGATGAGATTATATTAGTGAATGAAACAACAATTCAAAAAGCCATAAAAATGCTCTGGGAAAACCAAAAGGAAATTTCTGAAGGCGCCGGGGCAGTAGGGCTTGCAGCAATATTGGAGAATAAAAAGCGTTTCAAAAATAAAACTACTGTTGTTGTTATAAGCGGCGGAAATATAGATGACGATATTTTTAAAAAAATTATCAGTCAATGAAATAGTTACAAGCGGTTTCTAGTGCTGGTTCAATAGAGTGCAAATAGCAGAGGGCTTTTTTTAGGCTGTGCGTTTTGCTGTTATTTCAATCCAGCCGCTCATTTCGCTGTCAACCTGGCTTCCGGATTCTATTGGATTGTCATACCAGTAGCGGATTTTGCAGTTCATTACTGTGTTGTTTTGCGCGTATAGGGGCGCGCTGATTTCTATGGGGAGAGTTTCGCTTGCGCCTTTTGCAAGAAAGGGTATTTCACTGGATTTGAATTTGAGCCAGCTTGCATCGCATTCGGAATCATTTTTTGTTTTTACTCTTATATTGCTTAAATCCATTTTTCCAGTGTTCTGGATTCTTATTGAAGAAGATTTTTTTTCGTATTTTCCGGAACTTTCAAGGAAGTTCACGCTGTTTGTTTTTGAAGCAGGCGTTAATGCAATTCCGAATTGTGCTTCGCTTTCTATTTCAAGGATTGCATCCCATCTTTCAGGCGAGGGCAACATTGGGCTTTCTGCTATAATCACTGCTGTCATTTGCTCTTTTTTTGCGGTTATGGGAATGTCAAACCTTATCTTGTTTTCAATTTTTTTTTCACTGGTTTTTTTGCCTCCAATGGAATCAAATTCAGTCCCTTCAGTAAATTGTATTTTGGAAAGAATTTCTTCTTCAGAATTCTTTGAAATGCTTGTTATTTCAAAGCTGAGCTTTAAGCCGTAAACAGTGAATGGGCTGTCATTTGTTATTGAAAATTCTTTTATGACTGTTTCGCCGGCATTGCCGCTAATGCTCAGGTTTGAAGGGGAAAATTTAAGAATTGGCTTTGGGAAAAGCCTTGCATCCGCAGGAATGTTTTCCTTTGTGTTTGTGTATTTTATCCTTATGTTCCCGCCAATTGCATCGCCAAGCTCCTGGTTTGTTATTTTTATGCTGTCAGGCACTGAAACAGTCACAGTTGCATTTTCCGAGTTTTTTGCGCCCACCTGCATAGCAGGGATTTGCAGGCTTATTTTGTCAAGCTCTTTGCTTGCAACAAATTCTATCTGCTGCGCTTCCGAGCCGTTGTTCACAACAGTAACCTGGAATTCCGCTGTCTGGCCCGCTACAAGCGCTTTTGGAAAATTTTCTTTTAATCCTTTTATTGATGCGTTAATATTTTTTTCAAATTCCAGTGTTTCCGAGGATGCTTCGGAAACAGACAGGTTTTCACTTATAACAGAGTAATCCGGGCCTGCTTTTGCCTCTATTTTGTATTCTCCCGGCTTTAGTTTTGCGGAAAAAGACCTGCTTCCGCTTGTTTCAAAAAGCTTGTTTCCAGCCAAATCAAAAATCTTGAAGGAGCTTGCCGAAAGGCTTTCGCCTTCAGTGTTTTTCAGGGAAAAATCAATTGCCCTGTATGACCCAATAAAAAAATCGTACAAAAAATATGCAAGCACAATAATAATTATTATTGCAATTATCGCCTTTGCGTTTTTTTTCAGCGCGCCAGTGATCGGGGTAATCCTGCCCATTATGGAGGATTGTTCCAGCAGAACATCATCACCGCTGTAAGAAGGCGCATCAAACTTGTCAAATCCGTCAGGCAGAAAAAACACCCTTTTGTCTTGAAAAACAATGGTTTTTATTGGTTATATGTATAATTAATTTAGTGTTTAATATTGTTTCGGTAGGGCACTGTGTGTTCTTTTCCCGAACAAGGCAGGAAGTGTGTTTGTAAAGCTTTCGCGTTTTTCGCAGAAAAACGCTTCTTTTCCCAAGGCTTTTCTTCCTTGCAAAGCATTGCTTTGCGAGGCATCGTAAAAACCTTTTGGTTTTTACAATGTTCAAGAAAAGGCTTATATTGTTTCGGTGCAGGCATTATGAAGGTTTCCCTTATTTCTGATTCAAAAACAAGGATAAATTTTTTTCCAGAGCTTTCCGAATTGCTTGCGGAAAAAATTGCAGACATTGAAACGGAAATTTTTTTTGTTCCTTTTCCCGAGGATATTCCCGCAAAGGCAAAGGAAGCGATTGAATCAGAGGAATCAGAGCTTGTTTTTGTTTTTTCCGCCTGCAAAAAACTTGATTTCAGGGCGGAATTGCTCTTGTCAAAGCTTGTTGATGTTGAGCTTCAGACTGGAAAAAAAATAATAAAAATAATAAAGAAAAAAAGCCTTGACCTGTTCCAGGGCAGCGAAAAAAACGAAAAAGAAGAGCTTGCAAAAAAATGGTGCGAATTCATAATTGACTATTTGTACAAGCCGGAATTGTTTGAGCCGAAATGACCTGGTTATTTTCCTTTTGTTTTTCTTTCAAAGTTTTTTTTCACTGCATCGTGCTTTTCCTTTGCTTTTAACAGCAAGCGGAGCTGTTTTATCTGCTCTTCGCTTTTCTTTTCTTTTTCAATTTTGTCTTCCGCAATTGCCCTGAATCTTTTCATTAAGTCGTTTTTTTCAGCAAGCTCTTTCTGCAAAAAAGCTATTTTTTTGCCAAGCTTTTCCTCGGCTTCTTTTTTTGCAGCCAGCTTTGCTTCCTGGAGATTCAGGAGTTCCCTTGTGTAACTGTTCCTCAACTGCATTGTTTCGTTTTCCACGTCCAACAAAATTTTTTTTGAATAATCCCTTTCTTTTTTCAGGATTTTTAAAAGCTCAGTGTTTTTCGAGGAATACCTGTCAAGGATTTCTTTTACGCCTGAAAACCTTTCCTTTGCGGCCAGAAAAGAGCCTTGCATCTGCTCGACCTGCCTTGCCATGCTTGAAATGTGCTGTTCAAAAACAGAGTTGTTTGTGGCAATTGTTTTTTCCAAAGCGGAAATGTCTGTTTCAAGGTCAACAGAAGTGTTTTCCTCTATGAGACCCATGTGGGATTTTCTTCTTATCTGGGAATATTTTTCGCGCAAATCCTGCAATTCATCCTCTTTTTTTTCCAGGAGATCCATTATCTGCTTGCCAGTGCTTTTTTCAGGCAAAGGCGAGGCAGAGCGTTTTCTTGCAAAAATCAAGAGCCTTTCGTTCAAATGCCTTGTTTTTAAGGCAAGGGAAAGAACCTTGTGCTGCAGTGACGCGTAAAGTTCCGGGTTTGTGTCCTTGTGCAGGACATTTATTTCTTTTGCATGGCTGTTTTTGCCCTGTTCAAGGCCAAGGTTTCTTTTCAGGACAGCAATTGTTTTTTCAAAATCATCTGCAAGTTCTGCGCAGTCAGGCGCATTTTCCAGGGAATGCTTTTCTGTTTCTCCCCGAATTTTTAAAATTGTTTCATGCATTTCTCCAAGCCCTGAAATGGATTTTTCAAGCAGGTTCACAAGGACAATCCTGTCAAGGCTTCCCCAGTCAGCATTGGAAACAAAACTGCCAAGTTCCGCTGTTTTTTTTGAGCATTCATCAATGTAACCGCCAAGTTTCTGCTCGGCAACCATTTCTTGGGATCCATAAAAAGCCATTTTTTCTCACTATAAATAATGCGTGTTTTCCTTTTTAATTCTGCCTTTTCTTTCTTCCATAAAAAGCAAAGCTTTTTGTGGCCTCGCAAAAGCAAGGCTTTTGCAAGGTAAAAAAGAAAGAAAATGTAAGCTGCCAAAAGAAAGAAATCCTAACTTGTGTGGTAAACAGGTCATCAAAACTGCTTTTTTTTGCATAGCTTTAAATTTTTAGTCTGCCTATTTGATACATGAATTTTTCTTTTGAGAACGGCCTTGTTTTTGAAAAAAATTTTGCAATTGACCCAGGCAGGGCAAACGGATTTGAAAATGTCATTATTACCCATGCCCATGCTGACCATGTCTGCCTGAATTCAAAATCAAATTTCTTTTTTTCAAGGCAGACCCATTCCCTTATAGAATCGCGCTATGAAAAAGTTGCCAATGCAAAGGCAAAAGAATTCAAGCAAAAATTTTCAATGCCATTTGGAGAAATTTCCCTGCACAATTCAGGGCATATTCTGGGAAGCAGCCAGGTTTTGGTTGAAGGAAAGGAAAAAACAGTTGCAATCACTTCCGACTTCAAATTGCAGGACTCGCTTGTGCAAAAAAAAGCTGAAATTCTTCCCTGTGATTCGCTTGTGATTGAAAGCACTTTTGGCCTGCCCTGCTATAAATTCCCGGAAAGAAAAGCCGTTTATGAGGAAATTGCAAAATGGATTCTTGACAAAACAAAAAAATCTTTTGTGGTTTTAGCAGGTTATTCCCTTGGAAAGGCACAGGAGCTAACTGCTGTATGCACACAGCTTGCAGGAATAAGCCCTGTTGTGCACGAAAGCATTTTCAAAAACAACAAGGTTTACGAAAGCTTCGGGGTAAAGCTTGGGGATTATCTGAAGCTTGACCATAACCTGAAAGATTCCAATGTCCTGATAATGCCGCCTTCTCTTGCAAAGCCTGAACTTTTGAATATCCTTGAAGAAACACTGCACAAAAAAATCTTTTCGGCTTTTGCAACTGGCTGGCAGAACCGCGGAAATTACAGCAAAATTTTTCCATTGTCAGACCATGCTGACTTTGAGCAATTATTGGTGTATGTTAAAGAGGCAAAGCCAAAACAGGTTTTCACAATGCATGGCCATTCAAGGGAATTTGCAGGATACGTGCAGAGGCGCCTTGGCATTCCCGCAAGGCCTCTCGAAGAAAGCCCGCAAAAAAGCCTGCAGGAATTCTTTTAAATTGGTTTTCCGCTGAAGCCGCCAGAAGGCGTTTATTTTATTGTCGATAAAAATAAATGCCCTTAGCTTGATTTTAGTTATTGATTATGAAGCAAAGGAAACTGTTAAATGAAAATGATGTTTTACGGGTCAGGGTTGGCAGGCCAGTTTTTCCAGGACTGACAAAGGCGCATATGCCATATTCGCCTGAGGGCCTCACAAAAAAATTTTCTTTGTATCGTGTCGGAAAAGTTTATTGGAAAAGAGAAGCAGGCGTGAAGGCAACAAAGGTTTTTCTAAGGCCTGTTTCCAAAGCCGGTTTGGTTGATGCAAGGGAATTAATTTCAATTGCCCGCGATTTAAGAAAACTTGGGTTTAATGTGCCTCATCAGGGACTTGTATCAGTTCCTGGAAGGTTTTCAACAAAATATTATGTTGCAACAGAAGCTTTTTTTAGGGAAGGAACTCATTCAAAAATTAAGCCCTTTAACAAGCCATTTTTGGGGCTTTTTTCACACAGGTATCCAACATTGTTGCGAAAACTGTCCATAGATGTAGAGTAGTCAGACATTTGTCCGTTTTGTTAGCCGAACATTTGTCCGCTTTTGAATACATAATTGCTTCTTGTTAAAATACTTTTTGTTGAAGTAAACGCTGGCTGGCGTTTGCCAGCCGAGCGG